>JBKPSR010000060.1:0-6671 GCA_046735115.1 Actinomycetota bacterium
CCTCGAGGGCGGCGGCCACGTCGACGGCCCTGTCGAGCGCGCCCGCGAGGGCGGCCCGCGCGACGACGAGCCGCCCGGGCGGGTGCGGACGGCAGCGGGCGGCGTCGCTCATCCGGGTGGCGTCGCGCGCGAGCACCGGTACGAGCCTGGTGGCGAGCGTCGCCGTGAGCGCTGAGCGGTAGGACACCCGGCGGAACATCCTGAGCAGCTCGTCGGGATCGACAGCCGCCGACAGCAGCCCGAACGCCGTGACGATCACGATCACCCGCAGGCCGTTGAACACGCCGGCCGCCGTGGCCTCGAGCGTGATGTCGATGCGGCGGCCCAGGAGTTCGCTGCCGCGGAACAGGAGCGTGTCGCCTTCGGGATAGACGAGCGGGTTGATCACGGCTATCAGGAGGGCGAACGGCAGCGCGAAGCGGAGCGAGCGGCCGATCTCCCGCCCCACCCCCGCGACCACGCCGACGAGCACGATCGCGGCCAGCGCAGCCGACAGGATCAGCGGATGGAGGTAGATGGCGCCGGTGAGCGCGAGCGATCCGCAGAACGCGGCGCCGGCGCCCGCACGCGCCGCGTGAAGCGCGCTCGGACGGCTGCGGTAGACCGGAATGAGGCTCATTCGTCCTCCAGCGGGAGCTTCTCCACCCGGCCTCCGGTCGCCGCCACCGCGAACGCGTCCCGCAGCTTCTTCTCGTCGAGCGCCCGCACCCCCGCCTCCAGCCCGCGCTCGTCCAGCGCGGTGACGATCCATGCGAGCTCGTCCGCGCGCGGCTGGAGCGCGAGCACCAGACCGACACCGTCGCCGGAATGGACGCTCCTCACCGGGTCGCCCTTCCCGTCGAGCAGCTCGAGCGTCCTGCCGTCCCCGCTGAAGCGGGCGAACACGCCGCTCGCGTCGGGCCCGTCCTCGAGCTGGGACGCGCCGCGCACCCCGCGCGCCCGCGGCCAGCGAGCGACCACCAGGCGCGTGATCTCCTCCGTGCCGGGTGCGCCGAGCGACGAGCCAGACGTCGGCACGCCGGCGCGCTCCAACCGGGCGCGCGCCTCCTTGCAGGGCGCCGCATGCACGTCCTCGCACTCGATCCTGACGGGGCGACGCTTGCCGCCCAGCCCGCTCGTAAACGGCTCCGGGTAGGAGCCGACGATCGCCGGCACGCGCATGGCGGCGCTCCAGTCGCGCCGATCCCACTGGATCCGGTCGCCCGGCTTCACCTGCCACTCGGCCGCACCCGTGTCCGCCTCGACCCCATTCACCCAGAAGAACCAGTCGACCTGGCCGCCGGCTCCCTGGCCCGACAGGCCGTCGATCGACTGGACGAAGCGCCCTCCGTAGCGCGTCGTCACGTCGAACCTCGAGCGAAGCATGCGCATCACCGTCTCGCTCTCACGCACCTTGGGCAGGCGCACCGAGCCGAGCTCCTCGTGCCCGAAGTCGCGCGTGACGCGCAGGGTCGCGCCGCCGCCCGCCTGCTCCTCCCCGGCGCCGAAGCCGCAGCCCGCCGCCGGTGCGACGGCGGCGACGACCAGGGCTGCGACGGCGGCGCGCGCACGCTTCACGGCACCTCAACGATTTCGGCGAAAGAGCGCACGAGACCATCCTTGCGCGCGACGAGGCGATGAGCCCCCGGCGAGAGCGCCAGCTGAACGCGGCCGTCGGCGGCGGTAAGGCCACTCGTGCCGCCGCCGCTGACGGTCGCGCCCTCCACCGGCACGCCGTCCCCGGCGTCGTCGTAGGCACGTACGGTCGCGACGACACCTCCCGCGACCGGCGTCGCGCGCAGCCCGAGCGTCCGCTGGCAGTCCGTGGCGCGCACGCAGTAGAACCAGGTGATCTGTTGGCCGGCGCGCAGCCGCCCGCGGCCGAACGGGCCGCTCGGATCCGCGGCGCCGGCGGTCGCCGCCCGACGTCCCACCTTGTAGACCCAGCCGCGTTGCCCGCGGTTGCGGTCCGGCCCGATGCCGGTGACCAGCAGCCCCGCGGCGTCGCGCGCGCTCGACGAGCAGGCGCCGAAGTCGCGGAGCCGCAGGCGGCCCGGACTGCTCCGCACGAGCGCCGCCAGTGGTGTCCGCTCACCCACGGCACAGCGCCGGCCCGCGACTCTGACGGTCGTCCCCGCGGTCGACACCCGCTCGGTGAGCGCGCGGCCGTCGCGAAAGACGACCATCTGGCGCACCCTGGGCGCGGCCGCAGCGCTCGCACTCGGAGCCGCGTCGGCCGCGAGCGCCCCGGCGCCCGCCGCCACGAGGGCGGCGAGCATCGGGACAGCATGCCCGCGGCTGAGGCTCACTGCTTGCCGCGTCGGCTCACGTGCTCGCAGTCGGCAGCGACTCGGTCGCGCCGGCCCGCGCGCACGGTGTCGTTTCCGGCTCCGCACCGGACCCTGTCGACGGAGCCGCGGCGCACTGAGACGGTGTCGTTCCCCGCGCCCGCGAGGATGGAGTCGCGCCCTGCCGTGCCTCTGATTGACTCGGCATGGCGGCTGCCCCAGATCCGAGTTCCCCGCGCGCGTGCGCACTTCGACAGGTCCGCGTTCACGCACACCTTGGTCGGCGCGGAGGGGACATTCGGGTCGAGCGTAGCGCGGAGCGTCCGGTTCCCTCGGCGGTTGAGCGTGAGGTGAGCCACTCCGGCGGCGTCCGTTGTGGCGCTTGCGCCGCCGCCCGCGACCGTCGCCCCGCCGACTGGCCGCTGAACCCCAGCCGCGTCCCACGCGAACACAGTCGCGTCGAACTGCTCGCCAGGCTTCACGCGCGCCGGGGCGACGAGCCCGAGCTCGTCACCGCTGTTGCTCAAGCCGTTGACGTAGTACCAGAGCACGTCGTCGCCCGGCTTCACGGCGGCCTGGTCGCCACCGACCGAGGACTCGACATGGTTCACCTTGAACAGCCAGAACGTCAACGGCCCGGACGTGTTGCTGCCGCCGACGCCGCAGACGAAGAGACCAATGCTGAACTCGTCGCTCACGAGAAGCGGATCCAGGCGCGAGTTGACGAGCGAGCCGTCGATGAGCGTGCCGAGGGCGGTCGTGCCGGGCACCTTCTTGCTCTTGCCCGAGCCGTTGCAGCTCGGAGGCTGTTTGGCCGTCTTGATCTTGGTCGAGTCGGTCAGGTAGCGGTCGGCCGTGAGGGCACGGCCTGCCGCGCCCTCCACACGGAGGTCGACGGGAATCGCCGCAGAGGCCGCGGGAGCGGCCACAGCGAACAGACAGGTCGCCGTCGCGGCAGCGGAGAGAGCAGGTCGCATATGAGAGTCACCCTTCCTCGAGGGTCGTTGACGGGCTTGGCCGGAGTCAGGTCTCCTGGCTTCGAGCTCCGCGCCGCGCCTTCCCGGTGAGCCGTCGGCTCCCCAGTGGCCGAATGCGACGCTTCAGCGCCCGTTCACAGTGGCGGGACCGCGCGGGATTCACACCCGACTTCCCTGGCCACCGGCCGTTGAACGTCGAGCAGCATACCCGACCGCCCCGCCCACAACACCACCCATCGCCCGTGGGCATACGCCAACCCGGCCGCTAGAATCGCTCGCCGCGCCGCCATCGTCTAGGGGACTAGGACGCCGCCCTCTCACGGCGGAAACCGGGGTTCGAATCCCCGTGGCGGTACCTCTCTAGCCCGCACCCTGAGCGGGATTCTCACCCAGGCCCCGCGCTGCGGGAAGCCATACGGGAAACGAACGTCGCAGCCTGACGAAGGCCACGCTCGCACGCGGCGTCACCCGTGGTGCCGGCGGGAGCGTCGAGTTAGTCGCGAGGCGGCCATGTAGGCGCCAGTCGACACAACCTCGCAGCGGAGCGAGCGTCCCGGGCTGGTGGTTTGGCGGAAAGGCAAAGAGCCGCCCGAAAGGGTCCGAAGGGGCAATCCGCAGACGGGGAAGGTGATCGGACAGAGCCAGATCAAGAAGCAGAAGATCGTAGGCGCGAGGCACCGGACCGTTGGGGGAGCCGCGGGACAGGAGCTACTGCGAGGCACATGAAGGAGCCGGTCCTTTGCCAGGCGCCACCGAGAGGGGCTCAGCCAGGGGAGGAGAGGAACGCCTCGAGCCAGCCGCTGTCCTCGAGCCATCGGAGCGGGTGAAGAATCGCCTTGAACCGCGGTGGCTTCGGGTGGGCGTGCTGCCCCTGCACGGCTACGCTCGCCGGTCGATGCGTGTGCCTGCGCTCCTAGCCGCCGCCTGTCTCGTTCTTGCAAGTGCGGGTTCGGCTCACGCAGTCGTAATTATCAAGGACGGGACACGCGGCAAAACGAGCAACTTCTACTCGTACGAATGTAATGCCGCCGATACTGTCTCGCTAGCTGCACCGGCGGACTCGACTCGGGTATTTGCCGAGTCTCCCATCGCTGGCGAGACACTGACCGCTTGGTCCAACGATGACTTTCTCGAGGGCGCTGCCCCGGGCGACGTCGAGTCGGATCGACACTAGGCGCGGCCTGGCCTACCAGCGCAGAGCAGCGCGCTCGTAGCACTCGGGCTCACATCCCGGAGCCACTCTCGTTTCCGCGTGACAGCAGCGACGAGCGCGGCGACTGCGCGACTGGTGGTTTGGACGAGAAGCGGTAGCGGTGATACCGGGCGGGCGATGTCGCGGGAGAACGTGGAGCTGCCGCGGACGCTCTACGCAGACTCGCGTGGAGTCTGCGATGGGCCCTCCGGTGCGGAGGGCCCATCGCGCATCGTCGCGGCTCCGGCTGGTGGGTGTGTCGCCCCGGGGCCCCGGTGCGCTGCGGTTGGCCGCCGTCAAGGCTTGGCCGAATCGCGGCTTGGGGTCTCCTAATGGGCGCCGGTCGCCGAGTTCATGCTGTAGTCCTTCGGGCCGGAGGTGCCCTCCGCGGTGGCTCCGTCGCCGGTCGCGGAGTTCATGCTGTAGTCCTTCGGGCCGGAGGTGCCTTCGTCGGCGGCTCCGTCGGAGCGGGAGCCGGTGCTCGGCGCGTCCGGCTGGGTGGGGCCCACTCTGCTCTGCAGCGGGTGCTCCTGCTGCGCGAGCGGGGCCGACTCCGGCCTGGCCGTGGCGGGGTTAAAGCCGCCGTATTTGATGTAGCCGATCGGCGCGGCCGAGCTGGCGGTGCTGCCCTGGTTTTCGTCGTTGGCGACGATGACAACAGCGACTGTCAGGCCGATCACGGCGATCAGCGCGACTGCGAGCAGCGCTCGCAGCTGGTTGAAGTGCGATCGCAGCACGACCGCGGGGTTCTGGCTGGGAACTGCCTGGCCCATCAGTGCCTCCTGTGTCGAGCGGAGCCTCTGAGCGCCGCCCGGGTTGTGATTGAGGGGACTGACATCGACGCCGATCGTGCAGGGCGGCGGTTACAGCACCACGACAGCACGGCAACGCGGCGGTAACAGCGCCTGGCGGGTCGCCGACCGCGTGGGACGAGGACGATCTGTGTGGGCAACTCCGCAACCGACGGCGAGCCCTCGAAGCCGCCGGGGTGCGGGAGCAGGCGATGTCGCCCTCAAGCAGTCAGGGGGAGTGTTGCTTCGCATGGAAACCAGCACTCGGTTCAGCGCGACCTCGACTTGTGCAAGCAGGCGGAAGGAGCAGCGCACCCGGCGACGGCGACCCATGACGGCCGCGTGTCGACTGTCGCATGGATGCGTTCGCATCGACGAAGCGAGGGCGCTTGACGGACGGGGTTGAAAGTTCCCCACGCTCGCGCCCGGATCGTCGATACTGGACTTATCTAGGCCGCAGCGGGCCGATCCCGAGTGGCAAGGCCCGCCTCAAATCAGGAGGGACCCTGATGCGCAAGCTGGCCCTTTTCGTCACCCCGGTAATCGCGTCGCTTGTTCTGGCGGCACCCGCGTTCGCAGGCGCGATCGTGGACCCCAACACCCTCCAGCCGATACCGCCGAACGCGACATGCAGGGACGACGGTCGGCAGATCATCTGCGACACGTTCGTCGACGAGGTTGCCGTAAACGAACCGATTTCGGACTTCGACCTGCCGTGCGGAACGATCTACGAGACGAGTCACTACCACGGCGCGGGGACGCGCTGGTACGTGGATCGCCTGGCCGTGAAGCGGCACGTGGCGGCGAGCCTGGACGGCACCTGGAGCCTCTCGCCGACGGGCGCCGGGCCGACCGTCAAGATCAGCGGATACTGGAGCATCTGGACCGTGTGGACAACTCCGGGTGACGACTCCACGCTCGTCGAGTACCGCAGCAGCGGTAACGACTTCAAGGTCAGCGCCCCCGGTTTCGGCGTGATCCTGCACGACGCGGGCGTTACGTATGCCGACGGCACTCACCACGGCGTGTCCGCGCAGTTCCCGTTCACTCCCGAGGTTGAGGCGACGCTCTGCGCGGCACTCACGTCCTGACGAGGTGTACGTCCCTGCCGAGCGAGAGTTGAGAAGGCCAGCGGCAACCAGGTAACGCAAACGAGGAATCGGGGCAGCGCGGCGCGGCTCGTGCCGAACACGCGCCGCTGCCGCTTCGAGGCAGACCCGAGAGTGCTGGGCCGACGGGCCCGGCTATCGAGTTGGACGAGAAGCGACAGTCCTGGCAGTGTCGCTCCCCCATCCATGGGAATGCGGCACTCTCATTCGGTGGACGTCAGGCTGGCCTGCGCTTGTCAGATCACGCGGAAGCGGAAGTGCTGCTTTGCATGGCGGATTGAAACCACCGCCGCACCACCGACGAGAGTTCAGCGATTTGCTGACGAACGAACGAG
>JBKPSR010000061.1:0-6522 GCA_046735115.1 Actinomycetota bacterium
TCGGCGGGAGAGCTCGCCCAGCTCTACCGGTTGATGGAGCACCTCGAGGTCGCCACACCGCGGCGGCGCATGCGCAGGGCGGAGCGCCACCGGCGCGGCGAGCGCATGGACATGCGGCGCACTCTCCGCGGAAGCATCCGGACGGGCGGAGACCCGATCCGGCTGGCGCGCCGGCGGCGGCGCGTCGTCCCGCGCCGCATGGTGCTGCTGTGTGACATATCCGGCTCGATGGAGCCCTACGCGCGCGCGTATCTCCAGTTCCTCACCTGCGCGGCCGGCAGCGGGCCTAACGCGGAGGCGTTCGCGTTCGCCACACGTCTGACCCGGCTGACGCGCGCCCTGCGCTCACGCAGCCCCGAGCGCGCGATCCAGCGAGCCGCGGCCGCCGCGCCCGACTGGTCCAGCGGGACGCGCATCGGCGACGCGCTGAAGGAGTTCAACGACCGCCACGGCCGCCGCGGCATGGCCCGCGGCGCGCTCGTCGTGATCCTGTCGGACGGCTGGGAGCGCGGCGACCCCGCGCTGGTCGCGCGTGAGATGGAGCGGCTGTCGCGGCTCGCCCGCAGGATCGTCTGGGTGAACCCGCGCGCGAGCGCCGCCGGCTTCTCGCCGCGCGCGGGCGGCATGGCGGCGGCGCTCCCGTACTGCGACGCGCTCGTGAGCGGCCACAGTCTCGAGGCGCTCGACGAGGTGATCCAGGCAATTCGCACCGAGAAAGGGAACGGGGACATGCTTAAGCCTGCCCCCGGGGTTGCGGAGCCCGACGAGGAGCCCTGGGCGAGCGCTACTCCGGTCCAGGGCAGCTCGGTCGCGATGCCGAGCGGCTACGGACCGAGCCGAGGCAGGACGACACCCGGCTGGGGGCCCGATGGAGGCGAGTGACACCCAGGGCAAGACCTGCATCTATCCCGGCTGCGAGCGCCCGGCCGTGCCCGCCCACCCGCTCGGCGGCCCGCAGCCGAGCTTCTGCGACCTTGAGGAGCACAATGCGCTGACGGCCCATCAGGAGCGCCAGCGCCTCGCGCACGAGGAGGAGAGGAAGGACGATGGCTGACGAGGCTTACCGCGCGGTCTTCCTGCGCGTACACCCGACCGGCAAGATGGTGCTCAGCCTGACGACGGAGTCCGACGGCAACGAGGGCCGCTACGCGGAGCTCGTGGCGGGCGAGCTCGGCGTCCCGCCGCTGGACGTGAAGGTGGTGCCCGCGGACACGGATCGCTTCGGAGAGGGCCACGGCTTCAACACGACCCCGTCGGCGGGGACCGAGGCGGCAGTGACGAGTGCGGCCGGGAAGATCCGCGACAAGGCGCAGCTGCTGGCCGGCGTTGCGCTCGGGGCCTCGCCCGAGAGCCTCACCTGGGCGGGCGGCGCATTCGCGGCGGCCGGCGACGGCGCGGACGCGAGGACCATCGCGGACCTCGCCCTGTACGCACACGGGACGGGCGCGCTGCCCCCGGGGGTCGAGGGCGGCCTGGACGCGCAGACCGTCTACCGCGACTAGCCGCCGTGCGGCTCCGTCTCGACCGCGACCTCGACCTCGTCGGCGACCTTCAGCGTCCCGAACAGGGCCGAGTAGGGCTTCATGCCCCAGTCGCTCTGCTTCACGGTCGCGCCACCGGTGAGCCGTCCGTCCTCGCCGGCGGCGAGCTCGAAGCTGATCGGATGGCGCTCTCCCGCGAGCTCCAGCTCCCCCTCCACCCGCTCGTCCTCGACGGAGGTCGAGCGGAACTCGATCGGCGCCCCGACGAGGACCTCCTCATCGATCGTCTGCGCGATGCCCGCCTTGGCCTCGTCGTCGAGCGCCTGGACGCCGCCGGTCCCCTCGAGCACGCGGAGCGAGCGCGGGTCGGCCGTCAGCGTGAGTGCGGGATCCGCGTCGGCGTCGAACGTGGCGGACCACGAACCCACCTCGATCAGCAGGTCGTGCCCCGCCTTGGAAGCCGCGCCGGTCCGCTTCGTCCTCACGGTCAGGGTGGCGTTGTCGGGGCCGAACACGCGCGCGATGGATGCACCCTAAGACAAGGAGCCCCACGTGGTTGAGCTGGACCATTCCTTCACGAGCGGAAAGCCGATCGACGAGACGTGGGAGGCGATCCTCGACCTCGAGCGGCTGGTCCCGTGCGTCGAGGGCGGCAGCGTGCTGGAGCGGACCGGCCCGGAGTCGGTCAGGGCGGAGATCAAGGTGAAGATGGGCGCGATGTCGATGACGTTCACCGGCACGGTCGAGGTGATCGAGCAGGACGCCGGGGAGCACCGCGCCGTGATGCAGGTGAAGTCGAAGGAGGCGGGCGGCCAGGGGCACGCGAACGCGGACGTGACGTTCGCGCTCTCGGACGGAGGCGGCACGATCCACACGGCGGCGCAGATCACCGGCAAGGCGGCGTCGATGGGCGAGGGCGTCGTCGTGAGCGTCCTGGACGCGCTGATCAAGGACTTCACGGGGAAGCTCGCGACGATCTGATGACGACGAAGAAGATGCGCCGCGTACGCGAGGGTGAGATCCCGATCGACGGCGGGACCGCGGTCCAGGACGATCCGGAGCGGCCCGTGTTCCGCGGCAACGGCGCGGACGACTACCTCTGCGCGGAGTGCGGGAACCTGCTCGCGACCGGGATGAACCCGGAGCACATGGGGAGGCGGGTGAGGATCAGATGCGGGCGCTGCCGCACGATCAACATCGCCGCGGAGGTGCCCGTGGAGATGGCCAGGCGGCGGAGATGAGGCCGCCGGCTGCCGCAAATAGCGGGGGCTCTTGCGGCTGGGGGCGCGGAAGCTGAGTTTCCCGCTTATCCTCGTGCGCGAGGCATGGCGAAGGACACCGAGAAGCTCATCCGGCAGCTGTCCCTGATCTCGTTCCTGATGGCGGAGCGACGGCCCGTCACCGCGCTCGAGATCAAGCAGGACGTGGAGGGCTACTCGCAGATGAACGACGAGGCCTTCGCGCGGCGCTTCTACGCCGACCGGGCGGAGCTCGAGTCGCTCGGCATCCAGCTGAAGGTCGACAAGCCGGCCGAGGGCTACTACGAGGCCGAGAACTACTCGCTGCCGCCCGAGAACTTCTACCTCCCGGCGATCGAGTTCACGGACAAGGAGCTCGGGGCGCTCCGGACCTCGCTGTCGCTGCTCGACGGCGAGTTCGCCTACGCGGAGCCGCTCCGGCTGGCGCTGCAGCAGCTGTCGTGGGGCAAGCCGTCGCCGCTCGACGCGCCGGAGCAGCGCAGCGTGGCGCTCGCCGTGACCGCGGGGGCGGGCGGACGCGAGCTGTCGCAGCGGCTGTCGAAGGTCGAGACCGCGATCTTTCGCCGCAAGACGATCGTGTTCGACTACTACACGATCGGCCGCGACGCCCAGGAGAAGCGCAAGGTGGACCCCTACCACCTGCTCTACCGCGGCGGGCAGTTCTACCTGATCGGCCACTCGCACGAGCGCGACGACGTGCGCGTGTTCCGCGTGTCACGCATCCGGGGCAAGGTCGGCTACTCGTCGAAGGCCGAGCACGACTTCAACCGGCCCGACGACTTCGACCCGCGCGTGTACGCAACGCGCACGGACTGGCAGCTCGGCGACCCGGTGGGCCGCGCGCGCATCTGGCTGTCGGACCGCATCGACTGGCTCGCGCTGCGCCACTTCGGCCACGCCGGTGAGGTCCACGACGCCGAGGGCGGCGTGATCTTCGAGACCGACTACGCCGACTCGCGCCAGATGGTCTCCTGGGTGCTCGGCCTGGGCGAGCAGGCGCGCATCGAGGGGCCGGAGGAGCTCGCGAACGAGGCGCGCGAGCGGCTCGAGCTCGTGACCGAGCGCCATGCGCGGCCACCGGAGCTGGCTTCGCCGTCGCGGCGCCGGAAGCAGGTGGAGCTGGAGGACGACGACGAGGGTCGCGAGGCGCCCATCCGCCCGGAGCGCTTCGCCCGGCTCGTCACGCTCGCCGGGATCCTGATCGACGCCGCGCGCGAGAGCCGGAAGCTGGACGTGGCCAAGCTGTGCGCCACGCTCCAGGTGACGGACCAGGAGCTGCGCCAGGACATCGACGTGCTGAACGTCGTGAACTTCGGCGGCGGCTCGTACGTGCTCTATGCCGAGGTCCAGGGCGACCAGATCGAGGTGGATCCGGAGCCCTACGGCGACAACTTCGCGCGGCCCGCCCGGCTGCTGCCGCTCGAGGCGAAGGCGCTCGTGGCGGCCATCGACCTGATCGGCGAGCACCTCCCGGAGGGCTCGCTCGCCTCGGCGCGCCAGAAGATCGTCGACGCGCTCGGGCAGGACCCGGCCGAGGAGGGCCTCCAGATCACGACCGCCAAGGGCGACGACTCCGAGGTGGCCCGAGCGGTGTCGGGCGCGATCGCGCGGCGGCGCGTCCTGAGGATCGAGTACTACAAGGAGAACGAGGACGAGTTCACCGAGCGCACCATCGAGCCGTACAAGCTCGTGAACGGGCAGGAGGGCTGGTACATCCACTCCTTCGACCTCGAGAAGGACGCGCCGCGGTCGTACCGGCTCGACAGGGTGCGCGAGGTCGAGGTCCTCGACGAGCGGTTCGAGCCGCGCCCGGGCGTCGAGCCCGACGTGCACGGGTGGCTCGCCACGGGCGAGGTGGAGTCGGGCAGCAGCGCACGGATCTGGGTCTCGCCCGAACGGGCGCGCTGGGTGCGCGAGGACCATCCGGGCGCCACGGAGCTCTCCGACGGCGCAGTGATCTTCGAGCGGACGTACGCCTCGTACGAGTGGCTGGCCCGCGAGATCCTCAAGGAGGCGGGCGACGCGGTGGTGCTCGAGCCCGAGGAGGCCCGGCGCGCCGTGTTGGAGGCGGCCGAGCGCCTTGCCGTCACGGCGTAGCCAGATCGAGATGTCGGACGAGGAGGTGCGCGGCTTCCTCGCCGAGAAGATGGTCATGCAATGCGCGACGAACGGGCCGCGCGGGCGACCGCACATGGTCCCGCTCTGGTTCGTGGCGGATGACCCAGCCGAACTGCGCGGCTGGACGTACTCGAAGTCGCAGAAGGCGCGCAACCTGGAGCGCGAGCCGCGCGCCACGCTCGGGCTCGAGGACGGCGTCCAGTACGACCAGCTCCGCGGGGTGATGTTCGAGTGCGACGTCGAGCTGGAGCGCGACCCGGCGCGCGTCGAGCGGTTCGGCCTCGAGCTGTTCGAGCGCTACGCGGGCGAGCTCACCGACGAGATCCGCGCGATGGTGGCGAAGCAGGCGCAGAAGCGCGTGGGACTCACGTTCAGGCCGACGCGCACGGTGAGCTGGGACCACCGGAAGCTGGGCGGCGTTTACTAGCGTCCACGTTTCTGAGACGTGATGTCGAAGCTCACCATCAAGGCGCGGGCAGGATGCCCGCGGAGATAACCCTGAAGGGTTTGATCCTGTCGGGCGGCAAGGGCACGCGCCTGCGGCCGCTCACGCACACGAGCGCGAAGCAGCTCGTCCCGGTTGCCAACAAGCCGGTGCTCTTTTACGGGATCGAGGCCATGGCAGAGGCCGGCATCGAGGAGGTCGGCATCATCATCGCCCCCGAGACCGGCGGCGAGATCCGCGCGGCGGCGGGCGACGGGTCGAGCTTCGGCGTCCGGATCGAGTACATAGAGCAGGACGCCCCGCTGGGCCTGGCGCACGCGGTGCTCACGGCCGAGGAGTTTCTCGGCGGTTCCCCGTTCGTGATGTACCTCGGCGACAACCTGCTGCGGAACGGGATCGTCGCGCTCGTGGACACCTTCCGCAAAGAGCAGCCCGACGCGCTGATCCTGCTGACCCCGGTGCCCGATCCCGAGAACTACGGGGTCGCCGAGCTGGACGGGCACAACCGCGTAGCGCAGCTGGTCGAGAAGCCGGAAGAGCCGAAGACCGACCTGGCGCTCGTGGGCGTCTACATGTTCACGCCGGCGATCTTCGAGGCGGCGCGCTCGATCGAGCCGTCGGGGCGAAACGAGCTCGAGATCACGGACGCGATCCAGACACTCGTCGACCGGGGCCTGCGCGTGGACCCCCACATCGTCCACGGCTGGTGGAAGGACACCGGCCAGGTCGCCGACATGCTGGAAGCGAACCGGCTGATCCTGGACGACATCGCCCCGCACGTGGACGGCGAGCTGATCGACGCCCGCGTTGAGGGCCGCGTCGTGATCGAGGCGGGCGCCCGGCTGGAGCGCACTACCGTGCGCGGGCCGGCGGTGATCGGGAAGGGCTCCAGGCTGATCGACGCGTACGTCGGCCCCTACACCGCCATCGGCGAGAACGTGACCATCGAGAGCGCCGAGCTGGAGCACTCGATCGTGATGTCGGGCTCCCGAATCTCCCGAGTCGACCACCGCATCGAGGCGAGCCTGATCGGCAAGGACGTAACGATCGAACGCGGCCCGCCCCTGCCGAAGGCCTACCGCTTCGTGGTGGGCGACAGCGCGGACGTGCAGATCATCTAGGGCCCAGGCCGGCCGCCCGCCTGCGCGCGGCAACGACAGCGGTGAGGGCGGCGCCCACCGCGCCGGTCCAGGCGCGCGGCAACGACGGCGGTGAGGGC
>JBKPSR010000062.1:0-18928 GCA_046735115.1 Actinomycetota bacterium
GCGCGAAGCCGGCTAGGCCGCGCTCGACGCGGACGCCGCGCCCGCGGCCGCGGGGGCCGCCGCGCTTGCGAACGCCCGCAGCGTCTCGGCGCTCGGCACCGGGTTCAGGGCGAGCGCCGGCGGCTCGTTCTCCGCGATCCAGCTCGCCACGATCCGGATCTCGTCGATCTCGTCGGCCGGGATCACGGCGCGGCCCGGCGGTCGGGACAGCGCCGGCTCCGTCCGCTCGGCCAGCTCGGTTGGTCCCGGTAGCGGGCCCCAGTCGACCAGCCGCCCCTGCACGATCCAGAACGCGTCGAAGCGCTCCTTCACCGGGTGCCTGGCCAGCACCAGCCGCGGCTCGGAGTGCGTGGCGCGCAGCATTCCCTCGAGCCGGTCCACCACCCACGCGAGCCGCTCCTTTCGCCGCTGCAGCGCGGCGGCTCGCTCGAAGCGCTGAGCCGCCGACGCCTCGCGCATCCGCCGGTCGAGCTCCTCGATGAGCGCCTCGCCGGCGCCCGGCTTCTCGAAGTGGGCCAGGGCGAGATCGAGCTGACGGCGGTAGGCGTTCGGGTCGAGGTCACCAAGGCAGGGGGACACACAGCGGCCCATCTGCCCGTACGCCGACGGGTGCTCGCGGAGCTTCAGCTTGCGGCCGCAGTGCCGCAGCCTGTACATCGAGGTGAGCTGATCGGCGAGCTCGGATGCGAGCGCCCGGCTGCCCAGCGGCCCGATGTTGACCGCGTGCCCCGCGGCCGGCTCGGCTCCCACCTCCAGCACGGGGTACGGGATGTCGAGCCGGCAGCGGAGGTAGCAGTAGCGGTCGGTGCGCTTGAGCGCCCTGTTGCCCGCCGGCTTCCACTGCTTGATCAGCCGGTTCTCGAGGACGAGCGCCCCAAGCTCGGAGTTCGTCGGCCGGTAGTCGACGATCTCCGCGCGCTCGGTCCAGCCGGCGGGCGCGCAGAAGTGCGCGCGCGCGCGTGAGCGGAGCGAGATCGACTTCCCCACGTATAGCGGCCGCCCGCGCTCGTCGCGGAAGACGTACACGCCCGGGTCGTCCGGCAGTGTCGACAGGTCCGGCCGCTGGTCGGGCGGGATCGCCTCGCCCGGCTCGGTCTTGCGCGCGCGCCTGCGCGTACGGAGGAGGTCGATCGCATCGCCCAGCGTCACGGCGTTTGCACACAGCTTCGGGAAGAGAGCACAGAACACGCGC
Organism: Actinomycetota bacterium; assembly: GCA_046735115.1. Taxonomy (GTDB): domain Bacteria; phylum Actinomycetota; class Thermoleophilia; order Solirubrobacterales; family Thermoleophilaceae; genus JACVRW01. The sequence goes on from JBKPSR010000062.1 coordinate 1,193, forward strand.
GCGCACGTGAGCGCGTCCGGCAGCGCCCTGTGCACCTCCTCGACCTCGATGCCGAGCGATCCGGCCAGCGACGCCAGGCCGCGCCGGCGAACGAGCGGCGCGAAGCGGCGCGCGAGCTGAACGGTGCACAGCACGGGCGGCTTCGGCCAGCGGAGCCCGACGCGCTCGAAGGCCTGCCGTAGCACCCCGACGTCGAAGCGTGCGTTGTGAGCGACCATCACGCGCCCCTCGAGCATGTCCGCCAGCTCCGGCAGCACCTCCTCCGGCGGCGGCGCTCCGTCCACCATGCCCTGTGTAATGCCGGTGAAGCGCTGGATGCCGCGCGAGAGCGGACGCTCGACCTGTACGAGCGAATCGAACGTCTCGTGCAGTTCGCCGCCGCCCACGAGGACGGCACCCACCTCCGTCATCTCGCACAGGTCGCCGCCGTAGCCGTTCGTCTCGGTGTCGAGGGCGACGAACTCGGCGGGGGCGAGAGGAGTGTCGAGCGCGGACACGAACCAACCATCGAACCGCTCGGCCCGGACGGATGGGGCGAAGCCGTCCTCCGCCGCGCTTAGCCTCGCCGGATGGCCCGTTCGGCAACAGTCTTCGCCTGCAGTTCCTGCGGCCACGAGAGCCCCAAGTGGCACGGCCGCTGCCCCGGCTGCGGCGAGTGGAACACGATGACCGAGGAGAAGCGCGCCTCGGCGCCGTCCGGCCGCGGGGGCGGTGGAGGCTCGAGCCGCTCCAGCCGGGCGCTCAAGCCGGTCCCGCTGGGCGAGGTCCAGGCACCGAGGGTCGAACGCCTTCACACCGGCATCGGCGAGCTCGACCGCGTGCTCGGCGGCGGCCTCGTTCCCGGCTCGCTGGTCTTGATCGGCGGCGCGCCCGGGATCGGCAAGTCCACGCTCACCACGGGCGCGCTCGCTAACCTGGCGGCCGCCGGCCGCAGCGTGCTGTACGTCTCGGGCGAGGAGTCGGCGGCGCAGGTGAAGCTGCGCGCGGAGCGGCTCGGCGCGCACGCGCTGGGCGTGCCGATCGTCGCCGAGACGGACCTCGACGCCGTCCTCGCCACGCTGGAGGCCGAGCGGCCCGAGGTCTGCGTCGTCGATTCGGTCCAGGTGCTCTACGACCCCGCGCTGACGGGCGCACCCGGCTCTGTGTCGCAGGTACGGGAGGTCGCCGGGCGGCTCATGCGCGCGGCGAAGGAGCGCGGCATCGCCACGCTGCTGGTCGGCCACGTGACCAAGGAGGGCTCGCTCGCCGGCCCGCGCGTGCTGGAGCACCTCGTCGACTGCGTGCTCTCGTTCGAGGGCGAGCGCGAGCGCACCTACCGGACGCTGCGCGCGCTGAAGAACCGCTTCGGCTCGACCAACGAGGTCGGCGTCTTCGAGATGCACGAGCAGGGCCTGGTGGAGGTGGAGGACGCCTCGGCGCGCTTCGTGAACGAGGCCACCCGCGCGCCGGGCAGCGTGGTCCTGTGCGCGATGGAGGGCTCGCGGCCGCTGCTGGTCGAGGTCCAGGCCCTGGTGGCCCCGAGCGAGCTCGTGCCGCCGCGCCGGGTGGCGAACGGCGTCGACCGCAACCGGCTGGCGCTCGTGCTGGCCGTGCTCGCCCGCCACGGCGGCGTGTCGCTCGGCTCGGCCGACGTCTTCGTCTCGGTGGCGGGCGGCGTGCGGGTGGACGAGCCCGGCGCCGACCTGGCGATCGCGCTGGCCCTCGCCTCGGCAGCGAAGGGCATCGCGCCGGCCGCCCGCTCGCCGCTGGCGGCGTTCGGCGAGCTCGGGCTCACCGGCGAGCTGCGCCACGTCGCCCACGCCGACCGCCGGGTGGCCGAGGCGCGGAAGTTCGGGCTCGAGCGCGTGATCCATCCGTCGCAGCGGGTCGGCACCCTGAGGCAGGCCCTGGCGGCGCTCTCGCGGGGCTCCGAAGAGGTGGTCCAGGCGGCCTAGCGGCCTGCCGCAGTTTGCGGCCTCACGGCGTAACAAAACGCCTGCACAACATGCTAAACGCCGCGAAACCAGACCATTTCACGTAGAATTGGCTCAATGCCGTACGCCGGAGACGATGTCGCAGAGCTCGAGGCGCGGCAGGAACCGAGGCTCGTTCGAGCCCTTGAGATGGTTGCTCCCGGCACGGCAGTACGGGAGGGATTGGACAACATCGTCCAGGGCGGAACCGGCGCCCTCATCTGCATCGGGGAGTCGGAGGAGCTCAGCTTTCTGCTGTCTGGTGGCGTCAAGCTCGACGTCGACTACACGCCCGCGCTGCTATACCAGGTCGCCAAGATGGACGGCGCGATCGTCCTCGCCTCGAACGGCACGAAGATCATGTGGGCCAACGTCCAGCTCATGCCGGACCCCACGATCCTCTCCCTCGAGACCGGCACGCGCCACCGCACGGCGGAGCGCGTCTCGAAGCAGACCGACGCGCTGGTGATCGCCATCAGCGCAAGCCGGAGCGTCGTCTCGCTGTACCTCGACGGCGCCAAGTACATCCTTGAGGACATCCCTGTAGTGCTTGCGAAGGCGAACCAGGCGCTCGCCACGCTCGACAAGTACCGCAGCCGACTGGACCAGGTCTCCACCCGCCTCACCGCGCTCGAGTTCGAGGGCGGGGTCACGCTGCACGACGTGCTCACCGTGCTCCAGAGAGCGGAGCTCGTCACCCGCATGGCCGTGGAGATCGAGCGCTACATCGTCGAGCTGGGCGCGGAGGGGCGCCTGATCGAGATGCAGCTGGAGGAAACGATGGTCGGCGTGGCCGCCGACAAGTCGGCGCTCGTCCGCGACTACATCGTCGAGCCCTCGGAGGAGGGCTTCGCGATGGTCCTGGACTCGCTGGCGCGGCTGCCACATCAGGACCTGCTCGATTTCGGTCGCCTCGCCGAGCTGCTCGGCTACGACCGGAAGCTCAACACACTCGACCATCCCGCCTCGCCGCGCGGCTACCGCATCCTCGGGCGAATCCCACGCCTGCCGAAGTTGGTGGTTCAGTCGATCGTGAGCGAGTTCAACGGGCTGGACGAGATCCTCACCGCCGCCGACTCGGAGCTCGAGTCGGTCGAAGGCGTCGGAGACATGCGTGCGAAGGACATCCGCGAGGGCCTTCGCCGCCTGCAGGAGATCAACCTCGTGGACCGTTATTTGCAAACCTGAAACAGAACGGCGCGCCCCGGCGCGCCCGTGACAACGCAGGAGGGGAACATCATCAGCGACGCAGTGTTGGAAGAGGAATTCATCGAGGACCTCGACATCGACCGGGAGCCGACCGTCTACGAGATCGGCGACCAGGTCGTGTATCCCCACCATGGGGCCGGCAAGGTCCTGAAGAAGGAGATGAAGGAGGTGCTCGGCGAGAAGCGCGAGTACCTGACCATCAAGATCCTTCATAACGACATGACCGTGATGGTCCCGTGCTGTAACGCCGACAAGGCGGGTCTAAGGCGCGTGATCGGGGAGGACGACGTAAAGAAGGTTCTTTCCGTCCTCCGCGACGACGTGAGCCAGATGCCGAAGAACTGGAACCGGCGTTTCAAGCACAACCGCGAGAAGATCAAGACCGGTGATGTCTTCGAGCTGGCGGAGGTCGTCCGCAACCTCGCCATCCGGGAGACCGAGAAGGGGCTCTCGACGGGCGAGAAGCAGATGTACACCCGCGCGAAGAAGATCCTCGCCTCAGAGCTCATGTACGCGCTGGACATGGAGGAGGACGAGGCGGAGACTCATCTGGAGGAGCTAATCGCCGAGGCGCACGCGACCCGGAACGGCACGCCGGCAACGGCGTAGCGATCTGAGATATGTCCGTCGTCGGGATCGTTCCCGCCGGCGGAAGCGGCGAACGCCTTGGTGCCGACCGGCCCAAGGCGTTCGTCGTTTGTGCCGGCCGACCGCTCATCGAGTGGAGCCTCGACGCGCTCAGCTCGGTCTGCGACCGGGTGGTCGTGGCGGCTCCGGACGGCTACGACGACGGGGCGGACCGGGTGCGGGGCGGCGAGTCGCGCTCGGCTTCGGTCCGGAACGCCGTGCAGGCGGCCCCGGACGCGACGACCTTCGTGGTCCACGACGCCGCCCGGCCGCTCGTGACCCAAGAGCTCGTCGAGCGGTGCATCGATGCGATCGAGCCCGGGATCGACGGCGCGATCGCGGCCGTGCCGATGACGGACACGGTGAAGGAGGTGGCGTTGGACGGGCGGGTGCTGCGCACGCTGGACCGGTCGGCGCTGTGGGCGGTCCAGACGCCACAGGTGTTTCGCGCGGACATTCTCCGGCGCGCCCTGGAGCGGGACGCGGCGGCGCTCGCCGCCGCCACCGACGACGCCTGGCTCGTCGACGACGCGGGCGGCGTGATCACGGTCGTCGAGTCGTTCCCCGAGAACATCAAGGTCACCCGGGAGTCCGACCTGCGCATCGTCGAGGCGCTGCTTGCTCACTGACTATCACGTGCATCTGCGACCGGACAGAGAGGGGTCGACCGCGGAGCGCTACTTCACCTCGGACAACGTCGACCGCTATCGCGAGGCGGCGGAGGAGCGCGGGATCGAGGAGCTCGGCGTGGCCGAGCACATCCACCGCTTCGTGCAGTCGCTCGACATCTGGCAGCACCCCTGGTACCGGTACTGGGCGAAGGACGACATCGACGAGTACTGCGTCTTCGTGCGCGAGTCCGGGCTCAGGCTCGGCATCGAGGCCGACTTCCTTCCGGGCCGCGAGGACCGCGTGGCGAACGTGCTCGAGGGCCGGCCGTGGGACTACGTGGTCGGCTCGGTGCACTTCATGGGCGAGGACGCGGTCGACGTCCATGGCGAGCCGGACTGGGCCGCGTGGGACATCTGGCGCAACGCGGACCCGGAGCGGGTCTGGTCGCGCTACTTCGAGACGCTCGGCGAGGCGGCCCGCACGGGGATGTTCGACATCCTCGCGCACCCCGATCTGGTGAAGGTCTTCGGCGACCGCGTCCCGGCGCCCGAGGGCGATCTGCGCCGCTTCTACGACCGCGCGATGGACGGCATCGCGGAGAGCGACGTGGCGGTGGAGGTGTCGACGGCGGGGCTCCGCAAGCCGGCGGGCGAGATGTACCCGGCCGCGCCGTTCCTCGAGATGTGCCTGGACGCCGGCCGCCCGGTGGCGCTGTCGAGCGATGCGCACACCCCCGAGCAGCTGGGCTACGAGTACGAGCGTGCCGTGGAGTGGCTGAACCACCTCGAGGTCAGCGAGCTGGCGGTCTTCGAGGGCCGCGCGCGCCGGCTGGAGCCGATCGGATGAGGGCGGGGATCGGCTTCGACAGCCACCGCCTCGAGGTGGGCCGCCGCCTGATCCTGGGCGGCGTCGAGATAGAGGAGTCGCAGGCAGGCCTCGCCGGCCACAGCGACGCCGACGTGCTCACTCATGCGGTCATCGACGCCCTCCTGGGCGCGACCGGGCTGGGCGACATCGGCCAGTACTTCCCGGACACCGACGAGCGCTGGCGCGACGGCGACTCGATCGAGTTCCTCCGCACCGTGCGCGAACAGCTCGGAGACGCCGGTTACAGGCCCGCGAATATCGACGCGACGGTGGCCTGCGAGCAGCCAAAGCTGAGCCCCTTCCGTGACGAGATGCGCACCCGCCTGGCGGAGGCCGCCGGCCTCGACGAGAGCGCGGTGAACGTGAAGTTCACGACCGGCGAGCGACTCGGCTTCGTGGGCCGCGGCGAGGGAATCGCCGCGTTCGCGATCGCGACTGTCGACGCCGAGCGCTGAGAACGCTCCGGACCGTTCCGGTCCCGGGCCGAGCGTCGGTTTTCCGCCATCAGGTTGGCGGTCTGTCCCCCTGGCTCGGACGCCGGCGTGCTGGGACCGTGGGCGCATGTTCATCGCGCGCAAGTCCCGTGTCGGGCTCGTCACCATCATGGGGGCCGCTGCCTGCCTCGCTGTCGGAGCTCCTGGGGCCTCCGCCGCGACACAGCTGTACGTCGGTCCGAACGGCTACGGCTTCGCGTGCAGCTCCGACTATCCGTGCGACATCGTGCAGGCCGTCAAGGCGGCCGGCCCCGGCGACGAGGTCATCGTCAAGCCCGGGCTGTACGGGCTCACGGCCTCCCTCGACGACACGGCGCCGATCACGATCCATGGAGAGGCCGGGCAGCCGCGACCCGTGCTCGCGTTCGTCGGAGATAACTCCGTGAAGCTCACCGGCTCGACGCTGCGCCACGTCGAGATTGCCCAGATGGGCCTGTACGCGCCGGCACTGATCGGTCAGGCCGCGATAGTCGACGGGGTTGTCGTGCGGGGCGGCGGCTCGGCCGACTGCGCCGCGTCGCTGGTCGACAGCACCATTCGTAACAGCGTCGTCGTCGCCCGACGCACCGACGGCAGCGCGATCTGCTCCGGGGTGTCCTCGGCGACGAACACGAGCAGCGTGCGGAACGTGACCGCGGTCGCCCACAACGGCGCGGCTATCGAGGGGTATGCGAGCGGCACAACGGGCGGCTCGGCGCTGAACGTGGTGAACACGATCGCGAGGACTGATCCGCAGGGCCTTGGGCTGTGGGCGCACACCGAGACCGCCGGGGCTCACTCGACGATCACGGTCGCCCATTCGAACTACGCGAAGTCCGTGACGGGAGGCTCCGACGCCGCGGTCTTCCCCGCGGGCGGCAACCAGGGGACGCCGCCGTCGTTCGTCGAGGAGGCCACGGGCGACTACCGGCAGAAGGCCGGGTCGGTGACGATCGACGCGGGGCTCTCAGACGCCCAAAATGGCACTTTCGACCTGGACGGCGACCCCCGCAACGTCGGCGCCCCCGACATCGGCGCGGACGAGTACGTGGTGCCCCCGACGGCGACCACGAACCCCGCCACCGCCGTGACGGATATCGGCGCGACGCTCGCCGGAAGCGTCGACCCGAAGGGCGCTCCGACCAGCTACCGCTTCGAGTACGGCACGACGACCGCCTATGGGAACAGCACCGTCGCGGCGGGCGCGGGCTCGGGCAGCGGCAGCGTCGCGGTTACCGCCGCCGTCGCCGGCCTCGCGCCGGCGACCTCCTACCACTACCGGGTGGTGGCCTCCAACGCCGCGGGAGTCGCGCAGGGCGGCGATCGGACCTTCACAACCGCGCCAGCGGGCGCGGCCGGCGCAGGCGGCACATCCGGCACGCCCGGCTCGTCGACGCCGTCCGCCGACGGCTTCGCCGGCGTGGAGCTGGTGTCCACGAAGCTCGCCTACGCACGTCGTTCCATCAACCTGAGGCTGAGCTGCCCCTCCTCGACCGCGGGGCGCTGCACCGGCCGCACCAAGCTGACCGCACGGCGCCGGAGCTCCGGCTCGCGCAGCGCGACGGTGGTAACGCTCGGCAGGGCGCGCTTCTCGATCGCGCCCGGCAAGCAGGCAAAGGTGAAGGTGCGCGTGACGCGCGGCGGGCGCCGGCTGTTCGCGGGGACGCGGCGGCTGCGCGGCCGCGCCGCGAGCGCAGCACACGACGGAGCGGGGCTGTCGAAGACGACGGTCGCCGCCGTGAGGATCCGGAAGGGGACCGGGTGACCAATGCGGCCCGGCCGTGGGGGGCCGGGTCGCAGGTCACGGGTTCGCCGAATCGCTGAACGCCCCCCGGCGACCCTTTCCGAATCGCTGAAAGGCTTGCGAGTCCTGCGGCGGGTACCCAAGCTCTCTGGGCATGAGCTATGGCGGCTTCTCGTGGGTGGGCTTGCTCACGTCCAACGTGGCAAGCGCGACCAGCTTCTACGGCGACCTGTTCGGATGGGAGGCGCTGGATGGAGACGGGAGCGGCTACACCATCTTCCGGCTCGGCGGCGAGGACGTGGCCCTCGTCTACCAGATCACCGACACCCAGCGCTCGCTCGGGGCAACGCCGAATTGGGCCTCCTTCGTCTCCGTCGCGGACGTCGAGCCGACCGCCGCGTTTGCCGCCGAGCTCGGCGGCGCGGTCGCGATCCCGGCCTACGACGCCGCCGGCGCAGGCCGCATCGCCGTGATCCAGGACCCCGCGGGCGCGCGGCTCTCGCTGTGGGAGCCGCGCGCCCACCCCGGACCGCGCCGCACCGGCGCGGTCGGGACCTGCTGCTGGAACGAGTTGGCCACCCCGGACCTGGAGCGTGCGCGGAGCTTCTACGGGGACCTGTTCGGCTGGCAGATCGTGTCCGGCGACGACGGCGGAGCGACGATTCGGACGGCTGACTGCGTCCAGGGCGGCATGCGCGAGCTGGCGGACGACGCGACTGGCAACGAGCCAACGCGCTGGCTCCCCTACTTCGCGGCGGAGAGCCTCGCCGGCCGCCCCGCGGCCCTACTCAGAGACCGCGAAGGGGCGACCTTTGGCCTGCGCGAGGCCTGAGTCGCCGTAGAGCGCGACCAGCGCGTCACCGCGTGCGCTGCGCCGCACGAGCACCTGGCGGCCGGCGCGCTCGCGCATCACGAGTCCCGCCGCTTCGAGTGCGCTCACGTGATGCGTCGCGGCGCTCGGCACGGCGCGAAGCGCCTCCGCCAGCCTCCCGATGCTGGTGGGGCACTCGACCGCGCGGAGGATCTGAGCGCGCGGGATGCCGAGCACGCTCTCGAGGCCCGGCGACGGCGGCGCGTCGGCGCCCAGCCTGCGGAGACCGGGCACCGGATAGCCGATGCGCCTCATCGTCATGTCCGCCGCGTCGAGGATCGAGCCGCCGTCGCCGGCGACGAGCGGCATGAGCACGAGTCCCGTGTCGGGGACCTGCATGCGGCCGTCGGCGAACCTGCAGTCGAGGCACCAGCGCTCCTCGGCAACCCAGCCGTGGGCGAGCAGGCCGCCCAGCAGCTCTAGCTGCGCGTCGAGCGCAGCGGCGACGCCGATTCGCTCGACCTCGCGGTCGAGCGCCGCCCGGGCCTGGCGCCAGATCGGCCCGAAACCCTTCCAGGCGCGCAGGAGGCTCGCGACATACCTGCGGAGCCAGCGAGTCGGATCGCGCTCGAGCTCGTGCCATGCGTTCCTGCCGGTCGCGACACGGCACAACTCCGCCTCCTGCAGCAGCGAGTCGTCCGGGGTGGCGATCATCCGCTCGATCCCGTCCTTCAGAGACTCGCCGGGAGGGTCCGCCAGGCCGAGCAGCGGGTCCGGGATGAGCGTCTGCTCACGCGTCACGAACGGCGCGAGCGTCTCGTAGTCGCGCTCGCGCAGGTGGGCACGGATTGCGCGCCGCCACGCTGTCGGCGTCCCCTTGCGCGGCTCGCCGACGGCATCGACGAGGGCCCCCTGGAGCGAGGGCAGAGGAGCAACCGCGACCCGAAACGGCCGCCGCCGCACCTCCTCCGCCTCTATGTACTCGACTCCACCCAGCGCCGCCATTGTCTCAGGCCTTCTGGTAGACGTCCTTGACCCGGATCAGGGAGCCACGGAACTCGTACACGTCGATTCCCTCGATCGCGAAGCGCCCGCCGTCGGCGGCGCTCCCGGAGAGCCGCCAGCGGCACGCACCGAAGGAGCCGCACACGGTCGCCGGCTCGAAGCGCAGGACGCTGCCGCGGTCGTCGGCCAGCGCCGCGGCGAAGCGGCGCACGACCGCGTCACGCCCGCGGACGAGCTCACCGCTGAGGGGGGAGTAGACGACGTCCGAGGTCAGGTAGCTCCGCAGCTCCTCGAGATCGCACCGAAGCCATGCGCGCGCGAATCCGTCGAGTCGGTCCGCAGTCATACGCTGTTGGAGCACCGTCAGCCGGCAGCGGCCCGCACGCCGCGCGTGTAATCCAGCTGCTCGTCCCAGTCGGGGCGCCCCTCGCGCGTGAGGTCGAAGAGGTTCCAGAGCGGCTCGAGCGTTCCGACGTGCCTCGTTTCCTGGCCCGGCTCGGTTGGGGCATACAACAGCTCCGAGCCCCAGAAGTGCCGGATCATCCGGTCGTCGCGTTCGAAGACGTTCAGCATCGGCCGCTGCCACCGTTCGGGCGTCTCGGCCAGGTAGTCGCGGTTATAGCTGTTGGTGGCCGACGACAGCAGGCGCAGGCGCCGCCAGCCGCGCTCCGCGGCGAAGGTGACGAGGCGGGCGAGGGGAGCTCTTGCCACCACGGCCAGGTTGAGGTGCTCGGTGGCGTGCTCCGCGGCGCCGTCGAGCTGGTCGAGGAGCGCCACGCAGGACGGGCAGGGCCCCTCCAGCAGGGGGAGGCTTGCGCTCCTGCCGGAGCTCGGTCCCGGCCGGTCGTCCCCGGGATCGCGCGGGAACATGAAGCTGTAGATGGCCAGCGAGTCCTTGCCGGGCTCGAACAGCTCCGAGAGCCGCACGTCCGTCTGCTCGCCGTCCGGCCCGGCCCCCTGGAAGACGTAGTCCTCGCGCACGGGCCCGCCGAGCGGCAGCGCGCGCCGTGCGGCCGCCACCTCATCCATCGCCTTTCGCAGCTCGATCTCCCGCTCGAGCAGCCGATCGCGTGCTGCCCGGTACTCGGACGACTCGCCCGGAAACATCAGAATCGATCTCCTATTCGCGACGACATCTCCTGGAGTGTCCAGGAATTGCCGTCCACGTCCTCGCGAAAGTCGGGCGCATCGACGTAGAAGGCCCTGGCGCGGTCGATGTCCGGCACCGGCATCGGCACTGGCTCCAGCTTCATCTCCATGGCCGCGCACGTTCGCGGCGAACCCGCCGAGGCACAAGACCTTTTCAGCGATCCCGAAAGAATCGGCCCGGGGAATCGCTGTAGATTGCCGCTCCGGCATGGAGCGGGACGAGCTGGCGTTTGCGGGTGTTGCGCGGCAGGCGGATCTGGTGCGCGCCGGTGAGGTCTCGTCGCGCGAGCTCGTCGAGCTGTACCTGGGGCGGATCGAGCGGCTCGATCCGGAGCTGAACGCGTTCCGCAAGGTCATGGGGGAGCGGGCGCTCGTCGACGCGCAGCAGGCGGACGCACGCCGCGGCGCCGGAGAGGAGCGGCCGCTGCTAGGCGTGCCTATCGCGGTCAAGGACGTCGAGGACGTGACGGGGGAGCTGACGCGCCTCGGCACCGATGCCTTCACGAGGCCGGCGGCTCAGGACAGTCAGCTGGTCCGTCGCATGCGCGCGGCCGGCGCCGTCGTGATCGGCAAGACCAACACTCCCGAGCTCGCGATCATCGGCGACACCGAGGGACCCGCGTTCGGCATCACGCGCAATCCGTGGAACACGGACCGGAGCACGGGAGGCTCGAGCGGAGGCAGCGCCGCGGCGGTAGCCGCAGGCTTGTGCCCGGCCGCCACCGCCTCCGACGGCGCCGGGTCGATCCGGATCCCAGCGTCGAACTGCGGGCTCGTCGGACTCAAGCCCACCAGGGACCGCATCCCGTTCAGCCCCGAGGGGCATTGGTACGGGATGAGCGTCGCCGGCTTCGAGGCGCGCAGCGTGCGCGACGCTGCGCTCCTGATGTCGGTGGGCGCCGCGGACGACGAGCTGCGCGATGCCGCGGCCCGGCCTGCGGAGGGCATGCGTGTCGCGGTCTCGGCCAAGCCGGTCCTGCCCATTCACGTGCACCCGGACGTCAGGCGAGTCGTCGACGAGACCGCCGGCCGGCTGCGCGCGCTCGGGCACGAGGTCGACGAGCGCCATCCGCCTTACCCGCCATTGCCCCGGGCCGTGGTCCGCTACCTGCTCGGACACGCACAGGACGTGGACGAGCTGGTCGAGCGCCCCGAGCGGCTCCAGCGCCGCACCAAGGGCTTCGCGCGGATGGGGCGCGCGCTGCGTCCCGCGCTGGGGTGGGCGCTCGCCGATGACGACACCCCGCGGATGCGTCCGTTCTTCGACCGGCACGACGTGCTGCTCACTCCGGTCGCGGCCGTTCCTCCCGTGCGGGCGGGCGAGTGGGAGGGGCTCGGAGCAGGGCGCACCATGCTCGGCCAGGTCCTTGCCTATCCGTTCGCGCTCGAGTGGAACCTGACGGGCCAGCCCTCGATCTCGGTGCCTGTGGGCCGAAGCGAGGACAGCCTTCCGATCGGCATGCAGCTGGTGGGTCGCCACGGCGAGGAGGCGAGGCTGCTCGGCCTCGCTGCCCAGCTCGAGGCCGAGCTGCGCTGGACGGACCGTAGGCCGCCTGTCTCCTGAGTAGCCTCCCGCGCGTGCGCCGGCTGCGCATTCACGACACGCTGAGCGGCGAGGTCGTTCCGGTCGGGCCGGGCGACGGGCGCCGCGTCGGCGTCTATGCCTGCGGCCCTACCGTGTACGGGCGGATCCACGTCGGGAACGCTCGGCCGTTCGTCGTCTTCTCGCTCCTTAAGCGCTTCCTCGAGCACGAGGGCTACGACACGACGCTGGTCGTGAACATCACAGACGTCAACGACAAGATCTACGACGCCGCGCGCGAGCGCGGCGTCCCGAGCGCGGAGCTCGCCGGCGAGATGGCCGCGGCTTACGTGGAGGACACCGACCGGCTCGGGCTGGGACGTCCCGACGAGGAGCCGAAGGCCACGGAGACCGTCGACGCGATCGTGGCGCTGATCCAGGACCTCGTGGACTCGGGGCACGCCTACGAGCGCGGCGGCGACGTCTACTTCCGCGTCGCCTCCTTCGACGGCTACGGCAAGCTCTCGAACCGCCCGCTCGAGGAGATGCAGCAGGGCGAGGGGGACGACGCCGCCGAGCTGAAGGAGGCGCCGCAGGACTTCGCGCTCTGGAAGGGCCGCAAGGAGGGCGAGGACACCTGGTGGGAGTCGCCCTGGGGCGAAGGCCGCCCCGGCTGGCACATCGAGTGCTCGGCGATGGCCGAGGCGGTGCTGGGCGTGCCGTTCGAGATCCACGGCGGCGGCTCCGACCTCGTCTTCCCGCACCACGAGAACGAGATCGCCCAGACCGAGGCGGCGCGCGGCAAGCCGCTGAGCCGCGCCTGGATGCATAACGGCATGGTGCGGATGGGCGAGGAGAAGATGGCCAAGTCGGTGGGCAACATCCGCCTTCTGCGCGGCGCCCTCGACGAGTTCGGCCGCGACGCCTTCGTGATGTGGATGGTCGGCGCTCACTACCGCAAGCCGGTCGCCTACACGCAGGCGGCGCTCGATGACGCGGGCCGGGCCGTTGCGCGCGTGCGCGAGGCGCTGCGGCGCTTGGATCCGAACGCTCCCGGGCTGGATCGGTTCGTGGAGCCGTTCTTCGACGCGCTGGCGGACGACTTCAACACCCCCGAGGCCCGGGCGGTGTTGTTCGAGTGGGTAGCCGAGGTCAATCGCAGGGTGGACGAGGGCGAGCGCGTGGGCCTGGGCCGGGTGGGCGAGATGCTTCATGCGCTGGGCCTCGAGGGACTTTTGGAGCAAGAGGAGGACGAGGCGCCGGAGGAGCTCCAGCGACTGGTCACGCAGCGCGAGGAGGCGCGTGCCTCGCGCGACTTCGACCGTGCCGACCAGATCCGCGAGCAGCTCGCCGACGCCGGCTGGGAGATCCGCGACACGCCCGAGGGCGCTCGGCTCGTGCGGTCGCCGCCGCCTGAGCGTGGCTCGGGGGGCGGCGGTCAACAGCCGTGATCGTCTACGGGCGCAATTCCGTGCGCGAGGCGCTCCGAGGGAAGCGCCGCGTGCAGCGCGTCTTCGCGACGGAGCGCGCGGCACGCGAGGTCTGGCTGGGCGGCGTCGAGACGGTCGTGGCCGAGGCGTGGGAGATCGAGGAGCGCTGCGGATCGCCGGACCACCAGGGGCTGTGCGCCGAGGCGGGCCCGTATCCGTACGTCGAGGCCGCCTCGCTGCTCGATCCGCCCGATGCGCTCGTGCTCGCCCTGGACGAGGTGCAGGACCCGCACAACCTGGGCGCCATCGCCCGCGTTGCCGAGAGCGCCGGCTGCGCCGGCGTGGTGCTTCCCGAGCGGCGGGCGGCGGACATCACGCCCGCGGTCTGCCGCGCGTCCGCGGGTGCCGTCGAGCACTTGGCCATCGCGCGCGTAGGCAACCTCGCCTCCTGGCTCCGGTCGGCGAAGGAGAGCGAGGGCCTGTGGGTCTACGGCGCGGAGGCGGACGCGACCGTGCCGTACGATCGCCCGGACTACGGCGGGCGGGTTGTCGTGGTGCTCGGAAGCGAGGGTCGCGGCCTGCGGCCGCGTGTCGCGGAGACGTGCGACCAGCTCGTCGCCCTGCCGAACCATGGGCAGGTCGGCTCGCTCAATGTCTCGACCGCTGCCGCCGCGCTCGTGTACGGAATCTTGCATTTTCGCGACGAGGCCCTTGACAGGGCTCCATAACGGGGCATAATCACGATCGTTGTTCAGGCTGAAGTCGAGCTTTAGGTATCTGCTTAGCGCGACCTCAGAGAACCTGACGCCAGGGGAGGTAGTGCGTCACCGAGGCCAAGGAGCCTTCGATGGCAGCTTCCCCGACCTTTCGCCCGAGCGCCTTCAAGTCTCACACTCAGGTTGAGCTTGATGACCACTATCTGATCGCGCTGGCGAAGCAGGGCAAGAAGGACGCCTACGACCGCATCGTGAAGCGGTATTACGGGTTCGTCCGGTTGAAGGCCTCGTCCTACTTCCTGATCGGCGGCGACGCCGACGACCTCATTCAGGAGGGCCTCGTCGGCCTGTACAAGGCCGTGCGCGACTACCGCTGGGACCGCGAGTCGAGTTTCCGGAACTTCGCCGAGCTCTGCATAACGCGGCAGATCATCACTGCCGTGAAGACGTCGACTCGCAACAAGCACACGCCGCTCAACGAGTACGTCTCCTTCTCTCAGACTCCGGCCGCCGGCGGCGGCGACGGGGACCCTACGCTCGACGAGCTGCTCCCCGGGCCGACCGCGCACGATCCCGTAAACCAGGTGATCTCCACCGAGGAGCTGCACAGCCTGGTCGCCTGCCTGTCGAGCGTCCTGTCGGAGCTCGAGAGCTCGGTGCTGTCGCTCTACCTGGACGGCCACAGCTACGAGGCGATCGCGGAGCGGCTCGAGTGCGACACGAAGACCGTCGACAACGCGCTCCAGCGCGTGAAGCGGAAGGTCGGTGCGCACCTGAGCTCGCGCGAAGTGCTGCTCTAAGCCGCCGTCCCACCGAGTCGCACCCAGCGCCCCATGGCGTCCCGTCTCGCCCTCACCGCGTTGCTGCTGGCTGCCCTCTTCCCCCAGGCCGCCTCGGTGGAGCCGAGGCCGCCCAGAGGGCCGCACACCCTCGCGGTCGTGCGCGGCAGCGTGGCGCTCCGCTCGAGACCGACCCGCCGCGCCAACAGCCGGACGCCGCGCCTTAGGCGCATGGCCTACTCGCTCCACGCCGATCTCTCGGAGCGCTCGCTCGAGCTGCGCAGGGGAGGCCGCACGGTCAGGCGGCTGACGGTGGCGGTCGGCCGGCCCGGTTCCGAGACCCCGACTGGCCGCTTCGCCGTGACCGATAAGCTGAGGGGGTCGCGCTATGGCCCGTACTACGGCTGCTGCATCCTCGCGCTGAACGGCCATCAGCCGCACCTGCCGGCGGGCTGGCCGGGTGGCGACCGGCTGGCGATACACGGCACGGACTCGCCCGGGACGATCGGGACCGCCGCGTCGGCGGGCTGCCTGCGGGCAGCCGACGCCGATCTGGAGCTTCTGATGCGCCGCGTGCCGCGCGGAACCCCTGTGTTCATCAGGGATTGAGCTTGCAAGCGGTTTCCCTGGGAACTCCAGCGGGTACCTGTGCGGGGCGCCCTGATAGGGGTGCATACCAAGGAGGCAAGAGATGATTGGAATCCTGCTTACCGTGCTGGTCGCCGCACTCGTTTATGTCCTGCTGGCGGCGATCACCGGCTCCGCGATCGTGGCGATCATCGGCGCGATCCTCGTGCTGATCGCAGGCATCCCGAGCGGGGGCTTCGGCTTCGGAAACCGCCGGGGCAGTCGCAGCTACTAGCCGCGAGCGGCGAAAGACGAACTGATCAGCGGGCCCCGCGCAGCGGGGCCCGCGTCGTTCAGGAGCCGGAGGTCGGACTCGAACCGACGGCCTGCTGATTACAAATCAGCTGCTCTACCAGCTGAGCTACTCCGGCAGGTCAGCCGAGTCTAGGACTCGCCTGCCCCGACCGCCGCTTGCTCGATGTCCCCGTGGCCGTTGGACGAGATCGGCACCTGTTCCAGCGGCTCGAACTCGGTCTCGTCGTTCAGGCGGCGCTCCAGCTCCGCGAGCACGACTCCGAACAGCAGGTGGCGCCAGGCGGCCTGGGCGAAGGCGCGGCGGTTGTTCGTCAGCGGCTCGAGCTCGCCGCGCGCCGGATGGTGCCGGTCGATCAGAGCGCCGAGTGGCCAGAAGCCGAAGTGCTCGGCCATCGCGGCCCCGATGCCGGCCGCGACGGGCGGCCCGGGGACGAGCGGGCGGGCCAGCGCGTACACCGCGCCGAACATCGCCCCGTTGGCCATGTGGAGCCCGAGGCCGGCCGCCGGCCACGCGGGTCCGCGCGTG
Organism: Actinomycetota bacterium; assembly: GCA_046735115.1. Classification (GTDB taxonomy): domain Bacteria; phylum Actinomycetota; class Thermoleophilia; order Solirubrobacterales; family Thermoleophilaceae; genus JACVRW01. The sequence continues at coordinate 17,497 of JBKPSR010000062.1, forward strand.
ACGAGCTTGCCGAGCAGCTCGACGTCGTCGTAGCGCGAGGCGAACACGCGCTTGTCGAGCGGCTGCTGCGCCGCCCACGCAGCTGCGGCGGCGGCGCCCGCCAGGGCGCCATTCAGTGGTCTCCGAAGCTCCATCCGCCCAGCGTAACGAGACTTCGTGCGCCGGGTAAGTCTTCCCGATGGCTTCACGCCCCCTCGAGCGGTACCACGAGCGCACCCGAACGCGCGGCGTAAACCCCTTCGTGTACTGGCCTGTGCGGTGGATGGTGAAGCCCGCGATCCTCCTCTACTTCCGCCTCCGCCGCATGGGCTTTGAGCACGTGCCGAACGGCGGCGTGATCCTCGCCTCGAACCACCGCAGCTTCCTCGACCCGTTCGCGATCGGCTGCTGCATCGGCCGGCCGATCTACTTCGTCGCGAAGCAGGAGCTGTTCAAGAACCCCATACTCGGCTGGCTCCTCAATTGCCTCGGCGCCTTCCCGATCAGGCGCGGCCAGTCCGACGAAGACTCGATGGGCACAGCGCTCGCGCTGCTCGAGCGCGGCCAGGCCGTCGTGATCTTCCCCGAGGGCACCCGCATCCGCACCGGCTCGCTCGCGCGGCCGAAGCGCGGTGTCGGGCGCCTGGCCCTCCAGAGCGGCAAGCCCGTGGTGCCGATCGCCGTCACGAACTCGGAGCGCGTCCGGAACGGCTGGCGGATCAGGCCCGTCAAGGTCCACCTCCGTTGCGGGCCGCCGCTCACCTTCCCGCGCGTGGTGCAGCCGTCGCGTTTCCTGGCCGGCGAGGTGACCGAGCGGATCTGGCCCTGCGTCGAGCTCCAGTGGGAGTGGCTCGGCGGACTGCCGCCGCTCCGCACCGCCGCCGTCGTTGGCGCCGGCTCGATGGGCACCGCCGCCGCGACCGTGCTCACGCGCGCCGGCGTCGAGGTCCAGCTCGGCTGCCGGACGGCCACGCAGGCCGAGGCGCTTCGCGCGAGCCGCGAGAACACCCGCTACCTGCCAGGCGTCGAGCTCGACGCGAGCATCGACGTGAAGACCGTCCCGGAGATCGAGTTCGCCGGAGTGGACCTCGTCGTGCTCGCCGTGCCCTGCGCGAGCCTCCCGGCCGCCGTTGGCGAGATCGGCGCGCGCATGGGGGACCGGTCCGCCGTGCTCGTGGCGTCGAAGGGCCTGGTTCCGCCGCTCGGCACAACGCCGGCCGCATTCGTCGCCGAGCGGGTCCGCGCCCGCGCGGTCGCGACGCTCGCGGGCCCCGCGCACGCGCGTGAGGCGATCGAGCTCGGGGCGTCGGTCGTGGTCGCCACTCGCGACGTCGACCTGCGCCGCCAGCTGCGCGACCTACTGGACGCCGGCGGCCTGACGGTCGAGGCGACGGACGACGTCACCGGCGCCGAGCTCGCCGCCTGCGCGAAGAACGCCGCGGCGCTCGCGACC
>JBKPSR010000063.1:0-24978 GCA_046735115.1 Actinomycetota bacterium
CACGTCTTGGGCGGAAACGGTGATGCTCTTCAGGACTCCTCGTCAGGGTCGAAGGTGCGGCGCTCCCGGGGAGCGCCCGCGCCCGTGGCGGCCTCGGGACGCGTGCCACTGGGCGTGGCGGGCTCGTCGGGCGAGAAACCCGCCTCCTCCGCCTCGCGGCGGGCCCGCTCCTCGGCCTCGCGGCGCTGCTGCTCCTCGGCCTCGCGCAGGGCGCGCTCCTCGGCCTCGCGGCGCTCCTGCTCCTCGCGCTCGCGCCGGGCCGCCTCCTCCTGAGCGCGGAAGCGCTGGGCGTTGTCGCGCGCCACGTCGGCGATCCCGTCGATGATGATCTTGCACGACCGGATCGCGTCGTCGTTGCCCGGGATCACGTAGTCGATCGGATCCGGGTCGCAGTTGGTGTCGACCAGGCCGATGATCGGGATCCGGAGCCGCTTCGCCTCGCGGACGCCGATCGCCTCGGTCTTGAGGTCTACGACGAACACCGCGTCGGGCGGGCGCTGCATGTCGGCTACGCCGCCGAGATTGGTCTCGAGCTTGTCGCGCTCGGCCATGGCGCCGATCCGCTCGCGCACCGGCAGGAGCTCCATGGTCCCCGACTCGGTCCAGTCGCGCAGGTCGTGCAGGCGCCGGATGCGCTTGGAGATGGTCTGAAAGTTCGTGAGCAGCCCGCCCAGCCAGCGCTGGTCGATGTAGGGCATGCCGCAGCTGTTGGCGGCTTCCTTGATCGAGTCGCGGGCCTGCTTCTTGGTGCCGACGAACAGGATGGTTCCGCCGCGACCGGTGAGGTTGGCGGCGAACTCCTGCGCGTCGTGCAGCAGGCGCTCGGTCTTCTGAAGGTCGATGATGTGGATCCCGCCACGCTCGCCGAATATGAAGCGGCGCATCTTGGGGTTCCAGCGGCGCGTCTGGTGGCCGAAGTGGACCCCGGCCTCCAGCAGCTCCCGAATACCGATTTCGGTTGCCAACGAAAGACTCCCTTGAGTTGTGTGGATGTCAGCCCGCCGGTCGGGATGCGGACCCGGAATCGCTCCGGGCAGGGCCGCAGCCGCTGTATCCAGCGGGGTAGCTGGTTATACGGTCGCAGAGGATAGCTGTCCCACAACGAGACGAGGCGGTCCGGAGACCGCCTCGCTCGTATATCTCAGCCCCCGTCTGGCCCTCCGGAGACTGGCTCCCGTCGAGCGGTGTCAAGTGCATGACTGAGCTCGACGGGTGGTTTGGACTCGCATCGGACCCATTCCCCGCTGAACGGATGCCTAAACATCAATCTCGAGGCATGTAGAAACTGGCGTCCCAGGCCGATCCGGCGGCCGCTCGCGCGTCCCCCATATTGGGGATCGCCGACGACCGGATGGCCGATGGCGGCCAGGTGTGCGCGGATCTGATGCGTGCGCCCCGTCTCGAGCCGCACGTGCAGCAAGCTGGTCCGCGGAAGCCGCTCGACGACCTCGAAATGGGTCACCGCCTCCCTCGCCCTGTCCGTCCGCGTGGACATGACCGTGCGGTTGCCGCGGTCGCGGCCGATCGGCGCGTCGATCGTGCCGGTCTCGGCGTCCGGGTGCCCCTCGACGAGGGCCGTGTACTCGCGGGTGATCTCGCGCGCCTTCATCATGCGCCGGAGGGCGGCGAGCACCTCCTCCGAGCGCGCCACCACGAGCAGGCCGGAGGTCTCCCTGTCGAGGCGGTGCACGAGCCCGGAGCCCTGGGGCAGCGCCTCCGCGAGCGTCACCCCGCGATGGCCGGGCGCCGGATGCGCGACGATGCCGGCGGGTTTGTCCACAACAATCAGGTGCTCGTCCTCGTGGACGACCTGGAAAACGACCTCGGCGGGCGCTGCCGCCGCCTCCTCGGCAGCGGCGTCCGCGATCGCGACCCGCTCGCCGCCCCGGACGCGGTGGTTCTTCGCGCGTACCGCTCCGTCGACGGTCACCTCGCCCGCCTCGACGGCCCGCTGGGCCGCGGCGCGCGATCGGAACGCCCCGCGCGCGGCGAGGAACGCGTCGAGGCGAAGCCCCGCGTCGTCCGGACGCGCGATCAGCCCTCGCGTGCTCGTTTCGGCCTCCCCTCGACCACCCACAGGAGCAGGAACACGCCGATCACGATGCAGGAGTCGGCGACGTTGAACGCCGGCCAGGCCACCGGATCGATCCAGTCGATCACGGCTCCCTCGCGCGCACGGTCGGCCAGGTTCCCGAGCGCTCCGCCGAGCAGCAGGCCCACCGGAAGCCACAGGAGCGGCATGTCGCGGTTGGCCAGGAAGTAGCCCAAGAGCAGCGCGAGCGACAGGCCGATTAGGATCGCGACGACGAGCCCGCCGCCCTCGAGCGCGCCGAAGGCCACGCCGGTGTTGCGCGTGTTCGTCAGGTCGAGCCCGACGAACACGTTCACGTGGTCGCCGCGGTCTATGTTCGAGTTCACGAGCTGCTTCGTGACCTGGTCGACCGCCACGACCAACCCCGCGGTGGCGATCGCCGCGGGCGGGCCCGGCCGGCTCACCCCCTGATGAGCCTGGCCACGATCGAGCTGACGAAGATCAGCACGATCGTCGCGATGATAGGGCTCAGGTCGAGCGCCCCCGACCCCATCCGGACCGGCGGAAGGATGCGCCGGAACAGGTTGAGGTACGGGTCGGTGACGTCGCTCACGAACTGGAGGACCGCCGCCAGGTAGCGGTTGTAGGGCATCCGCGGGATCCAGCTGATCAGGATGCGGATGAAGATCAGGACGAGGTAGACGAGCGCGAGCGTCTCGACGTAGTCGGCCACGTCGCCCCGCGTGAGGGCCATGTAGACCCTCACTTGGTGGCCTCCACGACCGCGTCGACGGCCGCGCGCGTCAGGTCGCGAAGCCCGTGCTCCTCGAGCGCGATGAGACCGCGCTCCGTGGTGCCGCCCGGCGTGGCGACGCGCGCGCGAAGCGCGGGCCCGTCGTAGCCGTGCTGTGCCAGGTAGTCGGCGGTGCCGCCCATGGTCTCGACCACCATGCGCATCGCGTCGTCCGGGTCGAGGCCGTGCGCGGCGCCCGCCTCCGCGAAGGTCTCCGCGACGAGCGCCATGAAGCCGGGCCCGCAGGCCATCAGCGCCATCGCGGGCTCGATGAGCGGCTCGTCGTCGAGCCTGATGACCGTGCCGGTGCGGCGCATGAGCTGGAGAATCTCGTCCTCGGGGCCGTCGCCGGCGCCCGGCCCCGGCACGTAGCAGAGCACGGCGCGGCGGACCTCCGCCGGGATGTTCGGGATGAAGCGGTAGACCGACGCGCCCGGATACGCGGCGCTGATCTTCTCCGTGCTGGTCGCCGCCAGGATCGACACGACGACGCTTGCGCGGCCCTCCACCTCGCGCGCGACCTCCTCGAGCTGCTGCGGCTTGTGGCAGAGGACGAGGACGTCGGCCCGCTCCGCGAGCTCGGCATTCGAGCCGACGGCCTCGCCGCGCAGCTCCTCCGCGAGCGCCCTCGCCTTGGCCTCGTCGACGTCGTGCACGAGCACCGGCTCGCCGATGCCGCGCGCGAGCGCGGACGCCATGTTCCCTGCACCGATCAGGCCCAGCCTCATTGCGCCGGAAGCCTATCCGGCGCCAGATACCTCAGGACTGGTTGAAGAAGCCCTTCTCGATCAGGCGCGCGCGCTCTTCGGCGGAAACCTCGACGTTCCGCGGCGTGAGCAGGAACACCTTGTCGGCGATCCGCTGCATGCCGCCGTCGAGCGCGTAGGTGAGGCCGGAGGCGAAGTCGATCAGCCGCTTGGACAGGTCCGTGTCGGTGCCCTGCAGGTTGAGGATCACGGGCACGGCATCCTTGAACTGGTCGGCGATCTGCTGGGCGTCGTTGAAGCTCTTGGGGATCACCAGGTGGACCTGGATCTCCCCGCCGCGGGCGCTGCCGTTCCCGCCCACCGGGCGCAGGACGCGGGTCTCGCGACCGCGCGGCTCGTCGGCGAAGATGTCGTCGAACTCGTCGCGACGGCGGCGCTGCAGCCGGCGCACGTTGGGCCGCTCCCGGTAGCGATCCTCGAGCTCAGCCTCAGGCTCGGGATCCGGAAGCGCCTCGTAGCGCGGATCCTCTTCCTCGGCCAAGCCGAAGTAGACGAGCGTGCGATGCCATGTGTCGCGAAGCGCCATACGACCGAGAGTTTCGAGCGTAAGGAGGAAACTCCTTGTTGGCCCGAAGCCTAGCGAGGCGTGCTTTTCCTATGCGACGTTCACCACGCGTCGCGTATCTCCGCGACGTGACGGTGGTCCGTCCCGCAGCAGCCGCCCAGCACACTGAGCTTGGGCAGCCGGCTCCTGAGCGCCGTGTAGCGCGCCCCGAGGTCGGCGGGATCGCCCTCGTCGAGCTCGGTCGCCTCGTCCAGCTCGGCGTGGCTCTTGGTCGAGGCGTTCGCGCGGAGGCCGCGAATGCGCTCGACCCACGGCGCGCCGGTCTCGAGGACGCTCTCGAAGTGAGTGGGATGCGCGCAGTTGATCATGTAGTAGGCAGGCGCGCTGCCCGTCTCGACGTCCACCTGCCCGATCGCCTCCCCCAGGCCCTGGCCGCTCGGCAGCTTCCCGTCCGTCTCGAGCGTGAAGGAGATCGCCGAGGGCAGGCCGGCCTCCGCCGCCGCCCGCGCGATCCCGACCGCCTCGTCCACGTAGGTCATCGTGACCGCCGTGACCATGTCGGCGGTGGTGTCGCGGAAGGTCCCTATCTGGGTGGCGTGGTAGTCCCTTGCATCGGTCGCGCTGAGCTTCGTAGCCGGGCTGTAGCCGTCGTCCTGGGGCCCGATGCAGCCGCTGATGACAATCGGCGCCTCGCCGTCGTCGATGCGGTCCCGTAGCTCCTCCATCAACGCGATGGCCTTGCGGTTGAGCGCGTCGAGCTCCTCGTCGCTGTAGCCCAGCTCACTCGCCCAGCGCGGACTGGCGCGCCAGGTCGGGCTCTCGAGCACGAAGCCGAGGCCGCGCTCGTTCGCGAGGGCGGCGTAGGGCTCGTAGTAGCGTCGGAGCGCCTCCGTCCCCTCGTCGTCCTTCAGGAGATCGAAGGCGGCGAACAGCGGCAGCTCGAGGCCCTGGTGGTAGATCAGCGACGTCTCGATGCCTCCGTCGGTCAGGAAGAGGCCGCCGTCGAGTTGGGGAAGCTTGGCTCTGTAGCGCACGGCGCGAGCCTACTGTCACAGTGTGCGGCCGTGGAAGCTACCGATTTCCAGGTGCTGCGCCAGCTTCCGGGCGCCGGAAGCTTCACGCTCAAGGGTGAGATCCTCGGCGAGGGGCCGCCGGTGGTGCTGCTCCATGGGCTCTCGGCAACGCGGCGGAACGTGGTCCAGGGCTCGCGCGCGCTCGTCAAGCGCGGCTATCGGCTGATCTCATACGACGCCCGCGGCCACGGCTCGTCGCAGCCGGCGCCGAGCTACGGGTACGCGGACCTCCTCGCCGATCTCGAGGCGGTGCTGGCGGAGCTCGAGCTCGACAGCGCCGCGCTGGTGGGCAGCTCGATGGGGGCCGCCACCGCGATGGCGTTCACGCTGGAGCACCCCGAGCGGGTGCCTGCGCTCGTCCAGATCACGCCCGCGTACACCGGCTACGCGCGCACGGGCGACGCGGACGGTGAGTCCTGGGAGAGGCTCGCGACCGCGCTGGACGGCGGCATCGACGAGTTCATCCGTGTTGCCCAGCCGGGCAACCTCCCGGAGCGCTGGCGCGAGGTCGCCCGCGAGGCGACGCGGCAGCGGATGGAGCGCCACGGCGACCTGCGCGCGGTCGCCCAGGCGCTGCGCGAGGTGCCCAGCTCGATCGCGTGGAAGGGCCTCGGAGCGCTCGCCGGTCTCGAGGTGCCCGTGCTTGTGATCGGCTCCCAGGACGACTCCGACTGGCTGCACCCGCTCGGAGTGGCCCAGGAGTACTGCCGGAAGCTGCCGAACTGCGAGCTCGTCGTGGAGGACCGGGGCGACTCGCCGCTGGCGTGGCAGGGAGCGCGTTTGTCGAACACGATCGCGGATTTCCTCGAGCGGGTGGGGTACTCCGCCGAACAACAGCACTGAGGGGCTGCCCGGAGCCGCACGAACCGGCGAAGCTTTCGCCTGAGAGCGGTCCTTCAATGCTCGTCGTTCAGTCGTACAGAACGCTGCCCAGCCGCACGATCGTGGCGCCCTCCTCGGCCGCGACGACGTAGTCCTGGGTCGTTCCCATCGACAGGCGAGCCAGCCCGTGCTCGCCCGCCAGCTCGGCCAGGCGGGCGAAGTGGCGGCGATTGTCCTCGGCGCGCTCGACGAAGGGCGGCATCGTCATGAGGCCTGTCACCGGCACGGGGCAACGGGCGATGAAGTCGCCCAGCTCCTCCGGGGGGATGCCGGCCTTGCCCTCCTCGCCGGCGACGTTCACCTGGATCAGCACCTCCTTCGCCGGATGCTCCTCGAGTCGCCGCAGCGCCGAGTCGGAGGCCACCGAGTGGATCAGCCTCACGTTTGGGGCGATGTCCTTCACCTTGCGGCTTTGGAGCTGGCCGATGAAGTCCCAGGTGAAGAGCTCGCCGTGCTCCGCCTGCTTGGCCAGCAGCTCCCGGGCGCGGTTCTCGCCCACGAGCTCGATCCCGGCCTCGGCCAGCGCGGGCAGGTCGTCGGCGTCGACGTACTTCACCGCGGCGAGGACCTCGATGTCCGGACCTATCCGCTCGCGCACCCGCTCGAGGTTGCGCCGGACGCGGTCAGGATCCATCGCGCACGATGAAGCCCGCCTGGCGTCCCGTCACGCCCCTGTCCCGGCGATGTGAGAAGTAGAGCTCCGGCTCGCAGCTGGTGCACCTGTCCACGTGCTGCACCTCGGTCACGCCGCCCGCGGCGAGCTTCGCGCTGATGACGGTCCGCAGGTCGAGCCTCCGCCCCGACGCGGCTCCGTCGATGTCGGCGAACGCCTCCAGCACCTCCTCGCCCACCTCGTAGCAGCAGCCGCCGATGCCGGGGCCGACGGCTGCGGCCGGCCGCTCGGAGAACATCGCCAGGGCCTTTTCGATGATCCCGCCCGCCAGCGGGCGCCAGCCGCAGTGGAGCATCGCGGCCTGCTCCCCGTCGGAGAGCGCGACCGGGTAGCAGTCCGCCACGAGCACGAGCAGGCCCACTCCGGCGTCGCGCGTCAGGTGTCCGTCGAGCTTCACCAGGTCCCGTTCGCCCGGATCCGCGTACCCGGGGTCCGGCGGAAGTCCGGTCCAGTCGCGGATGTCGGTGCCGTGCACCTGCCACCCCATCGTGACCTGCTCCGGCTCCACTCCGATCGTCGAGCTTGCGATCCTACGGTTCTCGCGGACCCGGTTGGGGTCGTCGTCGGTGAGGATCCCGAGGTTCAGCGACTCATACGGGCCCACGCTCACGCCGCCCCGGCGAGTCGTGAACGTCACCGTCGCGCTCGGGAGCCTCACTGGGCCGGCTCCCGGGCGAGCAGCAGGGCTGTCTCGAGCTCCTCGTCGCGGCCCGACACGAGCCCGTCGAGCTTCCGCCGCAGCGTCTCCTCGAGCGCGCGGCCGAGCGCCGGCCCCTCGGGAACGCCGGCGGCGAGCAGGTCGTCGCCCGAGATCTCGAGGGTCACGCCGCGGAGGCTGGTGGCCCAGCGGAGGATCGGCTCGGATGGCGCGCGCAGCGCCAGCGCCAGCGCGAGCGCCTCGAGCGGCTCCCTGCCGAGCAGCGCGCGGAGCTCCGAGGGACTGTGCTCGCGCTCGCGCAGCGCCATCGCGATGCGCGACGCCACTCGGGCGGCGCGCGCCGCCGCGTCGCGCTCCTCGGCCAGGAGGTGGAGGTCGGCCAGCCACAGGTCGAGCTCCTCCGGTGCGCTCTCGACCAGTGCCGCGAGCGCCGAGACGCCGCGGTCGGCGCCGATCGCCGTGGCCCCGAGAGCGGCCGACGCGACCAGCTCGGGGTCCGGATCGAGCTCCGGGTGCAGGGCCGTGTGGATCTCGAGCTCCCGCATGAGCTCGATGCCGGACGGGACGTCCGCCGCGCGCAGGAGGTCCATCAACTCGTCCCGGACGCGCGCGCCCGAGACGGTCGAGAGCGCGCCGGCCGCCACCGCCTCGCGCGCGAGCCGCTCCGTCTCCGGGTCGAGCTCGAAGCCGAGTCGGGCCGCGTAGCGCACCGCGCGCAGCAGGCGTGTGGGATCGTCCAGGAAGCTGCGGTCGTGCAGCACCCGGATCAGGCCCGCGTCGAGGTCGGCCTGGCCGTCGAAGGGGTCGTACAGGTGACCGAGATCGTCGCCCGTCAGCCCGACGGCCATCGTGTTCACCGTGAAGTCACGGCGGCGCAGGTCCTCCGAGAGCGACGCCGGCCTCACGCGCGGCAGCGCGCCCGGGGCGTCGTAGACCTCGTCTCGGGTGGTGGCGAAGTTGTACGTGTCGCCGTCGGCCATCCTCACGTCGGCCGTGCCGAACCGCTCGAACTCTCGCGCCTGCCCTCCGAGGCGATCGGCGACAGCTCGCGCGGCCGAGCGGGCATCGCCCTCGATCGCGATGTCGACGTCCGTGGGGGTCTCGTCGCGGAGAAGGTCCCTGACCGCTCCGCCCACGAGATACGCCGGCGGGAGCCCCTCGAGCGCGGGCAGGAGGCGCTCCATCCCCGGCACGCGCCGGACGCGCTCGCGCAGCTGGCCCGACGACGTGGACATCAGAGCCTGATCGGGATCCCGGCCTCGCGCATGCGTTCCTTCGCCTCTCGCACAGTGTGGTGACCGTAATGGAAGATCGAGGCGCACAGGACGGCGTCCGCTCCGCCCTCCTGGATGGCTTCAACGAGGTGATCCGGCGTTCCGGCGCCGCCCGAGGCGATCACGGGGACGTCCACGGCGCCGGCGACCGCCCGAGTGAGCGAGAGCTCGTAGCCGTCCTCCGTTCCGTCGCGGTCCATGCTGGTCAGCAGGATCTCCCCCGCTCCACGCTCCGTGCCCTCGCGCGCCCACTCGATCGCGTCCCGGCCGACCGGCGTGCGGCCGCCGTTCACGTACACACGGTACGAGCCGTCCTCCTCGCGACGAGCGTCGATGGCCAGCACCACGCATTGGGCGCCGAACACCTCCGCGAGCTCGGACAGCAGCTCAGGCCGTGCGATCGCGGCCGAGTTCACCGACACCTTGTCCGCGCCGGCGTCGAGCACGGCCTGGGCGTCCCCGACCGTCCGCACGCCGCCGCCGATCGTGAACGGGATGAAGACGTCGTCGGCGCAGCGGCGCGCCAGCCGGGCGACCGTCTCACGCTTCTCGTGCGAGGCGGTGATGTCCAGGAAGACGATCTCGTCGGCGCCCTCATCCTGGTAGCGCACGGCGAGCTCGACGGGATCGCCGGCGTCGCGGAGATCCACGAACTCGACGCCCTTCACCACGCGGCCCTTGTCCACGTCGAGGCACGGGATCACGCGCCGGAGCAGCATTCAGCCGAGCGCCTCCTGGCCCTCGCGCACGCTGAAGCGGCCCTCGTACAGCGCCTTGCCCGAGATCACGCCGGCGAGGTTCAGGGCGCGCAAGGATCGGAGGGCGCGCAGGTCGTCGAGCGAGCCGATCCCTCCCGAGTAGAGGAAACGGCCGCGAACGGCCTGCGACACGCGCCTGACCTCTTCGAGGTCGGGGCCGTCGAGCATCCCGTCGCGGTCGACGTTCGTGTAGACGAAGCGCGTGGCGCCCTGCCGCTGGAGGCGCCGGATCGCGTCCTCGCCGCTCACCTGGGTCTCGCGGGTCCAGCCTGCGACCGACACATTGCCGCCGCGCACGTCGACGCCGACGAGGATGCGCGAGGTGAAGGCGCGGAGCGCCTCCTCGAGCAGGTCCGGGTCGGTGAACGCGGCCGTGCCGAGGATGACGCGCGAGGCACCCGCGATCAGGGCGCGCCGTATCGATGCGATCGAGCGGAGGCCGCCTCCCAGCTCGACCGGCACCTCCAGCTCGGCGACGATGCGCTGCACCTGCTCGAGGTTCACGGGCTCGCCCTCGCGGGCGCCGTCGAGGTCCACGACGTGCAGGAAGGTCGCTCCCGCCTCGACGAACGAGCGGGCGGCCTCGAGCGGGTCGTCGGCGTAGACGGTCTCCTCGTCGAAGTCGCCCTGGCGCAGCCGCACCGCCCTGCCGTCGCGGATGTCCACCGCCGGCAGCAGGATCATGAGTCCATCGCGGCGCCGCGGGCATCGCCCGCGGCTGGCGCGACGGCGAGCGAAATGAAGTTCTTCAGCAGCCGCAGCCCGTCCCGCCCCGACTTCTCCGGATGCGACTGGAGCCCGTACACAGGCGGTCGCTCGACGACACTGACGAACTCGGTCCCGTACTCGGCCGTGCCGAGCACGGCGTCGGCGTCCGAGGGCCGCGGCGCGAACGAGTTCGCGTGGTAGAAGGCGCACGGCGAGGGCAGGCCCTCGTTCAGCGGGCTGGCGCGACTCCAGCTCACCGGGTTCCAGCCGATCTGCGGCACCTTCAGCCCGGGCGCGTCCAGCGCCTCGACCGCGCCGCGCAGGAGACCCAGCCCCTCGGCGCCGCCGAGCTCCGTCGTCGACTCGAACAGCAGCTGCATTCCCATGCAGAGCCCGATCACCGGCACGGCGGCCTCGACGCGCTCGCGCAGCAGCCGGTCGAGCGCCAGCTCGCGCACGCGCTCCATCGCCTTTGGCATCGCCCCGACGCCGGGCAGCACGATCGCGCCGGCCTCGCGCACGCGCGCGTGGTCGCTCGTGCGGAACGGCTCCGCGCCGACGTGCTCGAGTGCCTTGCCGACCGAGCGCAGGTTCCCCATTCCGTAGTCGAGGATCGCGACGCGCGTCAAAGAACGCCCTTGGTCGACGGCACGCCCTGAACACGTTCGTCGTCCTGGACCGCCTCGCGGAGCGCCCTGGCGAAGGCCTTGAACGAGGCCTCGACCATATGATGCGCGTTCGTGCCGGCCTCCACGCGCACGTGGAGCGTCAGCTTGGCCGCGTTCGCGACCGCGCGGAAGAACTCCTCCGTGAGCTCGGTGTCGAAGTCGCCCACCGTCTCGGCGGGAAAGTCGGCCTCGACGGACGTGAACGGGCGACCGGAGATGTCGATCGCCGCCGAGGCGCGCGCCTCGTCCATCGGCACCACCGCGTGCCCGAAGCGGCGGATCCCGGCGCGGTCGCCCAGTATCTCGTCGAGCGCCTGGCCGAGCGCGAGGCCGGCGTCCTCCACGGTGTGGTGCGCACCGGTCTCGAGGTCCCCCTTCACGCGGATGTCGAGGTCGAACAGTCCGTGGCGGGCCACCGAGTCGAGCAGGTGGTCGAAGAAGCCCACGCCGGTGGCGCGCTCGCCGGCGCCCGTGCCGTCGAGGTCGAGCGCCAGCTGGACGTCGGTCTCGCCGGTGGTGCGATCGATCTGCGAGGTGCGGCTCATGCGCGGCGCTCCATGGATTCGGCGTGCACAGGAAAGCCCTCCGCTCGCGCAAGGGCGGCGCCGGCGGGCGCGAGGCGGGCGGCGGCCTCCCCGGGCAAGGATACGCGAGCCATCCGGCGCCGGAACGTCGCCGGCGACAGCGCCGACTGGAAGCGAGCGGCCCCGCCGGTGGGCAGCACGTGGTTCGAGCCGGCGACGTAGTCGCCGAACGCCGTGCCGGCGCCCGCGCCGACGAACAGGCAGCCCGCGTTGCGAACCCGATCGGCGAGCGCCTCGGCCTCCTCCCCCACGAGCTCGAGGTGCTCCGGAGCGATGTGCTCCGCGTGGCCCAGCGCCGCCGCCGCGTCCTCCACGTCGATCAACTGCACCTCCGCATTCGCGACGCTCGGGCGCTTTGGCCAGAGCCGACCGAGGAGCTCGGCCACATCGTCGAGCAGCGAGCTGTCCGGCGATATGCAATACACCGGGCTGTCCTCGCCGTGTTCCGCCTGCGCCATCAGATCGAGCGCGATCAGCTCCGCGTCAGCCCCGGCCGAGGCCACGACGACGAGCTCGCTCGGTCCTGCGATGCCGTCGATCCCGACCTGCCCGACAAGCTGCCGCTTCGCTTCCTGCACGAACGGGTTGCCGGGCCCCACGATCACGTCAACGGCCTGCACCGTCTCGGTGCCGTACGCGAGCGCCGCGATCGCCTGGGCTCCGCCCATCCGGTACACCTCCGTGACCTCGCAGAGGACGCACGCGGCGAGGATTACCGGGTGAGCCTTACCGCCGGGGCCCGGTGGCGCGCACACCGCGATCTCCCGCACGCCGGCGGCCCGCGCGGTCACCGCGCCCATCACGACGGTGGACGGATACGGCGCTCGCCCAGCCGGCACGTAGACCGCCGCCCTGCGGACCGGATGCTCAACGATTTCGACCGTGTGGCCCTCCCGGAGCTCCACGGAGACGCGCTCGTCTCGGACCTGGGCCTTCGCGACCGCCTTCACGTTCGCGATGGCGGTGCGGAGGCCGCTGAGCACATCGGGCTCGAGGACGCCGATCGACGCCTCCAGCTCGTTCGGGTCCACTCGCAGCTGATCCGGAGCCAGCTCGGCGTGGTCGAAGCGCTCCGTCAGCTCGAGCACGGCGGCGTCGCCCCTGATGCGTACCTCCTCGATGATCTCCGCGACGGGCTCCACGGCGAACTCGCGCGTGCTGCGGCCGAGCGGGTTGCGCTCGATCCTCATCTCCGCACCCTTTCCACGATCGCGTCGATCTCGCCCGCCTTCAGCTTGTGGGCGACCGGGTTCGCGATCAGGCGGGCCGTGGAGGTGGTGATGCGCTCGAACACCCTGAGGTTGTTCTCAGCGAGCGTCTTCCCGGTCGCCGTCAGGTCGACGATGCCGTCGACCAGACCGGTCAGCGGCGCCAGCTCCACCGAGCCCTTCACCTCCACGATCTCGGCCTGGCGGCCGGTGTCCGCGAAGTGCCGGGCGGCGACGTGGGGGTACTTCGTCGCGATGCGGACGCGGCCCAGCCGGCGGAGCGCGTCGGCGATCGGGTCGCCACGGTTCGGCGCCGCCACGACCATCTCGCACTGGCCGTAGCCGAGGTCGAGCAGCTCGTAGACCCTGCGCTGCGACTGCTCGAGCAGGACGTCCTTGCCGGTGATCCCGACGTCGGCCGAGCCGTGCTCGACGTAGGTGGGCACGTCGCTCGGGCGCATCGTCACGATGCCCACGTCCGCGAACAGGAGCCGGCGCTCGTTCGAGCGCACCTCGGCGGTGTCGACCCCGAGGCTGTCGAGCAGGTCGAGCGTGCCCTCGAAGAGAGCCCCGCGCGGCACGGCGATCGTGAGCGGGTCGCTCACGCGAGCGCCTCCTCGGCGGCATGCGCGAGGTGCACGCGCTGCACGTCCAGGCCCACGCCGCATGCCGGCAGGTCGCGGCCGAAGCGGCCGATCAGGTCGTCGTAGCGCCCGCCGCCGCCGAGCGTGAAGCCCACCGCGGGGTCATAGACCTCGAACACGAAGCCGGTGTAGTAGCCCAGCTCGCGGACGAGGCCGAGGTCGAAGATCACCCGGTCCGCGACGCCGCGCCCGGCGAGGAGTTCATGCAGCTCCCGCAGGCCATCGAGGGCCGCCCCCGCCGGGCCGCCCCCCGCCTCGCTCTCGGCGCGGTCGAGCACCTCCGTCCCGCCGCGGAGCTGCGGCAGCCGGACGAGCAGCGCGCGCTCCGCCTCGGCCAGGCCGAGCTCCGCGACGTGGTGCTCGAGCCCCACCAGATCGCGGCGCGACAGCGTCTCCAGCATCCGGAGCTGGGCGTCTTCCGGCAGGCCGAAGGACGCCAGCAGGCTGCGATAGAGCGCGCCGTCGCCCACGCCCACGCGATGGCGGCGCAACCCGGCGGCGGTCAGCGCGTCGATCGTCAGCGCCACCACCTCCGCGTCTCCCGCTGCGTCGGGCACCCCGATCAGCTCGATCCCGGCCTGGAGGAACTCGCGTGGCTCGCCCACCCCCCGGTCGACGGCCCGCCACGCGTGGGCGAGGTACGTGAACCGGAGCGGCGGCACGGCGTCGGCATAGCGCGTGGCCACCACGCGTGCGATCGGGATCGTCATGTCGGACCGGAGCGCCAGCACGGCGCCCTGGTCGTCGAAGCTGCGATAGCGCGCGCCGGCCGCGCGAGCGTCGCCTCGCAGCAGCACCTCCTCGTACTCGAGCGCCGGCGTGTGGACCTCGCCGTAGCCCGCCTCCTCGAACGCCTGCCGCATGCGACCTCCGATCGCGCGCAGCTCGCGCATCTCCTCCGGGAGCACGTCTCTCGTCCCCGGCGGGATGGGATGTGTCACGGCGCTCTCCCGGGCTTATGCAGGCACGCGCTCCGCAGCGACGCGCTCGATCCGCGCGCCGAGCATCCGCAGCCGCTCGTCGATCCGCTCATAGCCGCGGTCGATCTGGCGAATGTTCCCGATCTCGGACTCGCCCTCCGCGCACAGGGCCGCGATGAGGATCGCCATGCCGGCGCGGATATCGGGGCTCTCCATGCGCTCGCCGTGAAGACGGCTCGGGCCCGCCACGACCGCGCGGTGCGGGTCGCAGACGATCACCCGAGCGCCCATCGTCACCAGCTTGTCGACGAAGTACAGGCGGTTCTCGAACATCTTCTCGTGGATGAGGATCAGGCCCTCCGCCTGCGTGGCCATGGCGACGGCGATGCTCGTCAGGTCGGCCGGGAACGCCGGCCAGGGACCGTCCTCGATCTTGGAGATGGCGTCACCCTCGTCCGACTTGATCCTGAGGCGCTGGCCGCCCGGCACGATCACGTCGGAGCCCTCGAACTCGATCCGGCAGCCCAGCCGCTCGAACGCGAGCCGGGTCATGCGCAGATCGTCCGGGTTCGTGTCCCGGATGCGGAGCTCGCCGCCCGTGCACGCGGCGAGGGCGATGAAGCTGCCGACCTCGATGTAGTCCGGCCCGATCGCGTAGTCCGCGCCGCGGAGCTCCTCCTGGCCGTGGACGATCATGATGTTCGAGCCGATGCCCTCGATGCGCGCGCCCATCGCCATCAGGAGGCGCGCCAGGTCCTGCACGT
The DNA here is from genome assembly GCA_046735115.1 of Actinomycetota bacterium. GTDB lineage: Bacteria > Actinomycetota > Thermoleophilia > Solirubrobacterales > Thermoleophilaceae > JACVRW01. The sequence continues at coordinate 14,912 of JBKPSR010000063.1, forward strand.
GCGGCTCGGACGCAGCGTTGTGGATCACGGTCGAGCCCGGCGTCAGGGCCGCGGCCATCAGGGCGTTCTCGCTCGCCATGACGGACGGCTCGTCCATGAAGAAGTCGCATGCGTGCAGGCCCTCGGGCGCCGTGAGCCGGTAACGGCTGCGGTCCACGTTCACGTCGGCGCCGAGGGCTCGGAAGGCGTCGAGGTGCGGGTCTAGCCGGCGGCGGCCGATGACGTCGCCGCCGGGCGGAGGCATGTCGGCGCGGCCGCGGCGCGCGAGCAGCGGTCCCGCGAGCAGGAACGAGGCGCGGATGCGCTCGGCCCAGTCGCGGTCGACGTCCGAGTGGCTCAGCTCGTCGGCCCGAAGGGCGACGACGTTGTCGTCGCGCCACTCGACCTTTACGTCGAGCAGGCGCAGGAGCTCGAGCATCGCCTCGACGTCGGCGATCCGGGGGATGTTGCGCAGCACGACCTCCTCGCTCGTGAGGAGCGACGCGGCGAGCGCGGGGAGTGCTGCGTTCTTGTTGCCGGCGGGAGCGACCGTGCCCGCGAGGGGCGTCCCGCCTTCGATCACGAACTTCTCCATTACCTGACCGTTCGGGAGCCGACGAGGATACCCTGCCGTCGGTGGCCCAGCCGAGCAGAGACGAAGCCTGGCAGCTCGTATGTGAATGGACGCAGTCCGACTCGCTGCGGAAGCACATGCTCGGCGTGGAGACCGCCATGCGCGCCTACGCGCACAAGTTCGGCGAGGACGAGGAGCTCTGGGGCGTCACCGGCCTCCTGCATGACGTCGACTACGAGCGCTATCCCGACCTCGGCACCGGCCACCCGCGCGAGGCGCTCAAGCTGTTCGAGGAGCGGGGCTACCCGCGTGAGTTGATTGACGCTGTGGCCGGCCACGCGACGTTCCTGGGCGTGCCGCGCGAGTCCCGGATGGCGAAGACGCTCTACGCGGTCGACGAGCTGTCCGGCTTCGTCGCGGCGTGCGCCTACGTGCGCCCCGACGGCGTGCACGGCATGACCCCGAAGTCCGTGAAGAAGAAGCTGAAGCAGCCGAGCTTCGCGGCGGGCGTGAACCGCGATGAGGTCCGCGAGGGCGCCGACGAGCTCGGCGTGGACTTCGACGAGCACGTGGCCTTCGTGATCGGCGCCATGGAGGAGCGAGCGGACGAGCTGGGTCTGGGCCCGCGCGAAGCCGCCTGATCGCCGCGGCCCTCGAGGCCATTCCGTCCTGACGACGCACGAACATGTGTTCGTGCGATGTGCCGGGATCCTCCACGCCGACCTCGACTCGTTCTACGCCTCGGTGGAGCAGCGCGACGATCCATCGCTCAGGGGGCGGCCGGTGATCGTGGGACCGGGCGTGGTGCTCGCCGCCAGCTACGAGGCGAAGGCCCGCGGTGTCCACAGCGGCATGGGCGCCGGCCGGGCGAGGCGGCTATGCCCGCAGGCGGCGGTGGTGCCGTGCCGCTTCGAGGCGTACACCGAGGCGAGCAAGGCTGTCTTCCGGATCTTCGAGGACACCGCGCCGGTGGTGGAGGCGCTGTCGATCGACGAGGCATTCCTGGACGTCCGCGGCATGGAGCGCTTCGCCGGCACCCCGACGGAGATCGCCAGGCGGCTGCGGCGGCGCGTGCGCGAGGAGGTGGGCCTGCCGATCACCGTGGGAGTGGCGCGCACGAAGTTCCTCGCGAAGGTCGCCAGCGGCGTCGGGAAGCCGGACGGGCTGCTCGTGGTGCCGCCCGATCGGGAGCTCGAGTTCCTGCACCCGCTGCCCGTCGAGCGGCTGTGGGGCGTCGGGGAGATCACCGCCGGGAAGCTCCGCGACGCGGGACTGCACACGGTGGGGCAGGTGGCCGAGGTGTCGCCGCGCTCCCTGTCGGAGCTGCTCGGCCGAGCGGCCGGCCGCCAGCTGCATGCGCTGGCGAACGTCCGCGACCCTCGCCGCGTGGAGCGGCGCCGGCGGCGGCGCTCTATCGGGGCGCAGCACGCCCTGGGGCGGCGGTCGCGCGCGCCGGAGGCGGTCGACGCGGCGCTGGTCGCACTGGTGGACCGCGTGACCGGGCGCCTCCGCAAGGCCGGGCGGGTCACGCGGACGGTCGTCCTGCGACTCCGCTTCGACGACTTCAGGCGAGCGACTCGCTCACGCACGCTCGGCGAGCCGACCGACCGCACGGAGACGATCCTGGCGGTAGCTCGCGTCCTCCTGCACCACGCCCGTCCCACGATCGAGCAGCGAGGGATAACGCTGGTGGGCGTGGCCCTCTCGAACCTGGACGACTCGGCGCCGGGCCAGCTCCCGCTGGACGACCGAGCGGCGACGCTCGACTCGACGCTCGACGAGCTGCGCGAGCGCTTCGGCACGGAGGCGATCACGCGCGCGGTGCTCCTCGACCGCGACGAGCACCCCCGCCTCCCCCAACTCCCCGACTAGGCCCAGCGCCCGCCCGCCTTCGCCCACTCGGACATGTGGTCGGCTGAGCAGAAGGCATCCGGGATGCGGTGCTCCCCACGGTGGCGCACCAGCAGCACGCGCACGTCGCCAAGCTCCTTCCCGCACTGCGCGCATGTCTCGAGCGAGTCGCCCGTGCCGCTCGGCTCCTCGATCTCGCCCGCCTCCCAGAACGGGCCCTGCACGCGCCACGGGAAGATGTGCTCGAGGCGGCAGAACGCGGCGTACCGGGCGCCCGGGGTCTCCTGAGCGCGCCAACCGTCCTCGCGCTCGATCGCGTTCCCGCACCAGGAGCAGCTCTCGGTAGATTGCGCGGCCATATGGGAGATCAGGGCTCTGCCGCGGGCACGCCCGCGGCCTCGCCGAACGACCCGGTCCGAATTATCGTCCTCGAGGGTGACGAAACGGGGCAGGAGCTGCTCCAGCAGGCGCTGCGCGTAGTCGACCCGGCCGTGCTGAAGGTCCCGGTCGAGCTCGAGCACTACGACCTCTCGCTCGAGAACCGGCGCCGCACGAGCAACGAGGTCGTGAGCGCCGCGGCCGAGGCGATCAGGGAGGCCCGGTTCGGCCTCAAGGCGGCAACGGTCACGCCCGAGGGAAAGGACGACGTTGGCAGCCCCAACCGGCTGCTCCGCGAGGCAATCGACGGAAAGGTGATCATCCGCACCGGCCGTCGCATCCCAGGCGTGACGCCGATCGCCGGCGTCCACTATCCGATCGCCGTGGTGCGCATGGCCGTCGGCGACGCCTACGGCGCCGAGGAGGGTCGCGAGCGGCTGAACGGCGACGAGGTCGCGTTCCGGACCGAGCGCATCTCGCGGGGCGTCTGCCGCGCGGTCGCCGAGTACAGCTTCCGCACGGCCGCGCGCATCCACGGGCGCGTCTATGGCGGCCCGAAGTGGACCGTGAGCCCGGTGTACGAGGGGATGCTGAAGGAGGAGCTCGACGAGGCGGCCGAGCGTCACCCGGAGGTGCCTTACAGCCCGGTCCTGATCGACGCAACCTACGCGGGTCTGATCAGCGGCGCGGCGGATGCCCCGCTCGTGATCCCCGCGCTGAACCGCGATGGCGACTGCCTTTCAGACCTCGTGATGCCGATGTTCGGCTCGATCGCGGGCGCGGAGTCTGTGCTGCTCGCCTTCGACGAGAACTACGACCCCAGGGCGGTCATGGCGGAGGCTCCGCACGGCACCGCCCCCGCCCTGCTCGGCAAGGACATCGCGAACCCCATGGCGATGATCCTCGCCGTGGCCGCCGTGCTCCACTACGCCGGCGAGCTCGGCCACGAGGGGTGCGACACCGCTTCGCGCGCGATCTACGAGGCTGTGCTCGAGGCGGTGGCCACCGGGGTGCGGACGCCCGACCTCGGCGGGCACGCCGCCACCAGCGAGTTCACCAGCGAGGTGATATCGCGCGTGCGCACGAAGATCGACATCTGGGCATCGCTCTAGGCTCCGGGCGTGGCTGAGAGGAAGCGAGGCCGCGCGGTCCAGACACCCACGCAGCGGATCGCCTTCTGGCTCTGCTGGTGGGCGGTCGGCTACGGGCTCTGGGTCCTGCTCGTCTTCAAGACCGAACCGGCCGAGCTCGTCGCGGGGGCGCTCGCGGCAGCGTTCGCGGCCACCGGCGCCGAGCTCGTGCGCTCGCGCGGCTACGCCCCCTTCGCGCCCGACCTCGCGTGGTCGCGCGGCGTGCTGCGGCTTCCGAGGGAGATCGTCGTCGACACCTGGCGGATGACGCTGCTGCTCGTGCGGCACTTCGTGCGCGGCGAGCCGATCAAGGGCTGTCTGCGCATCGTGAAGTTCTCGCCGGGGGCCCGCGACGACCCGCGGGCGCAGGCCCGGCGCACGGTCGTCGGCTGGCTCAGCTGCGTCAGCCCGAACTCGTATGTGATCGGGATCGACGAGCAGCACAAGGTCGCGGTCGTCCACCAGCTCATCCGCGCAGAGCTGCCACCGGAGCTGGACCCCGAGGCATGAACGCCTGGCTAATCGCGACGACCGTGCTCTTGACGGGCCTCCTCCCGTGCCTGTGGGTGGCGATGCGCGGCTCGATCGTGAGCGCGCTCGCCGCGCTCGAGCTCGCGTCCACGATCACCACGCTGTCGCTCCTGATGATCGCCCAGGGCATGCGGCGCGACCCGTTCATGGACCTGGCGCTCGTCAGCGCCATCCTGTCCTTCGCCGGCGCGCTCACGTTCGTCCGCTTCCTGGAGCGGTGGGTGTGAGCGTGGGCGACGTCACGGTGGGCGTCCTGCTCGCCCTCGGCGTGGCGTCCGCCCTGATGGGGGCGCTCGGCATCCTCACGACGCGCGACCCCTACGACCAGCTCCACTTCACCGGTCCGGCCACCGTGATCGGACCTGTGGTGATCGCCGCCGCGGTGCTCGTCGAGGAGCCGCTCTCGTCGGCCGGCATCAAAGCAGTGCTCGTGGCGCTGATCATGGTCGGGACGGGGCCGATCCTGCTGCACGCGACAGCGCGCGCGGCCCGCGTCCGCGAGGCCGGCCGCTGGGTCATCCTGAAGGAAGAGCTCGAGGCCAAGGAGGAGCCATCGAGGTTCTCCAAGCCGTAGCGCTGGTGCTCGTGGCCGTCAGCGCCGGGAGCGTGGTCCTGGCGCGCGACCCGCTCCGCCAGGCGATGGTGGCGAGCATCTACGGGCTCGTGCTCGGCATCCTGTTCTTCGCCTTCCAGGCGCCGGACGTGGCGCTGTCGCAGACGGTGGTGGGCGCCGTGGCGCTGCCGATGATGATCCTCCTTGCGCTCGCGAAGGTGCGCGGGGGCGAGGAATGAGCGACCGCCTGCGGCTCGGCATGTTCGGCGTCGCCCTCGCCGGGCTGCTCGGCCTGCTCCTGTGGGGATTCGCCGGCCTACCCGACTTCGGGGACTACCGGGGGCCGTACGGGTTCATCCTCAACAAGGTCGCCGTGCCCGAGCGCTCGACGACGGACGTCGTCACCGCGGTGAACTTCGACTACCGCGGCTTCGACACACTGGGCGAGGAGTTCATCCTGTTCGCGGCGGTCGTGGGGGTGGCGAGCATCCTCCGCAAGCTGCGCGGCGAGCGCACGCGGCGGCCGGACGACGACGCCGCCGGCCGGCACGTGCCGGAGACCAGCCTGCCCATCCGCGTGACGGGCCTGGGCCTGGTCTCGCTGACGATCCTGGTTGGAATCTACATCGTCGCCCACGGGCATCAGACGCCCGGCGGCGGCTTTCAGGGCGGGGTGATCCTCGCCACGGCGCTGCTCCTCACGTACCTGTCGGAGGACTACATGACCCTCCGGGCGGTCGGCCCGATCTGGCTGATCGAGCTGGCCGAGGGCCTGGGCGCGGCCGGCTTCACGCTGATCGGGGTGGCGGGGCTCGTCTTCGGCAGCGCCTTCTTCGAGAACGTGCTCGGGAAGGGAACGCCCGGCGAGCTCCTCTCCGCCGGGACGATCCCGCTGAGCAACGCGGCCGTCGGCCTGGCGGTGACGGGCGGCTTCGTCTTCATGCTCTCTGAGTTCCTGGAGCAGGCGCTAACGCGGAGGCGGGCCCGGCGCCGGCGCCGCGGCGGCGGGCGGAGGCGCACATGAGCTTCCTGCCGTACGCGGTCGCGGTCTGGGTGATCGGGGTGGGCCTGTACGGCATCGTCACGAGCCGAGACCTCATCCATCTCGTGATCTGCCTTTCGGTGATGCAGTCGGCGTCGTACCTGGTGCTGCTTGCGATCGGCTACGTCGACGACGCCCAGGCGCCGATCTTCGCCGACGTCCCGCTCGGGACCCGGGCCGTCGACCCGGTCGTGCAAGCGCTGACGCTCACCGACGTGGTCGTGGGCACGACCGTCACGGCGCTGCTGCTCGCGCTGAGCGTGCAGGCGCACAAGCGCTACCGCACGCTCGACCCGCACAAGCTGCGTCCGGAGCGGGGGCGTGAGCGTGGCTGACCTCGCGCCGGTCGCGGTCGCGATCCCGCTCCTCTGCGCGGGCCTGCTCGTGGCGCTCACGGCCGTCATCCCGCGCCGGCCGATCGACCTCGTGGCGTGCTCCGCCGCGCTCGCCTGCGTGGTCCTGTGCGCGCTTGTCCTCGACGACGCGTCCGACGGCACGCTCGTGCACTGGTTCGGAGGCTGGACGCCGCGTGACGGCGTGGCCGTGGGGGTCTCGTTCGCGATCGACCAGGTCGGCGCGGGCTTCGCGTTGTTCGCGGCGGTGCTGGTGCTCGCGGCCTTCGTCTTCTGCTGGCGCTGGTTCGTCGTCGCCGGGCCGCTCTTCCACGCGCTGATGCTCGTCTTCCTCGCGGGCATGCTCGGCTTCAGCTACACCGGCGACCTCTTCAACATGTTCGTGTTCTTCGAGTTGCTGAGCGTGGCCGCCTACGCCCTGGTCGCGTACGACATCGAGGAGGAGGGTCCGCTTCAGGGAGCGCTCAACTTCGCGGTGACCAACAGCATCGGCGCGTTCCTGATCCTCACCGGCATCGCCCTCCTCTACGGGCGCACCGGCGCGCTGAACATGGCGCAGATCGGCGAGACGCTGGCCCGGCATCCAGCGGACGGGCTCGTGGTGGTGGCGTTCACCCTCATGGCGGTGGGCTTCTTCGTCAAGGCGGCGGTGGTGCCGTTCCACTTCTGGCTGGCGGACGCCTACTCGGTCGCCCCCACCCCGGTCTGCCTGCTCCTGTCGGCGGCGATGAGCGAGCTCGGACTGTACGCGTTCGCCCGCGTCTACTGGACGGTCTTCTCGGGAGCACTGGGAGGCGAGGAGGCGCTTCAGGCGGTCCTACTGGCGGCGGGAACGCTCACGGCGGTGGTGGGCGCCCTGATGGCCTTCGGGCAGCGCCATCTGAAGCGGATGCTCGCCTTTGCGACGGTGAGCCACGTCGGCCTCTTCCTGATCGGAATCGCGCTGCTCGACGCGGGCGGGCTGGCCGGCGCGACGCTGTTCGTCGTGGCCGACGGGCTGGTCAAGGCGTCGCTGTTCGTGTGCGTGGGGACGGTCCAGCACCTGTTCGGCAGCGTCGACGAGCTGCGGCTGTACGGGCGGGCGCGCAAGCTCAGGATCACCGGGCCGCTGATGGGCGTCCTGGCGCTCGCGGTCGCCTCGCTGCCGCCGTTCGGGCCGTGGCTCGGCAAGGCCGTGATCGATGAGGCCGCACGCGACGCCGGAGCGGGCTGGGTCGTGGCCGTCTTCGTGATCGCCTCGAGCATCACGGGCGCGGCGCTGCTTCGGGCGACCTTCCGCGTCTTCGCCGGCGTGGGGCCGCGCGAGGACCCGTCGATCGTGGAGGCCCCGGCCCCGGACGAGGTCGACGCGGAGCTCCGGTTCACGCACAAGCGCGTTCCGGTCACGATGACGATTCCGGCCCTGGCGCTGGCGGCCGGCGGCCTCGGGATGGCGCTCGTGCCGGGGCTGCGCGCCTCGTTCGAGGGCGTGGGCCAGCCCTTCGTGGACCGGGCGGGATACGCGGCCACGGTGCTGCACGGAGAGGTGGTGCACCGGGGGGGATCGCTCTCACTCGCGCCGGGGCTGTCGGACGTGCTCGTCGGGATCGGCACGGCGGCGTGTGCGTGCGGCCTCGCCTGGCTGAGCCTCGCGCCGCCGAGGCCGCGACTGCACCGGATCGGGCTCGCCTCCGGGCGCGCCATCGCGTGGCTCAGGCCCCTGCACAGCGGCTACGTGGGCGACTACGTGACCTGGCTCGTCACGGGCGCCGCGGTACTGGGCGGCGTGTTCGCGCTCACGCTGACGACCTAGCGCCGCGGCTTGGGCGGCGGTGCAAGGAAAGTTGCACGGAATCGGGCCTTCCATCCGACGCGCGCCGTACCTTCTCGAACGCATGTTCCCCCGGTTCAGAGAGCAGATCGACACCGCGCTCGACCTCATCGTCGAGTTCTCGACGCTTGGCGAGTATCGCCTCGCGGTCGAAGGGCCCGGCGCCTCGGGCGCCCCCGCCGACGCTCCTGGCCAGGCACCGCAGCTGGGAGGCGCAGCCCCTCATGCACTGCGCGCTGCGGTCCGCCGCACCGTCGCGGGTGGGGCGACCGGCCACGTGCCGGTCGCGACCCCCGCGGCCAAGCGGTTGAGGGAAGCGGCGTCCGCCCGGCCCGCGCGCGTGCGGCGCGGTGGCGCACCGCAGCCGCTCGAGCAGCTCTGCCTCGCGGTCTAGCCGGCGGCAGCGGCATCCGCCGGAACCGCGGCACTGACGCCGCTGTCCGGGCGGGTTGGTCGACTTTGCCCCCACCTCGGTACGAAACTCGACCACCCTTCAGGCCGACCTCTTCAACGCTGTCCTTCGCCGGCCTCGAACGCTCCGGCTCACGGTCCAGTCGTCACAGATCTGCTCGAAGCACTCCGCCCGCGGCCCGAAATTCGACAGCCCGGCGCCCTCCCACGTCGCCGCAAGCTCCTCCGCGTAGGCGTCCAGCGAGGCAGGCTCGGCCTGGCGAGGCGCAGCGTGGGATCGCAGGTGCTTGTTCCTCTCCGCCGAACCCTCCGCTACTCGCGCTCGAACACCCCGCGCCGGCCGAGCTCCGTCTTCAGCCAGTGGATCGGCTCCTCGGTCTTCCCCTCGGTGGAGCCGTCGAGCTCCACGAAGCGCAGGAACAGGTCGACGTCCGGAATCCGGTCGAGCATCTCTGCCAGGTTATGGTCCTCGGGCCGGCCGCGTCGCCGCGCCCTGCGCCAGAGGTTGTACGGGCGGTCGTGCTCCTCAATCGTCGCGAGGAGGCGTTCGTCGTCGGTATAGCGCTCCGCGAAGCGCCGGGCGCGCACGGCGTGGTGGTTCTCCCCCGTCTTCGGACGCCAGCCCTGAACCCTGTACTTGAGCGAGTCGTGCACGAGCGCGATGAAGCGAAGCGCCTCGCGGCGCGTCCCGGTCTCGCCCCAGCGGTCGATGGTCTCGAGCAGGTCGGCCACGTGGGCGCCAACGGTGCCCTCCGGGTGGCCGCGGCGAGGCCTACCCCAGGCGAGCCCTTCTCGAAGCATCGGATCGCGGGCGAGCGCCCGCTCGAGATCAGTCTCCGGGGTGAACCCGCGAACGAGCGGATCGCCCACTCAGTCGATGCTCTCGGCGACCCAGCGGCCGCCCTCGCGACAGAGCACCACCCGGGCCTCGTCGCCGGCGTCCCCCACAGCCACGAAATGGGCGCGGTCCTCCTCGATGCCGGGCCGGTCGTCGACCAGCACCAGATGCAGCGGGCCGTACTTCCACTCGGGCCGGGACTCGGAGAGCGCGGCCCGCGCGGCGTCCTCCATGGTGTCGCGGTGCCAGCCCCGGTCGAGCGCGGCGGCCTGAGCGAGGGCCGCGTCCGCTGCCCGCACGCGCTCATCGAAGACCGGGGCCTGCCGGCGGTCGCGCGCGCGGGCGCCCAGGATGCCCAAGCCCAGAGCGATCAGGAAGATGACGCCGATCACAATCAGGACGATGCCGAGGGTCGACATGCGGCCGTGAGTCTAGGGATGGGCCGAGAACGAGGAGGGCCACCCGACTGGGTGGCCCTCCTATGAATAACGGCGGCGACCTACTCTCCCAGGGCCGCGAGGCCCAAGTACCATCGGCGCTGAGGGGCTTAACTGCTCTGTTCGGAATGGGAAGAGGTGTGGCCCCCTCGCTATCACCACCGAAAAGTGGCGAGACCG
>JBKPSR010000064.1:0-32790 GCA_046735115.1 Actinomycetota bacterium
GCGGTCGCGATCGCGGCGGCCCTTCTCGTCCCGAACCTCATCTGGGAGGCCGGCCACGACTGGACGAGCGTGCACTGGTTCCTGAATCCTCCGCCGAGCGCGAGCGACGAGACTCGGCCGCAGTTTCTCGTCAACCTGATCCTGCTCACGGCGGTGGCGTTTCCGGTCGCAGTCGCCGGAGTCGTGTCGCTCGTCCACGATCGCGCGCTGCGCCCGCTCGGCTTCACCGTCGTCGGCACGGTCGTCGCGTACTTCGTGCTAGGAGGAAAGTCGTACTACGTGCTGCCGGTGGTGCTGTTCGCCTTCGCCGCCGGCGCGATTCCGCTCGTTCGTTGGGCGCCACGTCGTCGGCTCTCGGTGGCCGGCGGCCTGTTCGTGGCGACCGGCCTGCTGGTCCTGCCGGTGGCGCTGCCGGTGCTGCCCCTGCACACCGCCGTCCGGCTCGGTGTCGTCAGGGCACGCAGCGACTATCAGTCCGAGGTCGGCTGGCCCGCGTACGTACGTCTGGTCGAGCGGCACGCGACGGGCGCGCAGGTGATCGTGGCGGACAACTACGGCGAGGCGGGAGCGCTCGAGTTGTTCGGCCGCGGCCTCCCGCCGGTTGCGTCGGCGGACGTGACGATGCGCTACTGGCGCCCGCAGGTGTCGGGGCGGCGGGCGCTCCTGATTGGCTACTCCCGCCGCGCCGTCGGCTTCTGCAGCGGCTATCGAGTCGTCGCGCGCATCTCCGCGGCGGACGACAGCGATGAGGGCGGTCAGCCGAGCGCGCGCTGCACCCTGCGCAGCACGCTCGCCCAGGCATGGCCGAGCATCGTCGCGACACACGACTAAGCAGCGCGCGGCGGAGGGCGCCGCCGCCCGCGCGTAGCCTCCTGCCATGCGCCTCGCCAAGTTCCTCGCGCACGCCGGCGTTGCCTCGCGACGGGCTGCCGAGGGGATCGTGGGCGAGGGTCGCGTGACGGTCGACGGCGAGGTTGTGACCGATCCGGCGCGCGATGTGGACGAAACGCACCGCGTCGACCTCGACGGGCGCCGCGTCGAGCCTGAGCCGCACGAGGTGCACGCGCTCAACAAGCCGGCCGGGGTGGTGTCGACGGCGCGCGACACCCACGGCCGTCCGACGGTGGTGGAGCTCGTACGCTCGCGGAGGCGGCTGTACCCGGTCGGCCGTCTCGACGCTGACACCACCGGCCTGATCCTGCTGACGAACGACGGAGAGCTGGCGGAGCGGCTGACGCACCCGCGCTACGGCGTGAAGAAGGTCTATCGCGCACGGGTGAAGCCCGGGCGGCTGTCGCCGCGGGCGCTGGAGGCGCTGAAAAACGGGGTGGAGCTCGACGACGGGCGCACCGCGCCGGCCCAGGTGCGCCAGCCGGCCCCCGGAGTGGTCGAGATCACGATCCGGGAAGGTCGCAAGCGTCAGGTCCGGCGAATGCTGGAGGCGGTGGGACAGCGTGTGGTCGAGCTGGAGCGGGTGGCGTTCGGCCCGCTCGGCCTGCGCGGCCTCGACCCCGGCCGGAGCCGGCGGCTCACGAAGGCCGAGGTGAAGCGGCTGCGCCGGGCGACGGAGCCGCGTGGCCGCGATGGCGCGGCGAAGCCGGGCGGCCGGTCGAAACGGCGGCATTGAACGAGGATCCGAGGGGGGTCCGGAATGTGATCCCGCTATGCCGGATCAACTCACCAAGGGCCTCGCCTCAATGCCGACGTTCGCCGGAACCGGAGCACCCGTCCGCTGGGGGTGCCGGCGGCGCCGCCCCGCTTGCCACAATCCCCCGCCGCATGCAGCTGCGCGCGCTTCGAGGCGCCATCACGGTCGAGGCCAACGAGCCCGACGCGATCCTGTCCGCCACGGAGGAGCTCGTGCGCGAGGTCATGGAGCGCAACGGGCTCGACGCCGAGCAGATGGTCAGCTGCATCTTCACCTGCACCAACGACCTAGACGCCGAGTTCCCGGCCGTCGCGGCGCGCAACCTGGGCCTGTCGTCGGTGCCGCTCCTGTGCGCGAGGGAGATCGACGTCCCGGGCGCGCTCCCCATGGTGATCAGGCTCCTGCTTCACTGCTACTCCGACCCTGAGAGCGAGCCCAGGCACGTCTACCTTCGCGAGGCGGAGTCCCTGCGCCGCGACCTGAAGGGAGCCCAGTGACCGGCCTCGAGTTCAATGCGCGCGTCAAGGCGATCCCGGTCTACCCGGCGGCGTCCACCTACGCGTTCGACGGCGAGCTCGTGAAGCTCGCCTCGAACGAGACGCCGTTCGCGCCGCACCCGCAGGTGCTGGAGGCGGTGGAGTCGCAGCTCCGCACTCTGAACCGCTATCCGGATCCGGCCAAGGCCACCCTTCGGCGCCGTCTGTCCGAGCGGACCGGGGTGCCGCCGGAGCGGATCGCCATCGGCAACGGGTCCTGCGAGCTCCTCCTGGCGGCCGCCGAGGCGATGCTGGAGCCCGGCGCCGAGGTCGTCTACGCGTGGCCCTCGTTCTCGATCTACCCGCACCTGGCCGCCATGTGCGGCGCCCGGGCGATCGAGGTCTCGTTGACCGAGGAGCAGGAGCACGACCTCGACGCGATGGCCAGCGAGGTCACGGCCGCGACGCGGATGGTGATCGTTTGCAACCCGAACAACCCCACCGCCACCGGGCTGCCAGTCGGGGCGATCGACGCGCTCCTCGAGGCGGTTCCGCGCAGCGTCGCGGTGATCCTCGATGAGGCGTACGTCGAGTTCTCGACGCTCCAGGACCCGGACGAGACGCTCGACCTGGTGAAGAAGCACCCGAACCTGATCGTCCTCAGGACGTTTTCGAAGGTGTACGGGCTCTGCGGCCTCCGGGTGGGCTACTCGCTCGGCTCGGAGGAATTCCGGCTCGCGGTCGACCGCGTGCGGCAGCCGTTCTCCGTCAACGCCCTGGCGCTGGCGGCGGCCACCGAGGCGCTGAGCCATCAGGACGAGGTCGAGCGGCGGGTGGAGCAGACCGCCATCGAGCGCCTGCACGTCGAGTCGGAGCTCCAGGAGCGCGGCTTCGAGACCGGCGACAGCCAGGCGAACTTCTCCTGGGTCTCCGTCGGCGACCGCGAAGAGGACGAGGTGGTGGACGGCCTCGCGAAGCTCGGCGTGATCGTCCGCGCCGGCAAAGCACTCGGCCAGGAGGGCTGGATGCGGGTCACCTACGGCAGCCGCCGCGAGAACGACCGCTTCCTCGCAGCTCTGGACCAAGTCGGCTGAGCCTGCTACAAAGCTCAGACAGTGACTCGCCTGTCCACGCTTCGGCGTGCCCCCTCTCATCGCTGGTATCCGCGATTTAGCTAGGCGCAGGGCGTCCTCGCGACGCCGCGCCGCACATCGCCGGTACCACGAACCAACTTTGAGAGGCTGTAGGGACAGATGATGATCGTGATGAAAGAGGGAGCGAGCGAGGCGGAGATCGCCGCGGTCGTCCAGCGCGTGGAGTCCGTCGGCGCGCAGGCCCACGTCTCGGCGGGCGAGCTCGTCACCGTGATCGGCGCGATCGGCGACCGCGAGCACGTGGCCAACCTCGGGCTCGAGGGCGCGCCCGGCGTGGACCACCTCGTGCCGATCCTGAAGCCGTACAAGCTGGCGTCGCTCCAGTACCGGCGCGAGCAGCGCACCGTTTTGGAGATCGACGGCCGCAAGATCGGGGGCGACAACTTCGCGACGATTGCCGGGCCGTGCACCGTCGAGTCGCGTGAGGTGCTCCTCGACGCGGCCCGTACGGTGCGGGACGCGGGCGCACAGTTCCTGCGCGGCGGCGCCTACAAGCCGCGCACCTCGCCGTACTCATTCCAGGGGCTCGGCGAGGCCGGGCTGCGCCTGCTGGCCGAGGCAAAGGCCGAGACCGGCCTGCCGATCGTGACCGAGCTGATGGACGTGCGCGACCTGGAGCCGGTGCTCGAAGTCGCCGACGTCGTGCAGCTCGGCGCGCGCAACATGCAGAACTACTCGCTGCTCACCGAGGTCGGCCGCGCGGGTAAGCCGGTGCTCCTGAAACGCGGCCTGTCGGCCACGCTCGAGGAGCTCCTCATGGCCGCGGAGTACATCCTCAAGGAGGGCAACGAGGCGGTGATGCTGTGCGAGCGCGGCATCCGCACCTACGAGCCGAGCTACCGCTTCACGCTCGACCTGATGGCCGTGCCGGTCCTGCGTGAGCTGACGCACCTGCCGATCGTGATCGACCCGAGTCACGCGGCCGGGAAGCGCTCGCTGGTGGAGCCGCTCTCGCTGGCCGCGGCGGCCGCCGGCGCCGACGGCATCATCGTCGAAATCCACCCGTGCCCGGAGGAGGCGGTGTGCGACGGCCCGCAGGCCCTCTACGCAGACGACTTCGCGGCCTACCTGCGCAAGCTCGAGGCGGCGGCGGAGCTGGCGGGCAAACAGTTTTCGACTGTATGAGGATGCTGCGCGCCGGGCATCGCCCGGCGCTTGCCGGACGGCTGACGTGCGCATAGCGGTCATCGGCGTGGGCCTGATCGGCGGCTCGATCGGACTGGCCGCCCGGGAGCACCTCGAGGACGCGGAGGTCGTGGGCTTCGGCCGCGACCGCAAGCGGCTCGAGACCGCCCTCGAGCGCGGGGCGATTCAGCACGCGGCGGGCTCCGTCGAGGAGGCCGTTGCGGGGGCGGAGCTCTGCTTCGCCTGCGCACCGGTCGGCGCGTTGCCCGAGCTCGTTCGCGCGGTGCTCGACGCAGCGGGCCCGGACACGCTCGTGACCGACGTCGGCTCGACCAAGCACGACCTCGTCGAGCGCATGCCGGACCCGCGCTTCGTCGGCGGGCACCCGATCGCCGGCGCCGAGACCTCCGGCGTGGAGCACGCGCGGCCCGATCTCTTTCAGGGCGCGGTCTGGTACCTCACCCCGCACGAGCAATCCGCCGGGCTCCTCTACGAGCGGCTGCACCGCTTCGTGGCGGACCTGGGCGCGCGGCCGGTGGCTGTCGATGCGGAGACGCACGACCGGCTCGTGGCCGTGTTCAGCCACCTGCCGCATGTGCTCGCCAACGTGCTCGCCTCCCAAGCGGCGGCGCGCCTCTCAGAGCACAGCGAGGCGCTCCGCCAGGTCGGGCCGAGCTTTCGTGACATGACGCGCGTCGCGGGCGCCAACACAGCGATGTGGAGCGACATCTACCGCTCGAACCGCGCCGCGATCGTCGAGGAGATTCGCGGCTTCAGGCGCGAGCTGGACGAGGTCGAGCGCCGCCTCGAGGGTGGGGAGGTCGACGACTGGAACGACCGGGCGCGCGAGGACCGGCGCACGCTGCTGGAGGCGGGCGCGGCCGGCGGGCCGGTGCACGAGCTGCGACTCACGGTGCCCAACCGCCCCGGTATCGTCGCGCAAGTTGCGCTCGAGCTGGGCAGGGCGGGAGTGAACATCGTGGACATGGCGCTCGCGCCGGCGGCGGACATGCGCACCGGTGCGATGACGCTCTGGATCGCGGGCGACGCGGAGGCCCGGCGCGCGTTCGAGCTCATCGGCGGACTCGGCTTCCCCGTCGATCTGCAATGACCGTCACAGCCCGCTTCGACCCGGCCGGTCCGCTCCGGGGCGACTACACGCCGCCGCCCGACAAGTCGATCTCGCACAGGGCGGCCCTGTTCGGCGCCATGTGCGACGAGCCCGTGCAGGTGCGCAACTTCCTCGACTCCGAGGACACCCGTTCGACCCTCAACGCCGTCATGACCCTCGGCGCGGGCGTGGAGGACGAGGGCGGCGACTGCTTCCTCATCCGCGGCGTGGGCCTGCACGCGCCACTCGAGGCGACCGGGGGGCTCCTGAACGTGGGCAACGCGGGCACGCTGATGCGACTTCTGCCGGGCTGGCTCGGCGGACAGCCGGGCGGGGTGTGGACGCTCGACGGGGACGAGTCCATCCGCCGCCGGCCCGTGGATCGAGTGGCGGAGCCGCTGCGCATGATGGGCGCCGCGGTCGACGCGCGCGACGGCCGCTTCCCG
This sequence comes from Actinomycetota bacterium, assembly GCA_046735115.1. Classification (GTDB taxonomy): domain Bacteria; phylum Actinomycetota; class Thermoleophilia; order Solirubrobacterales; family Thermoleophilaceae; genus JACVRW01. The sequence goes on from JBKPSR010000064.1 coordinate 5,961, forward strand.
CCCTTCACTGTCCGCGGTGCGGAGCTCCGCGGCATCGACTACGACCTGCCCATCGCGAGCGCGCAGGTGAAGTCGTGCGTTCTGATCGCGGGGATGATGGCCGCCGGCTCGACCACCGTGCGCGAGCCCTCGACGAGCCGGGACCACACCGAGCGCCTGCTGCGCCGCGCCCGCGTGCCGTTCGAGCAGAACGGCCCCCGGATAACCGTGTCCCAGGTCGACGAGCTCGAGCTAGACGAGGTGGTGGTGCCGGGCGACCCGTCGTCTGCGGCGTTCGTCGTCGCGGCGGCGGTCGTCGTGCCCGGCTCGCGTGTGGTGATCAAAGACGTTGGGCTCAACTGGACCCGGACAGGCTTTCTGCGGATCGCCTTGCGCATGGGGGCCGTGATCGTGGGCGACCTCGAGGAGCCGGGCAGTCAGGCCGCGCAAGAGCCGGTGGGCGAGCTCGACGTTGCCTCCGCCCCGCTCGAGGCCACCGTGGTCGAGCGCGACGAGGTGCCGCTCGCCATCGACGAGCTGACCCTGGTCGGCCTGCTGGGCGCGCATGCCGAGGGAGAGACGGTCGTGCGCGGGGCGGAGGAGCTGCGGCTGAAGGAGTCCGACCGGATCGCCGGCGTGGTGGAGGGGCTGCGTGGCCTCGGAGCGGACATCGAGGCGACGCCCGACGGCTTCGTCGTGCGCGGCGACGGGACGCCGGTGCGCGGCGGCACGATCGACGCGCAGGGCGACCACCGGATGGCGATGCTGGGTGCGGTGGCGGGGCTGGCGTCCACCGACGGCGTCGAGGTGGTGGGCATGGACGCCGCCGCGGTGTCGTACCCGGGCTTCGAGCGCGACCTCCGGGCACTTGTGTAGGTTGCCGCGCCGGTGTACCACACGCTTCTCTTCTTCCATCTGGTCGCCGCCTTCCTGCTCGCGGTGACGGTGGTCATGTACAGCGCCGTGGCGCTCGGGGGTGCGAGCAGCCCGCGCATGCTGTTCGTGGCCGACCGCTGCTGGGACGTCGGCGGCCTCGGCACGCTCATCTTCGGTATCTGGCTGGCCCTCAACCTGGACGAGTACGACTTCTTCGACGGCTGGATCCTCCTGGCGCTGGGGCTGTGGCTGGTTGCCACCGGGCTCGGTCAGAGCGTCCAGCGGCGGATCGGGAGCGAGGACGCCCGTGCCGTCGTCGCGCTGCACTGGATCCGCACGATCGTGGTGCTCGCACTGCTGGTGACGATGATCTGGAAGCCCGGCGTATGAGCCTGCTCGCCGCCATCCGGCCGGACGACTGGAACATCGCACTGTTCGTGCACATCCTCGGCGCGATGACCCTGGTGGGGGCGCTCGCGCTCGTACTGGTCGCGCTGGCCGAGCGCAACCTTCGGCTCGGCTACCGGTCGCTGCTGCTCGGTGTGCTGCCGGGCTGGATCGTGATGCGCGGCGGCGCCGAGTGGATCGCCGAGAAGGAGAAGGTCAACGACCTCGACCCTGTGCCGAGCTGGGTCGACGTCGGCTACAGCGTCTCCGACCCGATGCTGGTCCTCACCATCATCGCGACCGTCTGCGCCGGCATCGCGGTGCGCAGGCAGCGGCGAGGCGGCGCCCTGCGCGGCACGGCGCTGGCGCTCACGGCCGTCATGCTCGTCGCGGCGTTCGTCGCGGTCTGGGCGATGGCCACCAAGCCCACGTAGCCTGTCGCTCCATGGTGGTGGCGATCGACGGGCCCGCGGGCGCGGGCAAGAGCACCGTCGCACGCGCGGCCGCCCGCGCGCTCGGCTTCACCTACCTGGACTCCGGAGCGATGTACCGCACGGTGGGCCTGCTGACGGCCCGCGACGGCGGCCCGGCGGCGGAGCGCGCCGACGAGCTCGACATCCGGCTCGGCGAGCGCGTGCTCGCGAACGGCGAGGACGTGACGGACGCGATCCGCACTCCCGAGGTCTCCGAGGCGGCCTCCACGGTGGCGACCGACCCGCGCGTACGCGGGGCGCTCGTGATGAAGCAGCGCGAGCTGCTCTCGACAGGCGACTGGGTGGCCGAGGGGCGTGACATCGGGACCGTCGTGGCCCCTGACGCCGACGTGAAGGTCTATCTCACGGCGTCCCCGGAGGAGCGCGCGCGCCGCCGCGCCGCGGAGCTCGGCACAGACGTGGAGACGGTGATGCGCGATCAGGCGCTCCGCGACGCGCAGGACATGGACCGCGAGTACTCGCCGCTGCGCGCCGCGCCGGACGCCGTGGAGCTGAACACCACCGGCCTGAGCGTCGACGAGGTGGTCGAGCGGATTGCGGAGCTCGTCGAGCAGGCCAAATGAGACGGCCGACGGTCGCCGTCGTCGGCTACCCGAACGTCGGCAAGTCGACGCTCGTCAACCGCCTGTCGGGCACGCGCGAGGCCGTGGTGCACGAGCAGGCCGGCGTCACGCGCGACCGCAAGGAGATCGAGGCCGACTGGAACGGCGTGGGCTTCACGCTCGTCGACACTGGCGGTGTCGACTTCGCGGGCGAGCACGAGATGGCGGAGGAGATCAGGCGCCAGGCGCTGATCGCTTTGAACGAGGCCGACCTCGCCGTGCTGGTGGTCGACGCGCGCGCCGGGCTGCGACCGGGCGACGCCGAGCTCGCGCGCGAGCTGCGCGGCGGCGACGTGCCGGTGCTCGTGGCGGCGAACAAGGTGGACGACGCCCGCCAGAGCGGCCTCGCGGGCGAGTTCTACGGTCTCGGGCTCGGCGACCCGCTGCCCGTGTCGGCCACCCAGGGCCTCGGTACGGGCGACCTGCTCGACATGATCGTGGAGCGCCTGCCGCGGGTCGCCGCCGAGCGCGAGGAGGTCACCCGGCTGGCGGTCATCGGGCGCCCGAACGTCGGGAAGTCATCGCTCGTCAACCGGCTGCTCGGAGAGGAGCGCGTGATCGTGACCGACATGGCGGGCACCACGCGCGACGCGATCGACACGCGCATCGGGTTCGACGGCCGGGAGGTCGTCCTCGTGGACACCGCCGGGCTTCGGCGCCGCACCAAGGTGGCCGGCACGGTCGACTACTACGCGCAACTTCGCTCCGAGCAGGCCGCGGAGCGCGCGGACGTGGCGATCGTCGTCTGCGACGCGACCGACGGCGTGACGAGCGAGGACCTCCGGATCGCCGAGCTGGCCATGAAGCAGAAGTGCGCCACGGTGATCGCGCTCAACAAGTGGGACGTCAGCCAGACGGACCTCGAGGACGCCAAGGCGCGGGTGACGCGCAAGCTCCGCCAGCGCCCGCAGGTGATGGCGGTCTCTGCGAAGACGGGCCGCGGCCTGAAGCGGCTGGTCGCCGAGGCGCTCTGGCTTGCCGACCGCTCGTCCCAGTGGATCCCGACCCCCGAGCTCAACCGCTTCGTGAGCGACCTTCAGGCGATCAGGGAGCCGCCCGCGGTGCGGGGCAGGCGCCTGCGCATCTACTACATGAGCCAGTACGAGACGAAGCCGCCCCGCTTCGCAATCCAGGTGAACAACCGCGCCCGGGTCACGCGCGACTACGCCTACTTCCTCGAGAACAGGCTGCGCGAGCGCTACAGGCTGGAGGGCGTGCCACTGGTGATCGACTTCAAGACGTCAAGCGGGCGCGGGGGGTAGGGCACGCGCGGGCCCTGCGCGTGCCGGGCCTGGCATTGAAGGGGTGAAACTGGACCTCCACTGGCCGGACACCAAGCGCATCGTCGAGACCGACGGCCGCGGGGTACACGACAACCCGCACGCGTTCGAGGAGGACCGTCGGCGCGACCTCGACCTGGAGCTCGCGGACCGGCACGTCATCGCCTGACGTGGCGTCAGGTCGTGGAGCAGCCCGAGCGTGTGCTGGCGCTGCTGCGGAAGAGGGTCACACCGGCTCGAAGCGAGCGGTGAAGTGCCGCAGCGCGGGCGGCTCCTCGACGATTCGGAGCCCGCGCAGCCCGCCGGCCCGCCGCGCCACGTGCTCGCATACCTCGATCACGTAGTCCACGTGCGACTGCGTGTAGGTCCGGCGCGGGATCGCCAGCCGCACCAGGTCCATGGCTGCGGGCTCCTCGGTGCCGTCGGGCCTGCGCCCGAACATCACCGTGCCAATCTCACAGCCGCGGATGCCGCCCTCGAGGTAGAGCGCCACCGCGAGCGCCTGACCCGGGTACTCGAGCGGCGGGATGTGCGGCAATAGCTCGCGCGCGTCCATGTAGACGGCGTGCCCACCGACCGGCAGCACGACCGGGATGCCGGCGCGGTCGAGCGCCTCGCCCAGGTACTCGGTGGAGCGCACGCGGTAGCGCAGGTAGTCCTCGTCCACCGCCTCGCGCAGGCCCTGCGCGATCGCCTCCATGTCACGCCCGGCCATTCCGCCGTAGGTGGGGAACCCCTCTGTGAGGACCAGCAGGTTGCGGCACTGCTCGGCCAGCTCGTCGTCGTTCAGCGCGAGCCAGCCGCCGATGTTGCCGAGCGGGTCCTTCTTCGCGGACATCGTCATGCCGTCCGCGAGCGAGGCCAGCTCGCGCACGATCTCCGGCACGGGGACCTCCGCGTAGCCATCCTCGCGCAGCTTCACGAACCAGGCGTTCTCGGCGAAGCGGCACGCGTCGAGGTACAGCGGCACGTCGCCGCACGCCTCGCGCACCGCGCGCAGGTTCTCCATGGCGACCGGCTGACCGCCGCCCGAGTTGTTGGTGAGGGTCAGCATCACGACGGGCACCTCCCGCTCGGCGAGCACCCGGCGCAGCGCCTCGACGTCCATGTTGCCCTTGAAGGGATGGCGCGACGATGGCACGTGCGCCTCGGGAATCGGCAGATCGAGCGCCTCGGCGCCGCTGAACTCGACGTTCGCGCGCGTGGTGTCGAAGTGGGTGTTGTTCGGGATCGTCTTTCCGGGCCCGCCGATCGCGGTGAACAGGATCTTCTCCGCCGCGCGGCCCTGGTGGGTGGGGATCACGTGCTTGAACGGGAACAGCTCGCGCACGGCGTCGCGGAAGCGGAACCAGGACGCCGACCCGGCGTAGCTCTCGTCGCCGAGCTGAAGCCCGGCCCACTGCGCGGACGACATCGCCCCGGTCCCGGAGTCCGTGAGCAGGTCTATAAGAACGCGGGGCGCGGGCACGTTGAACAGGTTGTGACCGGCACGAATGAGCTCTGCCTCGCGCTCCTCGCGTGTCGTCAGCGCGATCGGCTCCACGGAATGGATCCGAAAGGGCTCGATGATTGTTCTCCATTGAGACGCCACGCCCTATGTGTACCCTTGGCCGCCCCATGACGACCGAGCGCCTGTCAGACAACGAGTTTCTGTTCACGTCCGAGTCGGTGACGGAGGGTCATCCGGACAAGATGGCCGACCAGATCTCGGACGGTGTCCTCGATGCGGTGATGGCCGAGGACCCCACGGGTCGCGTGGCCTGCGAGACCCTGGTCAACACGGGCCTTGTCGTGGTCTCGGGCGAGATCACGACGGACGTGTACGTGGACATCCCGAAGATCGCGCGCGAGACGATCCGCAAGATCGGCTACACCGGCGGCAAGTACGGGTTCGACTGCGAGAGCTGCGCGGTGATCACCGCGATCGACGAGCAGTCGCCCGACATCGCCCAGGGAGTCGACAAGGCGTATGAGGCGCGCACCGACCCGGCCGACGACGACGAGCTCGATGTCGCCGGCGCCGGCGATCAGGGGATGATGTTCGGCTTCGCCACGCGCGAGACGAAGGAGCTCATGCCGCTTCCGATCTCGCTGGCACACAAGCTCGCTCATCGGCTGGCCGAGGTGCGCCGCGCCGAGCTGATGCCCTATCTCGGCCCGGACGGCAAGACGCAGGTGACGGTCCGCTACGAGAACGGGCGCCCGATCGAGATCGAGCGGATCCTGATCTCGACGCAGCACAAGGACGGCGTGGACGCGGAGACGCTGATCAAGCCGGACCTGTGGGAGCACGTAGTGCACCCGGTGCTGCCGGCCGAGCTCTACGACGAGAAGAAGCTGCTCGACGACGGCGGCCACAACTTCCTCGTGAACCCCACCGGCAAGTTCGTGATCGGCGGACCGGTCGGCGACGCAGGGCTCACCGGCCGCAAGATCATCGTCGACACCTATGGCGGCATGGCTCGCCACGGCGGCGGCGCCTTCTCCGGCAAGGACCCGTCGAAAGTCGACCGCTCCGCGGCGTACGCGGCGCGCTACGTGGCCAAGAACGTGGTCGCGGCGGGGCTCGCGGACAAGTGCGAGGTGCAGGTGGCCTACGCGATCGGCGTCGCTCACCCCGTGTCGGTCATGGTGGAGACGTTCGGCACCGAGCGCGTGTCGCGCGCGCAGATCCTGGAACTGGTCGAGGAGAACTTCGACCTGCGACCGGGTGCCTTCCGCAAGTACCTCGACCTGCACCGCCCGATCTTCCAGAAGACCGCTGCCTACGGCCACTTCGGCCGTGAGGACCACGACTTCACCTGGGAGAAGACGGACAAGGCCGGCACGCTGCGCGAGGCCGCGGGCCTCGGAGAGCGCGAAACGGCGAACGCTTAGTCAGTCACCGCGCCTCACGCGGTAGACGTCCACGTTCCCGCGCACGCCCTTGAAGCGGCGGCTGCCGGCCTCTGACCAGTCGTAGCGGTCGCCGACCGCGTCGCGGACCTCCTTCGAGGTCACGACGCTGCCCCGGCGCGCGAAGCCGGTCAGGCGCGCTGCGAGGTTCACCGGGCGCCCGTACCAATCTCCCGCGCGAGAGAGGGCCTCCCCGCTTGCGATGCCGCCGCGCAGGAGCGGCGTCTCCTCCTGCGAGCGCTCGACGAGGTCCAGCACCGCGTCGACGACCGGCCCGGGCTCGGCCGCCACGAGCATCGCGGCGTCGCCGATCGTTTTGACCAGACGCACCGGCGGCTCGACCGTCTCAGCCACGGCGCGCTCGAACCTGCGGATCACGTTGCCCACGTCTTCGGTCGGGACGTCCTCGCCCAGCCGCGTGAAGCCGACGATGTCGACGAAGCCGACGGTCACCGGCTGGGCTCCCGCGAGCCGGCCGCTCTGGAGCTCGGCCTGGGATATGACGGCGTCCCGCATCTGCTCGCGCAGCCGCAGGTTCAGCATCTGCTGGAGGGTGGGTCCGGCCAACGGGCCCAGGCTCCTCAGCGTCTCGGCATAGCGGAGCCCGAGGTCGCGCTCGGTGTCGCCGGGCTGGAGGAGCGCCTCGCCGAACACCGTGGCCATGGAGGCGGCCGCGTTCGCCATCGAGCGACTCATCACGGAGGTGAGCTCTAGGAACGCCTCCTCGGACAGACCGGCGTCCAGCAGCGCCTTGGCGCTGCGGGAGAGCTCGAGCTCCTCCTCGGTGATCGCCCGTTCGCCGGGATCGCGCACGGGTACGCCGAGCGCGCGGGCCGCCTCGTTGAGGAAATCGATGCTGAGCCCAGTGTCCTCGGCCACCTCCTCCTGCGTGTAGCGCCTGCCGTCACCGGCCAGCACGCGCTCGACGGGCAGGAGCGCGAGCCGGTCGTGCGCCGCCGCCTCGCGCAGCTCCTCGAGCGTGAAGCCCTCGTCTTCGAGGGTGCGCAGGAGTTCCCAGCGCGCCTCGCGGTCCTCGGCCCCATCGAGCAGGCCCTCGCTCTCGAAGTCGATCGCCACGCGCACATGGTGCCTCAAGAGAAGCCGAACGGTGTCCGATAGGGTCGCAATGGGGGGTCTCCTCCGTCACCGAACCGTCTCGCTCGTCGCCCTGCTGGCGGCGTGCGCCGTCGTCCCCGGCGCCGTCATCCACTTCTTCGGGGAGACGCAGGTCGAGGTCCCCGGCGGCGTGCACTTCTTCGCGCTCGGGATCAGCGCCGGGCTGGCCGCCGCCGCGGCCGTCGCGCTCACCGTCTCCGGCGCGAAGCGCGGCGACGCGCGTTCCGTCCTGATCGGCACCGCCTTCTCCTCGATGGCGGCCCTGCTCTGCATCCACGGCCTGATGACGCCCGGGTTCCTCGTGGGGATGAACGGCCTGGTCGCCTTCGCGGGCGCCGCGACGCTGCCGGTCGGAGGCGCCGTGCTCGCGCTCGCCGTGATCCCCGAGCTGCGCCGGCCCTCGGCGGTGCGCCCCGTGCTCGTCCTCCAGGGCGTCCTGCTGGCGCTGATCGTCGCGCTCGGGCTCGTGGGGCTCGCCGATCCCGCGCTGGTGCCCGGCGTGCCGGAGCCGGGCAGCACTCCGGCATGGATCGCCCTGGTCGTGGGGCTCGCGCTCTACAGCGCGCTGGGAGCGCGGGCCGCGCGCACCTACCTGCTCACACGCCGCTTCGCCGACCTCACCGTGGTCTTCGGCCTGGTGCTCCTTGCCGTGTCGCTCTTCCCGGGCCTGCTCATGAAGTTCTACGAGCTCGGCTGGTGGCTCGGGCACGCCTGGGAGCTGATCGGCATCGGGCTGGTCGGCGTGCCGGTGGCGCTCGACCTGCACAGGGGCGCTCAGTCGCGCCCGCTTGCGGGCGACCTGCGCGCCAGCGAGCTCGTCAGCGCGGCCGACTCCTTCATGGGGCCGACGGTGCGCGCGCTGCTCGTGCGGCTCGCCTACAAGGACGACTACACGGCGGAGCACACGCGCGGCGTCGCGCTGCGAGCGGTCCAGGTGGGCGAGGAGCTCGGCCTGGCGCCGGTGCGGCTGCGCGAGCTGGCGATCGGCGGACTGCTCCACGACGTCGGGAAGCTGGCCGTCCCGAACGAGATCCTGCAGAAGCCGGGGGCCCTGACCGACGACGAGTTCGACGTGATCAAGCGCCATCCCGACGTGGGCGCCGACCTCGCGAACGAGCTCGGGTTCTCGGCACAGGTATGCAGGCTGGTGCGCGACCACCACGAGCGGCTCGACGGGAGCGGCTACCCGCGTGGGCTGGGCGCTCCCGACCTCGACATCGAGACGCGCATCATGGCGGTCTGCGACGTGTTCGACGCGCTGCTCTCGAAGCGCGTCTACCGCGATGCCTGGACGCTCGAGGACGCGCTCGGCCTGATCACGCAGGAGGCGGGCAAGAAGTTCGACCCGGCCTGTGTGGACGCGCTCGAGCGGGTCATCGAGCGCGAGCAGGACACGGCCGCGCGTACAGCGGCCTAGCGGACCGCCGTCCGCCACGCCTCATACCTTGGGGACGTGATCGCCAAGGTCGAGCCACTCACGCCCGCGCGCAGCCTGCGCGGCCCGTTCGACTACCGGCTCGCGGGCGCGCTCGAGGACGTCGGTGTCGGCAGCATGCTCGTGGTCCCGTTCGGAGGGAGACGGCTGCTGGGCGTCGTGGTCGACGTCACGCCGGAGAGCGAACTGCCGCCGGAGCGGCTGGCGGAGCCGATCGCGGCGCTCGAGGCGGACGTGCCGCAGTCGCTGGTCGCGCTGGGCCTGTGGGTGGCGCGCGAGTACGTGTCGACCCCAGCCCGTGGGCTGGCGCTCGTGCTGCCGCCCGGGACGGGTACCGGCGCCGGCCGCCCGCTGCGCCCCAAGCGCTCGCTCCGGGCCGCGATCACACCGGCGGGCGACGGGGCGCTGCGCGAGGGCGCTCGCATGGGGGCGCGGCAGCGGGCCGCCCTCGAGGAGCTCGTCTCCGCGCCGATCGGCGCGGCCGCGCTCGCCCGCCGCAGCGGCTGCACTCACTCCACGCTCCGCAGCCTCGAGCGGCGCGGCCTGATCCGGCTCGAGAGCGCGACCGAGGCGCCCCGGCGCTCGCGGATCGAGCGGATCGGCAGGGAGGCCGGGAGCCTCGAGCTCACGGCCGACCAGCGCGCGGCATTCGAAGCCATCGAGCGAAGGATGGGCGGCGGAGGCGCCCCATTGCTTCTCCATGGGGTGACGGGCAGCGGCAAGACCGAGGTCTACCTCCGCGCGGTGGCCGCCGCGCTCGAGCGGGGCGAATCGGCGATCGTGCTCGTGCCGGAGATCGCGCTGACGCCGCAGACGGCGGGTCGCTTCGTCGAGCGCTTCGGCGAGCAGGTCGCCGTGATGCACTCGCGGCTCTCGCAGCGTGAGCGCTACGACGAGTGGTGGCGGATGCGGCGCAGCGAAGCGCGCGTGTGCGTAGGGCCGCGCTCGGCCGTGTTCGCGCCCTTCGACGACCTCGGCCTCGTCGTCGTCGACGAGGAGCACGACGGGTCCTACAAGCAGGAGGGCGACCCGCGCTACGACGCGCGCGCGGTGGCCGAGCGGCGCGCGGCCCACGAGGGTGCTCTGCTGGTCGTGGGCAGCGCAACGCCGCGGCCCGAGAGCATGCTGTGCTACGAGCGCATCCGACTTCCCGCCCGCGTCGACGGCAGGCGGCTGCCGCCCGTGGAGCTCGTCGGCATGACCGGCAGCGCAGCGCCGCTCCACGAGCGCACGCGCGAGGCGCTCGACGAGGTGCGCCGCCGCGGCGAGAAGGCGATCGTGCTCCTCAACCGCCGCGGGTGGTCGAACTTCCTGTCATGCCGCTCCTGCGCACGCGTGTGGGAATGCCCGAACTGCGACGTCACGCTCGTGCTTCACCGTGCGCACGGCGAGGTGTCCTGCCACCACTGCGGCCACCGCGAGGCGGCCCCGCGTGTCTGTCCCGACTGCGGCTCGGTGTCCGTGGCTCGGCACGGAGCCGGTACTGAGCAGCTCGAGCGCGAGCTCGAGGAGCTCGTGGCGCCGCTCCCGGTGTTCCGGCTGGACTCGGACGTGGCGGCCGCGGCCGGGGTGGCGGCGGTCCTCCGCCGGTTCGACCAGGCGCCGGCGGGCGTGCTCGTCGGCACGCAGATGGTGGCGAAGGGCCACGACTTTCCCGAGGTCACCCTCGGCGTGGTGCTCGACGCGGACGCGACGCTCCGCTTCCCCGACTTCCGGGCCGAGGAGCGCACGTTCGCGCTGGTCGCGCAGCTCGCCGGCCGCAGCGGGCGCGGGGAGCGCGGCGGGCGCGTGATCGTACAGGCGCTCGACCCCGCCGCGGAGGCGCTGCTGTTCGCGGCCCGTCACGACGCCGACGGCTTCCTGGAGGCGGAGCTCCGCCGGCGCGAGCTGCTCGGCTACCCGCCCCACGGGCACCTGATCCGCGTGGTCTGCTCCACCACCGATCCAGGGCCCGAGCTGGAGGCGTCCGCGGCGATCCGCGACCTAATCACCGCCGCCGGCGTGCCGGCGCTTGGCCCGGCGCCGCTGTTCCGCCGCCAGGCGCGCCACCGCGCCCAGCTCGTGATCCGCTCGGCCGACCGCGGCCCCGCGATCGCCGCGGTGCGAGCCGCGGTGGAGCAGGTGGCCGCCAGGCGCGAGCACGCGAGCGCCAGCTTCGCGGTGGATGTGGATCCGCAGTAGCGCTTCCACGCTCCGGCGTTAGACTCGGCCCCGATGCCAGAGGAGCGGGAGAACGCCGAGGTCGAGGTCGTCGCGGAGGAGGCCGAGGCGGACGCTCCGGCGCTCGATCCCGAGGCCGAGGCGCGGCGCATCGCGGCGATGTCGTTCATCCGCCGCTTGGGCGACCCGGTCCTGAAGTCGAAGGCCACGCCGGTCGACCGCTTCGACGAATCCCTGCGCAAGCAGGTGAGCCGGATGGCCGGGATCATGGGTGACGCTTTCGGCGTGGGTCTCGCGGCCCCCCAGCTCGGAATCTCGCAGCGGCTGCTGGTCTACCGGGTCGGGCCGGACGCGCCCGTGATCGCGCTCGCCAACCCCGAGCTCGAGTGGAAGAGCAGGGACGAAGAGGTCCTCGACGAAGGCTGCCTGTCGATTCCCGGCATCACGGTCGACGTCGAGCGCCCCGTGCACGTGCGCGTGCGCGCGGTGGACGAGGGGGGCGAGACCCGCCTCGTGGAGGCCTCCGGCCTCGAGGCGCGCGTGATCCAGCACGAGATGGACCACCTGGACGGCGTCCTGATCCTGGACCGAACTAGCCGCGACGAGCGCAAGCGCGCGCTGCGGGAGCTTCGGGAGGCCGAGCGGGCGCGCGAGGAGCGCGACCAGGCGGCATAGGCCCCGTCGCCCAGCTCTCTCACTGCCCCAGCTTCTGCAGCTCCTCGTACGCTGGCAGCGTCAGGAACTCCACGAACTCGTCGCTCAGCGCGACGCGCTCGAACAGCGAGCGGCTCAGATCCGGCCGGCCCTCTTTCTCGAACCACTCGTCGTCGCCGATCTCCGAGCGGATCCGCTCCAGCTCCGAGGTCTCGAGCTCGCGGACGAGCTCGGGCGTGATCGTGCGGCCGTCGTCGAGCGTCGCCTCGTGGTGGATCCACTGCCACACCTGGGCGCGGGCGATCTCGGCCGTGGCGGCGTCTTCCATCAGGCCGTAGATACCCGCGGCGCCGTTGCCGCGCAGCCACGAGGAGATGTACTGGATCCCGACATTCACATTCGACCGCAGCCCTTCCTCAGTGCGAGAACCCGGAGTGGCTGCCACGTCGAGCAGCGCTGATGCCGACGCCTCGACGTCGTCGCGCTGCTTGTCGACCTGGTGGGGCCGCTCGCCGAGCACCTCGTCGAACGCCTCCGTTGCCACGGGCACGGAGTCCGGATGGGCCACCCAGGTGCCGTCGAAGCCGTCGGTCGCCTCGCGCTGCTTGTCCTCGCGGACCGCCTCGAAGGCCTTCTGGTTCGCCTCCTCGTCTGACCGCGAGGGGATCACGGCCGCCATCCCGCCCATCGCGTGGGCGCCGCGGGTGTGGCACGTCTTCACGACGAGGTCGCTGTACGCCTTCATGAAGGGGACCGTCATCGTTACGTCGGAGCGGTCCGGTGTAAGGAAGTCGGGCCGCGACCGGAAGCGCTTGATCGTCGAGAAGATGTAGTCCCAGCGGCCCGCGTTCAGACCGGCCGCGTGGTCGCGCAGCTCGTAAAGGATCGCGTCCATGCAGAAGGCGGCTGGGATGGTCTCGATCAGGACCGTGGCCTTGATCGTGCCGCGCTCGAGGCCGAGCTCCTCCTCGGCGATCAGGAACGCGTCGCGCCAGAGCGCCGCCTCGTGATGCGATTCGAGCTTCGGGATGTAGAGGTACGGCCCCCAGCCGCGCTGCAGCAGCGCCTCGGTATTCCGGTGCACGTAGAGGCCGAAGTCCATGAACGCCCCGGCGACGGGCTGTCCGTCGACCTGCAGATGGCTCTCCGGCAGGTGAAGGCCACGGGGGCGGACGTGCAGGACGGCGGGGTCGTCCTCGAGCGCGTAGTGCTTCCCCTTCTCGTCGTGCTCGATGCTGCCGTTGATGGCGTCGGTGAGGTTGAGCTGCCCTTCCATCATGTTTCGCCAATAGGGCGAGTTCGAGTCCTCGAAGTCCGCCATGAAGCCGCGAGCGCCCGAGTTGAGGGCGTTTATGACCATCTTTCGGCTGGTTGGGCCGGTGATCTCGACGCGGCGGTCCTGGAGCGCGTCCGGCACCGCGGCGATCTGGAAGTCCTCCGGCGCCGTGACGAAGTCCAGGCTCTCGCCGGCATCGAGGCGCTGCTGGAGCTCTTGACGGGCGTCGAGCAGCTCACGCCGGCGGCCCTCCAGTTCCTCGTGGAGGCGACCCACGAGGGCAAGGGCCGCGTCTGTCAGTGCTTCTCGCTGCGGGGCTTCGATGTTCATGTCCTGGTCAGCTTCTTGTAGGTGATCCGATGGGGTCTGTCTGCCTCAGTACCCAGGCGCGCCCTTCGGTTCTCCTCATATGCCTCGAAGTTGCCCTCGAACCAGGTGACCTGCGAATCGCCCTCGAACGCGAGCACGTGCGTGGCGACGCGGTCGAGGAACCAGCGGTCGTGCGAGATGATCACCGCGCACCCGGCGAACGAGAGGAGCGCCTCCTCGAGCGCGCGCAGCGTGTCGACGTCGAGGTCGTTCGTCGGCTCGTCGAGCAACAGCAGGTTGCCGCCGCGGCGCAAGAGCTTCGCGAGGTGCACACGGTTGCGCTCGCCGCCCGAGAGCGCGCCGACCTTGCGCTGCTGGTCCGAGCCGCGGAAGTTGAAGCCGGCGGCGTATGCGCGCGAGTTCATCTCGCGCTCGCCGACCTTGATCTGGTCGTAGCCGTCCGAGATCTCCTCCCAGGCCGTCTTGTCGGGGTCGAGCGCATCGCGCGACTGGTCCACGTATGCCAGCTCGACGGACTCGCCGAGGCGCAGCTCGCCTGCGTCCGGCTCCTCCTCGCCGACGATCATGCGGAACAGCGTCGTCTTGCCGGCGCCGTTCGGGCCGATCACCCCGACGATGCCGGCCGGCGGCAGCGTGAACGCGAGGTCCTCCATGAGCAGGCGGTCGCCGAACCCCTTCCGCACGCCGTCCGCCTCGAGCACCAGGTTGCCGAGCCGCGGTCCGGCGGGGATGTGGATCTGCACCTGGTCGAGCTTCACGCTCTTCTCCTCGGCGAGCAGCGCCTCGTAGCGCTTGAGCCGGGCGCGCGCCTTCGTGCGCCGCCCCTTGGGAGACTCGCGTACCCACTCGAGCTCGCGCGCGATCGTGCGGCGCCGGGCGCTCTCCTTGCGGTCCTCCTGGGCGAGCCGCTCCTGCTTTTGCTCGAGCCAGGCCGTGTAGTTGCCCTTGAAGGGCAGCCCGCGTCCGCGGTCCAGCTCGAGGATCCAGCCGGCCACATTGTCGAGGAAGTAGCGGTCGTGGGTCACGGCGACGACGGTGCCCTTGTAGTCCTCGAGGTGCTTCTCGAGCCAGGCGACGGACTCCGCGTCGAGGTGGTTCGTCGGCTCGTCGAGCAGGAGCAGGTCCGGCGCGCTCAGGAGCAGCCGGCAGAGAGCCACGCGGCGGCGCTCGCCGCCCGAGAGCGTCTCCACGTCCGCGTCGCCGGGAGGCAGCCGCAAGGCGTCCATGGCGATCTCGAGGGTCGTGTCGAAGCTCCACGCGTCGGCCGCGTCGATCGCGTCCTGGAGCCGGGCGAACTCGTCCGCCGTCTCGTCCGAGTAGTTCGCGGCGAGCTCGTTGAAGCGGTCGAGCATGTCGCGCAGCTCGCGGACGCCGTCCTCGACGTTTCCACGCACGTCCTTATCCGGGTCGAGCTGAGGCTCTTGCTCCAGCAGGCCGACCGTCGCTCCGGGCGCGAGCTGAGCCTCGCCGCGGAATTCCGTGTCGCGTCCGGCCATGATCCGCAGCAGGGTCGACTTCCCCGCGCCGTTCGCGCCGAGCACGCCGATCTTGGCCCCCGGCAGGAAGGACAGTGAGATGTCCTCGAGAACCCGCTTGTCAGGCGGGTGGACCCGGGAAAGCTTGTACATGGTGAAGATGTACTGGCTGGACATGAGCGGTCGAGGATAGAGTCAGGCCGTGGGACAGGAAGTTCCGGCGGCTGTCTACTCCCGGGAGGACCGCCAGCGCTATAGGCAGAAGGTCCGGACGTGTCTCGACGTATTCGCGCGCATGCTCAGCGAGGCGCGCTTCGAGGCAGACCGGCGCTCCTTCGGTCTCGAGATCGAGCTCAACCTGACCGACGAGGCCGGCGACCCGGCGATGGCCAACATGCGCGCGCTCGAGGCGATCGCCGACTCCGACTTCCAGACCGAGATCGGCCAGTGGAACGTCGAGATCAACGTGCCGCCGCGCACGCTGGAGGGGGACGTCTTCACGGAGCTCGAGGGGGCGGTCCGGGGCAGCCTCAACCGCGCGGAGGAGCGCGCACGGACGGTCGGCGCGCACATGATGATCATCGGCATCCTGCCGACCGTCGGGGAGCAGCACCTGACGGCCGACGCGTTCAGCCCGAGCCCGCGCTACCAGCAGCTGAACGAGCAGATCTTCGCCGCCCGAGGGGAGGACCTCGAGATCTCCATCGCGGGCGTCGAGCGTCTCTCGACGTTCGCCGACACGATCGCCCCCGAAGCGGCCTGCACGAGCGTCCAACTGCACCTCCAGGTCGAGCCTGAGGGCTTCGCGAGCCACTGGAACGCGGCGGAGGCGATCGCCGGGCCGCAGGTCGCCGTGGCGGCGAACTCGCCCTTCTTCTTCGGCCGCGAGCTCTGGCGCGAGACACGCATCGCATTGTTCGAGCAGGCGACCGACACGCGCCCCGAGGAGCTCAAGGCGCAGGGAGTGCGCCCGCGCGTGTGGTTCGGCGAGCGCTGGATCACCTCGATCTTCGACCTGTTCGAGGAGAACGTCCGCTTCTTCCCGGCGCTGCTCCCGGTCTGCGAGCTCGAGAACCCGGTCGAGGTGCTCGAGCGCGGCGACACGCCTCAGCTGCACGAGCTGCGCCTCCACAACGGCACGATCTACCGCTGGAACCGCCCCATTTACGACACGGTGGGCGACCGTCCGCACCTGCGCGTGGAGAACAGGCTGCTGCCCGCTGGACCGTCCATGGTCGACACCTGTGCGAACGCCGCCTTCTACTACGGGCTCCTACGCGCGCTGGTGCCGGAGGAGCGGCCGCTCTGGTCGCAGATGTCCTTTTCGGCCGCCGAGGAGAACTTCCACGCCGGGGCGCGCGACGGGATCGAGGCGAACGTCTACTGGCCGGGGGTGGGGGAGGTGCCGGTCACCGAGCTGGTGCTGCGCCGCCTCCTCCCGGCCGCCCGCGCGGGGCTGGAGGACGCCGGCGTCGACGCGGATGACCGCGACCGCCTGCTCGGGATCATCGAGCGCCGGTGCGTGACGGGCCAGAACGGCGCCGCCTGGCAGACCGCCACCTTCCACCGACTCTACGACGAACAGAAGCTGGACCGCCTCGAGGCGCTGCGGCGCATGACGGTGCTGTACCGCGAGCACATGCACGCCAACCAGCCCGTGCACGAGTGGCCGGTGGCGGGCTAGTTCCCTCAACAGATAGCGTGCGGAACATGTCGCAACGGAACGTCGCAGTCGCGCGCCGTTGGGTCGAACTCTTCAATGCGCGGGAGGACGTTGACGAGTTTCTCTCGCTACACGATCGCGAGGTTGAGCTCCAAACTCCAGGCGGCCCTCGCCTGCGCGGTCACGACCAAGTACGCGATTGGTTTGAGGCGGGATATGAGAACGTGCAGCCACGCCTAGTCCCGGAGCGGTTCGTTGCAGAAGGCGACACCGTGGTCGGACTCGGGAGAATCGAACTCCGATGGATCGAATCGGGTGAAGTCGCTCACGAGGGCGAGAGCGCGGGGGCCTACTGGTTTCGCGACGGCAAGATCATCGCGTGGCAGCCGTTTGAGACTCATGCTGCCGCCCTCCAAGAGACCGGGCTAGCGGAGTAAGTCCCCGACTCGCGCGCGGTGATCTAGCGGAGCGACCTGAACCGCGGCTCGCATCTCGCCCGCGAACGGCTCGGGTCCTCCCAGGCGGCGAAGTGGCCATCCTTGTCGGCCACGTTGAGGTATGGACAACACGAAGCCTGATAGCGGCGCCCGCACGTGGCGCCCGTGAGCACCCTGGCTTGGCCCCGGGTCTCCTTTCTGGCGTCAGTCGATCGAGCGGGCGGGCGCGCGCCTACTGCCGATCTTCGTCGAGAGCGGCCAGGTAGCTGTGCACCAGCGCGATCGAGGTTGCGCCCTCGCCGACGGCCGATGCGACTCGCTTGATCGAGCCGTGGCGAACGTCGCCCGCTACGAACAGGCCGGGCTGGCTCGATTCGAGGAAGAGCGGGTCCCGTGGGAGCGGCCACCAGCTGCGGTGAGCCTCGGCATACAGCGCGGCTCGGAGGAGACGATCCACGTCTACATCGCCGACGGCGAGCTGAAGACCGACCACAGTTTCTACCTCGCCGGCCAGCGCTTCCTGACTCTCCACTACGCGATCGAGCGCCTCGCCCCGCCGATCCCGACGTAGCGGCTGTCGTCGAGGATCGGCGACGGCCGGAAGCCCTTCCAGATGGTGTAGATGGTGATCGACGCCTCGAAGACGATCTCCGGGATCGTGAAGACGAACTGGGTCGCGGAGGTCTGCTCCCACGCGCCGAACAGCACGAAGGTCGCCCCGACGACGCTCAGGGGGCCGCCGATTAGTCCGATCATCGCCATGCGCCGGGGGACGAGGCCGGACCGGTAGAACAGGTAGCCGAGCAGCAGGCCGTTCCCGAGCCCCGCGCAGAAGGCGGGCCCGAACAGGAACGTCCAGTCGTGGATGGCGACCAGCGACTGCCCGGCGACGTTGAGAGAACTCTCGGCGGCGGTCCCCGCGAGGTCTTCTCGCAACGTCGCCACAGATAGCAGGCTGATCAGGCCGACGAGGATCATGCTGGACTCCACGGTGCGACTCGCGACGTAGCTGAGCGCGAGCGTCTGGCTCTGCCGCCTGACGATCGGCCACAGCACTACGGCGGTCCCGATGTTCGTTATGACGAGGAAGACCTCGCACAGGGCACCGAGCTGAACCCGCGTGTCGGACCCGTTACCAAGGATGTAGCTGGTGTCGTTGAGGACCGGGTCGTAAAGGATCAACGCGGGAATCGAGGTGACGAAGGTCAGCGCGAACAGCACGCCGAAGATGCCTGCGCGCTGTTGCTGCTCTGGCGACGGCGCTGCCATACCGGCTCCTTTGGCTACGTGGACCGCATGCGGTGAGAAGCGTAAGGTGGGAAGCCCGGCCTTAAGGGGTCCGCATGGACTCGCCCGCTCGGCTCACCCGCCCACTGCTCGCTCTCGCGATCGGGGTGCCACTCGCCTGGGCGGTGTTGTTGTGGTTCCACCCGAACGTCGACCCCAACCACGTCTACGCCGATCTGCGCGACAACGTGGTGGCCTACCAGATCGTCCACGCGGGGACACTGGTCTTCATCGGGCTGATCGGTCTGGCTCTCTATCTGCTGGTCCGCGACCTGCCGGGCAGGGCCGCGAGGATCAGCCGTATGGCGATCGGTCCGTTCGTGCTGTTCTACGCCGCCTATGAGAGTGTGATCGGGCTCGCCGTCGGCGCGCTGGTTCAGCACGGCAACGACGTGCCGGCGCGTCAGCGGCCCGCCGTGGCGGACGCGATCCAGGGCCTGGGGGACAACGTGATCGTCGGGGATCCAGGCGTCGTGGCCAGCGTCGGATCGCTCGCGTGGATCGTGGCCGTCCTCGCGGCCGCCATCGCATACCGCGGTCTTGGCGCACCAGTCCTCGCCACCGTATTGCTGGGGCTGTCGCTCGTTGTGGTCTCGCACCCGCCGCCGATCGGACCCATCGGGTTGGTGTGCTTCGCGGGCGCCGTGGTTCTGCTGGCCCGCGGCCAACACGTGTCCTCGCGAGTCGAACCAGCACCACCGGCCCCCATACCGACTTAGGCGCTCAGACGATCGAGCGCGCCAGCAGCTCCATCGGATGGAGCACCGGCAGCCGGCGGCCGAGCCGCTCGGCGTGCGCCGTGATCTGCAGTGCGCAGCCCGGGTTGCCGGCGGCCACCGCCTCGGCCCCCGTGGCCAGCAGGTTGCGAGCCTTTCGCTCTCCCAACTCGCCGGCCGGCGCGGGCTGCACCAGGTTGTAGATCCCCGCCGAGCCGCAGCAGATCTGCCACTCGTCGGGCTCGAGCAGCTCGAGTCCCGGGATATTGCGGAGGAGCTCGCGCGGCTGCTCGCGCACGCCCTGCGCGTGGGCGAGGTGGCAAGCGTCGTGGTAGGCCACCCGTATCTCCACCGGCCGCCGCTCGGCGCGGGGGCCGGCCTCGGCGAGGAACTCGGACACGTCGCGGACTCGCTCGGAGAAGCGCGCCGCCCGCTCGGCCCAGTCGGGGTCGTCGCGCAGCACGTGCCCGTAGTCGCGCATGGCCGACCCGCAGCCGGCCGCGTTCACGATGACCGTGTCGTAGCCCTCCAGCGCCTCGATCGTCGCCTTGGCGAGGCCGCGTGCGTCCCGGTCCTCGCCGGCATGGAGCGGCAGCGCGCCGCAGCAGCGCGGCTCGCGCGGCGCGTGCACCTCGAAGCCCTCCGCGGCCAGCACGCGCGCGGTGGCCTCGTTCACGTGGCCGAAGAAGACGCGTTGCACGCAGCCCTGGAGCAGGGCGACGGTGCCGCGCTTCTCGCCTCGCGCCTCGAAGCGCTCGGCCAGCCGGGTGAGCGAGCCCTTGAGCGACGCCTCGGGCGTCATCGCCGTCATGGCTGCGAGCCGCGGGGCGAGCCTCCGGACGCGCGGCCGGCGAGCGAGGCGGGGGAGACCCAGCTTCTGCGCCGCCGCCGCGGCGGGTGCGAGCGCGCGGAGCCGCCCCGGCCGCGTGAACAGCTCGAAGATCAGCCGCCGGTGCGCCCGCTCGAGCGGCGGGCGCTCGAAGTTGCGCTCGACCTGCGGGCGCGCGTCCTCGATCAGCTTGTCGTACTGGACGCCCGAGGGGCAGGCGGTCACGCAGGCCATGCAGCCGAGGCAGCGGTCGAGGTGTGTGACCATCGGCGCCGATATCTCTTCGTGGCCCTCCTTCATCAGGACGATCCGCCCGCGAGGCGAGTCCATCTCCTCGCCCCAGAGCAGGTAGGTGGGGCAGGTGGGGAGGCAGAAGCCGCAGTGCACGCAGTCCGAGATCAGGTCGAGCTCCGGCGCTCGCGTGGCGTCGTAGCCGCTCACACGCACACTCCGGCGGGGTCGAAGCGCTCCTTGACGCGCTCCATCAGCGCATGCCTGGCGGGGTCGACTGGCCCGATCGGGTCGACGTCAAGGTCCGGCGGCCGGTCCTGCACGACGGCGATGAACTCGCGCCGCAGTCGCTCGACCGCCGCGACGGAGGGCTCCTCAAAGCGCACCCACGAGAGTCCGAGCGCCGCGCGGCCCACCACCGAGCCGCCGTGCTCGCCCGCGGCTCGGAGCAGCGCCGGCAGCCTGGTCGGAAGGCTTGACACCTTGACCACGAGCGCGCCGCGCTGGGCGGCGCGCTGCTCGTCCCAGAGCCCGTCGTCGTCGTCCACGATCTCGGTGGCGAGGCCCTCGGCGCGCAGCAGCTTCTCGGCGGCCTCGGCCTGAGGCCGCGGCGCGGCGCCCGCGAAGCGCACCAGCACCCGCCCGCGGCCGCCTCGCCAGGCGACGTCTATCCCATGGTGCTCGAGCGGCGACCGGCCGATAGCAGCTGCACCGCGCGCGAGTTCGTCCGGGTCCGCGGCGTCGGCGAGCGCCGTCGCCGTGTCGGGCGCCACCGGGTGCAGACGCACCGACACCTCCACGATCGCGCCGAGCGAGCCGAACGAGCCGGCGAACAGCTTGGCGATGTCGTAGCCGGCCACGTTCTTGATCACCTTGCCGCCGCTCTTCGCCAGCGTGCCGTCGGAGAGCGCCACGCGTATCCCTACGACGAGGTCGCGCGGCCCGCCGTAGCGCCCGCGGAGCGGGCCGGTGTCGCCGCTGGCGACCACGCCGCCGATGGTGGCGCCGCCGTCCGGCGGGTCCAGCGCGAGCCGCTGCCCGGCCTTGGCGAAGAGCGCCTGCGCCTCGGAGAGCGGCACGCCGGCCTCGAGCACGGCGGTGAGGTCGCCGGCGTTGTGCTCCACGATCTGCGTAAGCCCGGCCGTGGAGAGCTCGAGCGCGTCCGCGGGCGGCGCCGGCGGCCACGCCCGCTTGGTGCCCGCTCCACGGAAGCGGACCGGCGTCCCAGCCTCGCCGGCCGCCGCCAGGGCCGAGGCGAGCTCCTCGCGCGTGACCGGCGCCTGCGCCACGTGCATCAGAACCGCTCCGCGAGGCCCGCCTGCTCGAGCGGGTGGCGCCGGTACTGGCCGGGTACCTCGCCGCAGAGCCGCGGCGTCGGCATCACCTTGCCGGGGTTGGCGCGGCCGTGCGGGTCGAACGCGCAGCGGAGGCGCTGGAACGTGGCGAGGTCCGGCTCGTCGAACATCGCCGGCATGTAGCGCTTCTTGTCGACGCCAACGCCGTGCTCGCCGGTGATCGACCCACCAGCGTCGACGCACACCTTCACGATCAGGCCCGCGAGCTCCTCGGCGCGCTCGGCCTCGCCGGGCTTGGCGCCGTCGTAGCAGACCAGCGGATGCAGATTGCCATCGCCCGCGTGGAACACGTTCGCGACCTGGAGCTCGTGTTCGGCCGCCAGCTCCTCGATCTCGCCGAGCACCTCGGCCAGGCGCGTGCGCGGGATCACGCTGTCCTGGACGTAGTAGTTGGGCGCGATCCGACCCATCGCTGCGAAGGCGGCCTTGCGGGCACGCCAGATCAGCTCTCGCTCGTCGTCGTCCTGTGCCACGCGCACGCTGTCGGCCTCACTGCACAGCTCCTTCACGTGCTCGAAGCGCGCCTCGCACTCAGCCTCGGACCCGTCGAGCTCCACCACCAGCGCCGCGCCGGCGTCGGTGGGGTAGCCGGCGTTCGTGGCGCCCTCAGCGGCGCGGATCGAGAGGTTGTCCATCATCTCGATCGCGCCCGGCACGATCCCCTCGGCCACGATCTTCGAGACCACCTCGCCGGCCTGGACGGTGGAGCCGAAGAAGGCGACGAGCGTGCGGACCGCCTCGGGCTTCGGGATCACGCGCAGCCAGATCCGAGTGGCGATTCCGAGCGTGCCCTCGGAGCCGACGAAGGCGCCGACCAGGTCGTAGCCGGGGTGGTCCAGCTCCGGCCCACCGAGCTCGACCTCGGAGCCGTCGGGGAGCACCAGCGCGAGCCCGCATACGTAGTTCGTGGTGAACCCGTACTTGAAGCAGTGCGCCCCGCCGGAGTTCTCGGCCACGTTGCCGCCGATCGTGCAGACGATCTGGCTCGAGGGGTCGGGTGGGAAGAAATGCGTGGGCGCGACGGTCTGGGAAACAGCGATGTTGGTCACGCCTGGCTCGACCAGCACGCGTCCGTTGGGGATGTCGACCTCCAGGACGCGCCGAAGCCGCGCGAGCGCGATCAACACCCCTTCCTCGACGGGAAGGGCGCCCCCCGACAGGCCGGACCCGGCGCCGCGCGCCACCCACGGGACCTCCGCGGCATGGCAGGCGCGCACGACCGCGGCCACCTCCTCCGCGGAGCCCGGCAGCACGACGGCCACCGGCCTGGCCGCGTACTGGAGCAGCCCGTCCGACTCGTATGTGGCGAGCTGGCGCTCGTGTGTGACGAGGTGCTCGCTCCCGACGATCCCTTTCAGGCGCGCGAGGAGCGAGCCATTCGTCACTACACGACCATCCAGTCCAGCACCGCCGTCGATTGCAGGTACACGAGCACGCACATCAGCAGAATGAGCAGGAGGCTCCACTTCAGCACCTTACGGAAGAGGTCGCCCTCCTGGCCGGCCATACCCACCGCGGCCGCCCCGATCGCGAGGTTCTGCGGCGAGATCATCTTGCCTAGGACGCCTCCGGAGCTGTTCCCGGCGGCAAGCAGGGTCTGGTCGATCCCCGCGTCCTTGGCCGCTGTCACCTGAAGCGCTCCGAACAGCGCGTTCGACGACGTGTCCGACCCGGTCACCGCCACTCCGAGCCAGCCGATCAGCGGTGACAGGAACGCGAAGAACGAGCCCGCGCCGGCGGCCCAGAGGCCGAGCGTGATGATCTGTCCGGACTGGTTCATGACATACGCCAGCGCCAGCACGGACATCACGGTCAGGATCGCCCACTTGAGCTGATCGACGGTCGCTCCGAGCACGCGCGCGGCGCGCGCCGGGGAGACCCTCAGGACCGCCATCGTGAGCAGACCTGAGATCAGCAGCAGGGTGCCGGCCGCGGGCAGCCAGTTGAAGTTGAACGTCTGGCTGCTCACCGCCTCGCCGGTGGGTGTGCGCACGTCGAGACCGGGCCAGTCGAAGGTCGTCGTCCATGGCGACTTCGCGAGTGCGTCCTTCACCGCCGGAATCTGGGCGATCGACAGCACGGCGATGATGATCAGGTACGGCGCGTAAGCCCGCACGACGTCCCCGGCGCGATCCCTGCGGGTGCCGTCCCGGCGCGCGATCTCCTGCTCCATCACAGGGTCGTGCACGGATGCCCCCGCCGCGGCCGGTCGCTGGAAGCGTCCGGTCGCCGCGGTGTCCTCGGCCAGAAGCGGCTCGCCGGGCGTCCAGACGCGGAGCAATCCGACGATGCATGCGGTCGAGAGGAGCGAGGCCACGATGTCGGTGACCTCCACCGAGACGTAGTTCGAGCAGGCGAACTGGCCGAGCGCGAATGCGAGGCCGCCGACGACGGCCACCGGCCAGGTCTGGCGGATCCCGCGCCGCCCGTCGACCATGCCGATCAGGATCAGCGGGACGATCAGGGCGAGGAAGGGCGTCTGCCGTCCGACCATCGCGCCGAGGTCGCCCTTGTCCAGCCCGGTGATGTCGGACAGCGTCACGATCGGTATGGCGATCGCGCCGAACGCCACGGGGGCGGTGTTCGCGACGAGCGCCAGCGAGGCGGCCTTGATCGGCCGGAAGCCAAGCCCGATCAGCATCACCGAGCTGATCGCAACCGGCGTCCCGAAGCCCGCCAGCGCCTCCATAAGCGCGCCGAAGCAGAACGCGATGATCACGGCCTGGATCCGCTGATCCTCGGAGATGGCGCCGAACGAGCGCCGGAGTACCGCGAAGTGCCCGGTCTCGACGGTCATGTTGTAGATCCAGATCGCCATGATCACGATCCACATGATCGGGAAGAGCCCGAACACGGCGCCCTCGCTTGCGGACAGCGCCGTCTGGTCGACGGGCATGCTGTAGACGATCATCGCCACGAGCATTGCCACGCCGAGTGAGATAAGGGCTGCCCACTGGGCCTTCATCTTCAGGCCGCCGAGCAGCACGAACAGGGTCAGGATGGGCAAGGCCGCGAAGATCGCGGTCAGGCCGAGCGAGTCTGAGACCGGGTTGAAGTCCTGCGTGTACACCGCTTGCCTCCCTCGTTGCTCCTTGTACGGCGGATTCCCCTCATCGCCATCCGGGAAACTCCAGAAATGGTGCGTGTAGGCCTGTTCGTTACCTGCATTGGGGACACGCTGTTCCCGTCAGCCGGAAGGGCGGTCGTCCGGCTGCTCGACCGGCTCGGCGTGGAGGTCGAGTTCCCCGCGGAGCAGACCTGCTGCGGCCAGATGCACCTGAACAGCGGATTCGCGGAGGAGGGGCTGGCGCTCGCACGCCGGCTGGCTGGGGTGTTCGGCGGCTACGAGGCAGTCGTGACGCCCTCCGCGTCCTGCGCCGGGATGCTCCGGGAGCAGATTGGCGCGAATGCGCTGCCGGTCCACGAGCTGTCGGAATTCCTGGTCGACGTGATCGGGGTCGAGGATGTGGGCGCGTACTACCCGCACCGCGTTACCTACCACCCGACCTGCCACTCCCTGCGTGCGCTGCGGGTCGGCGACCGGCCGCACCGCCTGCTCGGCTCCGTGCGCGGGATCGACCTGGTGGAGCTCCCCGATTCGCTCGAGTGCTGCGGCTTCGGCGGGACGTTCGCGGTGAAGAACGCCGATGTCTCGACGGCAATGCTCTCCGACAAGGTCCGAAACGTCCTCGACACGCACGCCGAGGTGGTCTGCGCGCTCGACTCGTCGTGCCTGATGCACATCGGCGGTGGTTTGGCGCGCGGGCGGACCGGGGTGCGGACGGTTCACCTCGCCGAGATCCTGGCCTCGACCGAGGAGGACCCGTGGCCGTGAAGGGCTTCCCGGCCGCCGCGCGCCGATCGCTGGCCGACAGCCAGCTCCGCGCCAACCTGGCCCGCGCCACGTCGACGATTCGGGAGAAGCGCGCTCGCGTCGTGGACGAGCTGCCCGACTGGGAGGAGCTCCGGGCCGCCGGCGCCGCGATCAAGGACTCGGCGCTGCTGCGGCTCGACTCGACGCTCGAGCAGCTCGAGGCGGCGGTGACCGCGGCGGGCGGCACGGTCCACTGGGCGCGCGACGGGGCCGAGGCGTGCTCGCTCGTCGCGGACGTCGCCCGCTCGCACGGGCTCGATGAGGTGGTGAAGGTGAAATCGATCGCTACCGACGAGATCGGACTCAACGAGCGCCTCGCAGCGGACGGGGTCCTCGCGATCGAGACGGACCTCGCCGAGCTGATCATCCAGCTGGACGACGGCTTCCCCTCCCACATCCTGGTGCCGGCCATCCACCAAAACCGGGCCGAGATCAGGGAGATCTTCAGGCGCGAGCTGGGCCTAGAGGGGCTGACGGACGAGCCCGCGGCGCTGGCCGAGGCGGCCCGGCGCCACCTGCGGGCGAAGTTCCTCTCGGCGCGGATGGGCGTGAGCGGAGCCAACTTCGCGGTGGCTGAGACGGGCAGCGTCTGCGTCTTCGAGTCGGAGGGCAACGGCCGGATGTGCACGACGCTTCCCGAGGTCCTCGTCACCGTCATGGGGATCGAGAAGGCAATCCCGACGTGGCGCGACATGGAGGTCTTCCTCCAGCTCCTGCCGCGCTCGTCGACCGGCGAGCGGCTGAACCCGTACACGTCCGTCTGGACCGGAGTGTCCGGCGACGGCCCCCGCGAGTTCCACCTGGTCCTGGTCGACAACGGGCGCGTGCAGACGCTCGCCGACGACGTGGGCCGGCAGGCCCTCCGCTGCATCCGCTGCAGCGCGTGCCTGAACGTGTGCCCGGTTTACGCACGGGTGGGCGGGCACGCGTACGGCTCGGTCTACCCAGGACCGATCGGAGCGATCCTGACGCCGCAGCTGGTGGGCCTCGAGGATGGGAAGCCCACCAGGCCCGCGGCCTCGGAGGAGGCGGCGCCTTCCGGGGAGGGGGCGGGCTCCGGAAACACGGCCTTCTCCGGCCGTCCGGCGTTCTCCGGCGAGGCGGCGCCCTCCCGCGAATACGCGGCTTCTCTGCCATACGCATCGTCTCTGTGCGGGGCCTGCGGGGAGGTCTGCCCCGTCAAGATCGAGATCCCCCGACTCCTGACCCATCTGCGTGCCCGCGAGGTGGCGGCCCGCCGCCGTCTCGACCCGGAGAAGCTCACGATGCGCGCCCTCTTCCACACCTTCTCCGCGCGAAACCGTTACGAGCGAGCACAGAAGCTCGCCCGAACCGCCGCCCGACCGCTGACGCGTCTGCCCGGACCGCTGGCCGGCTGGACGATGTCGCGCGAGCTGCCGGCGCCGGCGCCGGAGACCTTCCGCGAGTGGTGGCGCAGCACCCGCGGCGACGCCCCGTCACCGCCGAGCCGAACCGCCT
>JBKPSR010000065.1:0-4503 GCA_046735115.1 Actinomycetota bacterium
CGCGAAAGCGCAAGCGCGTCCGCGCGCCGAGCAAAGTGGCAGGGCCGCGCGGCCGCCGCTGGATTGGCAAGCGTCATGGCCGTGACCGCCTGCCGGAGCGCGACGGGCCCTGGAGCGCCAGCTGGAGATGCGCGGGGTTCACTGACGGGCGCTCGTCTTGACCGGGTCGGGCAATCGGGGCTAGCGTGGCCGGGGAGAGGGAGTAGATGCGACGCTTTGTCCCGCCACGTATCCGTCGTCAAACTCGCGCCCGGTTTCTGCCGGTGTTGCTGTCCGCGGCGTGTCTCTTCCTCCTCGGCTCGGCGGGTCCCGCAGCAGCTGATCGGGTCATCGCGCGCGGACCGGCCTTTGGTTTGTCGGCGTATGGGGGCACTCTCGTTTGGGGGAACCCCGACGGTCTAGCGGTCGAGGGGTGTACTGGGCCTGGCGGGAGGGTGCTGTCAGGCGTGTTGCGATACCGCCCGCCAACCGGTATGGGACGCTGGCGCGCATCGATCTTGGCCGGGGACAGGACGGCCGCTTGCTGGCCGCCTATGAGCGCTGCCGCTACTACGTGGACCAGTCGTGGAGCGAGTGCGACGTCTACCGCTACGACTTCAGGACGCGGCGCTCGAGTCCGGTGCCGCACGCCTCCTCGAGTCGTTGGGAGGAGCTCTTGGGGTCCCCCTGGGGCAGGAAAGTCGTCTTTTTCCGGTCGCGCTGGGATCGGCGGAAGCAGAGAGCGGTGGGAGGAATCTTCAGCAGCTCACCTCTCGTCCGGCTCACTGGCGAAGGGGGCCTAAACGCCGACTCCGCGTCGTACCCCGATGCCGGGATCGACGCCCGTGGGCCTACGGTTATCTATTCGAGCGCCGGTCGGGGCGGCAGCGAGATCGTGGTCCGGCGCCGACGCCGACACGGGCCTGCATGCTTGATCGCGCGTGGGCGTTATGGCTCCCTTGGGGACCCGCAGCTCGACGGGCGTTTCGTCTACTGGGCATACGAGGACCACGGCGGTGGAGCGGTCCACCGGCGCCCCCTTCCCGGCGCGCGTTGCCAACCACGTGGGAGTGAGCAGCAGACCCCCTATCTGTTAGCACCTACTCCCGACGCGGAGTACAACCCGTCCCTTAGCCAGCGGTACGCGGTCGCGGAAGGACGGTTGTTCTACGCGGACGCCAATCAGAAACGCGTTTACGAGGCCCAGCCCGTCTCCTTTGGCGAACGTCGGCCGGTAAGGACGGCTCTCCCTCCTGGACCGGCGGCTTCGATTCGGTGAACTGCCTGCTCCTTGGCGGCCCAGACAGCAGCGCGCCGGAGTTTCGATCACTCGAGCGCGCTTGGCGGCGGTCAGTCCTCGGCTGAGTTAGGGCCTCTAAGAGCTAGAGACAGAGACGGGCAGCATGCATTGGCACTCGGCTCGCGCTAATGCTTCGCGCGAGGGGCGACAGCCGTGTCGGTGGTGGCCTCCGCTTTCGCCTTCCATGCAAAGCAACAGCTCGGACCGCGCGCTGTTCTCGATAGGCCCTGGAGTGGCTCGATCTACCCTCTGCCATCGCGAGCCCCGAGCTAAGCCGCCGGGTCGAGAAGGTCGTCGGCTACCCACCGCTGTCCGAGATGGGCGACCAACATCGCGGCGAGTCCCTCCGCGAGGCGCTACTCGACGCTCGACGCCGCCGGCAAATGTCGTCGCGCGCCAGTTCCTCTAGCGGACGACCGGCAGCGGCAGCTGGGCCGCCGCGCTGCTGCGAGCCACGTAGTCGTCCCAGGCCAGCTTCGGTCCACCGTCCGCGTTGTCCGAGGTGGTGCGGCGGAGGCCCAGCCGCAGCCAGGCGGCATTCGCGTCGTAGGAGTCGCGGACCGAGTACCAGAGCAGCGGCCCCAGGTTCCAGGCGGCGCGGTTCGCGAGCGCGCCGTTCGTGAAGGTGTCGAGCCAGCTGCGCTGGGTGACCTCGCTCTGCGCCGCCTCGTCGGTCGTCGTCGCGGGATTGTCAAGCGCGGTGGCCTTGCCGAACTCGTTGATCCAGACCTGCTGCCGTGGCGCACCGTTCGCGTCCGTCCCGGCGTACTGCTTGAGGACGTTCACCGTGCCGCCGACCGCAGTGATCCCGCTGCTCGCGATCGAGTGGTAGTCGTGGATCGCCAGGGCGTCGAAGGCATTCACGCCCGCGGCCTGGATGACGTCGCGCAAGAACGTGTTCGGGTTGATGCTGTTCACGCCGTCGTAGGAGCCGGCGTACGCAAGCCCGCCGAACATGATCCGCGCCTTGGTGTCCGCGGCGCGTAGTCTGCTGCGTACGACCTGCAGCAGCGCCGCGTACTCGCTCGCGCTCGGCGGGCCCCAGTACTGCGCGAAGTTGGGCTCGTTCCAGACCTCCCAGACCTGGACCGGCCGCCAAGGACAGCCGCAGCTCGACCAGAAGGAGCCGCTCGGTCCATAGCGGCTAGCCGCAGCTGCGGCGAAGGAGGCGAACGCGTCGCGCTCGGCGGGGGTACGAGGCGGCGTGTAGGTCCCGCCCGGCAGGTTCATGAGGACCGGGACGAGCGTCACCCCTCGAAGCGAAGCCTGCTTGGTCAGATTGTCGAGATGCACCCAGTTCGAGTAGGTGCCGTTGCTCAACACCTCGTCCTGGCGGAAGCGGGCGCGATACATGCCGAGGTTCGCGCTGCCCATGCGGCCCAGGTCGCCGAGTCCGAGCGGCGTGTCGGCCTGCCACTCCGCGCTCAGGGAGCCTAGGCCGTAAGCGGAGACCGTGGAGGGCGCCTGGGGTGGAGGGGGCGGCTTCTTCGCCGCCGCCGCGCTCGGCAGAGCGAGCACGAGCGCAGCAAGGAAGAACAGGACGAGGGGGCGGCGGCGACGGAGGCGGACAGGCAGCTCCTCCAGGCGAATAGCTCTAGCGGGATCGGGCGGCGGCAGGTGGTCTAGGGGCGTGATGTTGGACATCCGAAACTCCGCTTTCCTGGGATTGCTAAGCCATCCGCCTCCTCTCAAAAGACGAGCAGCGAGCCATAAGTAAGAACAGCGCGAAAAACCCCGCGTACTCGATGCTAGCTGATGGAGCCGCCGGCGGTCGATACCGGGTTGCGTCATCCGTGCGGGCTTCGGCCGAGCACTCGTCCGTCGCCGAGGGCCATGGCGACGAGGTGGCTACGTGAGCGCGGCCCGTACCTCGCCGGGATCGACGAGTGACTACCGAGCCTGGCGCGGGGTCCGGTGCCAGGGCTATCTAGTGCGTCTGCGACACGCCGGGTGTCTGTGGCAGCTCGCTGTCATGCCGGCACGCGACCCGGCCAACCTGATGAGCGTCTGCCGGTCCCACCACAGCGTGATCCACCTTCAGAGGCGGGGGGGGAAGGTGGCGTGACATGACTGGGGCCTCTGCACGTCCCCGGCTGGGTCGCCGCGAAAAAACTGCAGAATTCTCCATGAAGCCGGGATGCTGCCTGGCTATAGGGGGCCGCTAACGAATGGCCTGTCAAAGGGCGGGGTTCGTGATCGACGCTCCATAGTTTGCGTCACGGCTTACATCCTTGTTGCCTAATTTCGTGGCCCCACTCTCCCGTGAGTGCAAACTCGCGGATGAAGGCCCCAAGGTCGCCCGGCTCGGACGCGGGATCCGTGTTAGCAGGTACCCAGGCCTGCGCCACGCACGCCGCCTGCTCACTGGGGAACTTGAGACCCGCGTCGGCAAGCGCGGTGCCGCTCATTGCCAGCGACGCGGCGAGGGCGGCGGCGGCGGCGATGATTGATCTCATCATCTGACGCTTCTTCCATGGAGGGTCTGCGCAACCTCGGGCAACGAGGTTTGCGCCTTGTATCTATATCGGTACTCGGAGCTAGGCGCTAGCTGTGACCAGGGCCAAATTCGGACCGTTGCCCTGGGCGCAGGACGATCTCCACGTTCTCCTGCGACATCGCCCGCCCACTATCCCGCTACCGCGTTTCGTCTCTATGAAAGTGGGGCCGGTGTCAACTCGCCTGGGGCGGTCGTGGGTCAGGGGCTGCGGCAGTTGTCATGTGTTCGAGCGGCGCTCATGTCTCTATCGCCCCAGCGGCGTGGGGATTAGGCGAAATGGGAGGCTCGCTCCGGCGGCGCATTTCCAAAGAGAGCCGTCACGCGGCTAGACGAAAAGCGGCGCCTGCCGGAGCGAACGGTTGGTTGCGGGTGAGCATGCGCCAGAGCGCCTCGGTGAGCTTGCGCGACAGCTCGATCTGGGCGACCTTGGGGCCGCGTTGGCGGCCGAGGCGGCGCTTGGTGCGCTGGTAGCGCTCGCGGTAGAGCGGGTGCTTGCAGGCGTTCATGGCGGCCTCGAACAGCCCCCAGCGCAGGTAGCGCGGCCCGTGCTTTGAGATCGGCCCGCGCCGGTCGCTCGCGCCGGACTGCAGCACACGCGGGCAGAGACCGGTGTAGCCGCACAGCTTCGCCGGCGACGCGAAACGGCCGATGTCGCCGATCTCCGAGGCGATCGTGTAGGCGTTGATCCAGCCGAACCCGGGGGCGGTGACCAGCAGCGGGATGTAGC
>JBKPSR010000066.1:0-5595 GCA_046735115.1 Actinomycetota bacterium
TGCCGTGCTCGGCGCTGCCGGCGCGTCCATGGCCGACGTGGTCAAGACAACGATCTTCTACGCCGATGTCGAGGACTTCGCCCGGCTCAACGAGGTCTACGCCCGCCACATGCCCGATCCGGCGCCGGCCCGTTCCGCCCCGGCCCACGTCCGGCTGCCCCACGGCCTGCTCATCTCGATCGAGGCGATCGCCGAACTGCCGAGCGAGTAGGACCACGTCTCGGCCAAGTCCGCATCGCGGACTCGTCGGAAAGGCGACAAGCCATCTATCGACGGGTGCCGCGTGTCGCGGAAGGCAGGAGCGACTCGGGCACAAGGACGCGCTCATGGTCGCGCCTCCCTGCTGAGCTCGCCGAGCCGCGCTGCGCTGCGCTCGTCCATCGGCAGAAAGGTCTCGATCGCGAGGTTTGCCGCGGTCACCTCCAGTGGCGCCCCGAGGGTGGCGATCACGGTGAAGAGACTGACCTCGCCGAGGGGGGTGCGGAGGTCCAGCGAGACCACCGGCTGGGTCGCGGGGCCGGTGGGCGGCGCGTTCGGGAGATAGGACTCCACCTCATCGATCAGCTTGCCGAGCGCCGGATCGGCGTCTTCGCGGCTCCTCCGTCTCAGCTTCGTGATCAGCGGCGCGTTGCAGGCCGCGGTCATCGACGAGATCTTCGGGAGGCCTCCCGGGTGGACCCCGAGGCGAAGCATGTTGATCGGGGGCTCGAGCAGTTCAGGGTCGACTCCGTCCCAGAGGAGCGACGCTGCGCGATTCGCCTCGATCAGGTTCCAGAGCCCGTCGACTATCAACGCCGGGCTCGGCTCGTACGCCTTCAGCAGCCTGCTCAGCGACTCCCGGAGTGGCTGCATGACCTCGCCGTCGTATGGCTGCTCCAGATACGGAGGGGCGAAGCCCCCCGCAAGCATCAGGCGGTTGCGCTCGGCGATCGGTAGGTCGAGGTGCTGGGCCAGGTGGACGAGGAGCTGGCGGCTCGGGCGCGAGCGGCCTGTCTCGACGAAGCTCAGGTGCTTGGTCGACACGTTCGCGTCCAGGGACAGCTCGAGTTGGCTGAGGCCGCGTCCCCTGCGCCAGAAGCGGATCAGCTCGCCCGCGGTCTGGGGCTCCTGCTCGGCCTGCACGACCACTCGGTTGAAGTTAGCGGGGCGTCCGCTGGGGATCCATCGCCCGGCGTGTAGAACCGGCCGGCTTTACAAGAGAGGTAATGGACGCGTGGCCGTTCCTCCGGGACCGTTCACGGCGAAGCAAGACCGACGACCGACCGACACGCTGGAGGTTCGAATGAATGTCAATGATCCGCACGAGCTGGCCGAGCGCTACACGGCGGTCTGGATGGAGCCGGATGGCGACCGCCGCCGCAAGGCGATCGCCGATCTCTGGAGCAAGGATGCGATCCATGTCCTCCAGCCCACGCAGGAGGTCTACGAGGCCGCCGATGAGCGGGCCGTCAACCCGACTTGGCAGGTGCGCGGCCACGACGAGCTCGAAGCGAGGGTGACATCGGCCTACGAGGATTTCGTGGCGAGCGGCCAGATGTCCTTTCGGTTGCGGGACGGCGCGAAACGCCTCGGGGATGTGGTCACTTGGCGCTGGGAAGGAGTCTCACCGGATGGCGAGGTGCTCGGCGCCGGCCTCGAATTCGTGATCCTCGCCGCCGACGGCCGGATCGCGACCGACTACCAGTTCGTCGAGTGAGCGTGATGACGACGGTCGATGCGGACGGCGTCACGCTCGGGGTCGAGCACTTCGGGGACGCGGCGGCGCCGCTCGTTCTCCTCGCGGGCGGCACGACCATGCTCTCCTGGCCCGACGCGCTCTGCGAGGCGCTCGCGCGCGGCGGGCGCCACGTCGTGCGGTACGACCTGCGCGATTCCGGCGCGTCGACCACCGTCGATCCCGAGGCTCCGGCGTACACGCTGCGCGATCTCGCAGCCGACGCCGCGGCGCTCGCTCGCGAACTCGACGACCGGCCGGCGCACCTGGCGGGCATCGGCGTGGGCGGGATGGTCGCCCAGGTCGCCGCGCTCGACCACCCGGACGCGTTCTCGGCGCTCACCCTCGCCGGGACGCGGCCCGTTGCTCCAGGCCGGCTCGACAACGACCTGCCCGACCATGACGCGGCGACGATGGACCGGCTGTTCTCGCGCTCGATGCCCGACTGGTCCGACCGCGCCGCCGTGGCGGAGTTTGCCGCCCGCGGCGCGGAGATCCTCGGCGACGACCCCGCCGCCGCGCGCGCGACCGCCGAGCGCAAGTGGGACCGCACGCCGGGCATGGAGCCCGCGGTGCAAATGGCCAACCAGCTGGGCACGGTGTTCGCGAAGCTCGACTGCAAGCCGCGTTGGCGCGAGCGCCTGCCCGAGCTCGCGACCCCGGCGCTGGTGGTGCATGGTCGCCGCGATCCGTTCTTCCCTGTCGGCAATGGCGAAGCGCTCGCACGCGAGATCCCCGGCGCGCGGCTGCTCGTGCTCGAACGGGCCGCGACGGCGATCCCCGATGCGGCCGCAGGGGAAGTCGCTGCGGCGATGCTCGCGCTCTAGGCGCTCCAGGCGACGGCCGGGGGCTGCTGCTTCCGCGTGCTTGCGCAACTCGCGCGAATCGATAGCGCGCTGACGGATGCTCGGCTGCTGGTCCAAACCGGCTATCCGCGTAGCCGCGAAATGGGTCTCGGTCTCGTCAAAAACCACCGGGCGAGAGTCACCGGAGCGGCCCGCCGATCGCGCAGATGACGCTCAATACCTGTGCGCACGTGATCGATGAGCTGCGTGGCACGCCGCGACTGCCTGCCGAGCAGGAGATCGCGCGCGCCCGGCAAGCAGTGGCCGAGCGAGGCCCCGACAGCGTGGGCGAGCATGCCGTCGGATGAGCGCGGATCGTGGGCGCCCTGGGCCCTGGCAGTGTTCGGACTGGTTCTCGCGCATTGCGACAGCGAGCGGAGCGACACCGTCGCCGACGTAGTCACCGCCCCGTCACGAGACCCATGCGTTCGGCGAGGTATTCCGCGTCGCTGCCGACACCGGAGAACAGGCCGGACTTGAATGTGTGCATCCAGTGCAGGCCCAGGAAGTAGAGCCCCGGCACCTGGGTGACACCGCGATTCTGGACCGGCCGTCCTCCGTCGTCGAATACCCGCAGCTTGACCCAGCCGTAGTCGTAGGCGTAGCCGGTTGCCCAGAGGATCGTCGTGATGTTCTCCCGATCGAGGTCGAGGGAGTCGCGCTCCTCAAGCGCGGCGGGAAGGGGCAGGGGATCCGCCCGAGATTCGCCGGCGAGCTCGCCCTGGAGTTTCGCTTTCGTGACGAACTCACGCGCCGCGGAGAGGAAACTCGCGTAGGCCTGGTCGGCATCTCGCAGAACGGCGTTCGCGGTTGCGGCGAGCGCAACCGTGCGCTCCGACGCGCCCACGACTCTGCCGACTACTGTGAGCCCGTCGACCGCCATGCGCCGGACATCGACGTCGTAGCCGCCGTTGACCCCAGTGATGACTGTCGACGGCGGCCAGCGGCGATCCGGGAACGTGTCGATCGTCTGGTCGAAGCGGCCCAGCTTCTCGAGCCACCAGTAGACGTCCTTGCCGCGGAAGCGCCGGGGGGCGCGTCGGTGACGGCTGACCGACAGGAACACCCGGCGCCCGGCTTGCAGCAGTTCGTCCGCGATCTGACACCCAGACGCGCCGCTGCCGACGACGAGCACCGCGCCGTCCGGCAGCTCCTGGGGGTTGCGGTAGCGGGTTGGGTCCGTCTGCAGCACCGACGGCGAGACGTCGTGAGCCATCGGCGGGACGAACGGACGCTGGAAGGGGCCGGTCGCGAGCACGACCCGCCGGGTGTGGATCGAGCCATCCACCAAAGAGACCACGAAGCCCTTGCCGTCGGCGTCCTCGGCGACGCCGACGACCTCGGTGTGTTCGCGCACCGGCGCCCGGCTGCTCGCCGCGTAGTCCTCGACGACGCGGAAGATCTCGCGGTAGTGCGCGAAGCCGTCGGGATCGTCGCCCGGATAGGTGTAGCCGGGCAGTTGGATCGACCAGTTGGGGAACTGGAAGCGGAGGGAGTCCCAGCGCTCCGTGCGCCAGCGCTCGCCGACGCGCCGGCGCTCCAGGACGATGTGCTCGTGTCCGCACCGCTGGAGCACGGTGCTCATCGCCAGGCCGGCCTGGCCGCCCCCAATGACGACGGTGTCGTGGCGCTCTCGCATACGAGGTTCGTACGAGACTGAGAGTCAAGCCGAGCGTACCCCCGAGAGGCCATACCAAGCGAGCTACCACTAGCGACGCCGCTTGCGGAATTCGCGCGATGCGAGGGCGGGCTTCCCCGAGCAGCCGAGCGGGTTCCGATCAACGACCTGACGTCTTAGTGCTCGTCCGGGCTGAGCAGGCGAGCCATGAGTAGGGCTGAGCGCAGCGACCCGTCGCGCCGGCGGTAATGATGACGGCGCATTCCCTCGACCTCGAACCCAGCCGAGGCGTAGAGCACGATCGCGCGCGCGTTGTCGGACCAGACCTCGAGTTCCAGCTTGTGCGCGCCGCACGCGCGAGCGTGCTGGACGATCGCCTCGAGCAGCGCTCGTCCGCCTCCCAGCCCGCGCGCCTCGGGAAGGATCGCTATCCCGAGCGAGAGGACGCCTGGGGCGGACTCGTGCACATCCGCGTTGCCCACGACCCGGTCGCCGTCCTCGAGCACCCAGAGCGCGTCGGGACCCTCGCCCGCAATCGTCTCCCGGAAGCGCTGGGCACGAGCGCCGATGTCCACTGGCGGCTCGGTCGCTATCAAACCCTCCTCGGCGACCACGGCCAGTACTCGCGCCATCGCCTCGGCGTCCTCGTGTCTCGCCCCTCTCACGGTCACGAAGAAAGGATTCCACCGCCCAGCACCTCCTTCTCGCGCATAGCGGCAGCGGGGACAGCTCCTCGGAGATCGACTAATCCGCGAGCCCCCGGCTTCGAGGGCTTCGTGTTTTACCTCGAACGTGACTTCGGAGAACGAATCGACGAATTCGTAAACGAGCGGCTCGTACGCATCGCGACCGACGTGCGGGCTCGGGTCGGGTTCGTCTGCACGCGGCTGGTAAACGAGTTCCGGGTGAAAGTGGGAGAGCACGTCCTGCAGCTCGCCAGCGTTCCACGCCTCGAAGGCGGCCCGCACGATCTCCACGTTCTCTTGCGACATCGAGAGCTAAATATCGCGTCCTTTAGCTGCGCTGTCGGTTCTCGCGTCATGCGGCAGCGTCGGTACGGCGTTCAGGAGGAATCGCTACAAGGCTCGCCCGGTCACTCGCCGCGAGGCATCAACGCGTCGAAGACCCGCAACGCTCCGCGCTTGAGCGCCGTGGTGCCCGCTTGCGCGACCGCCGCCGGGGCCGAGTCCGCACCGGACGGCTCGAACTCGAGTAGCTCGCCTTCCGCCAGCGTGCCGACCTTGGCGACGTTGGCGTACACCCCGAGACAGTGGTCGGCGTGAGCATTGATCGTCCGCAGGACGTCGGGGTCGGCTGGCAGGTCGCCCTGCTGGCGCGTCGGGATCGAGCAGCGCAGATCGGGGATCTCGACGTCGAAGATCACATCCGGTGCGCGGACCCGTCCCCCGCACCAGCCG
>JBKPSR010000067.1:0-12609 GCA_046735115.1 Actinomycetota bacterium
CGCCGCACCTGGGCGTGCTCGCCGCGCGCGCGTGTGTGCTCCGAGAGCGCGGCGGCGAGCGCGGCACTCGTCAGCGTGCGCGCGCCGCCCGCCGCCTCGATGCGACGGATCTCCTCCGGGCGGAAGCGGGCGGGGTGGACCGCGTTCACCAGGATGGCGTCGATCGCCATCCCGAGCTCGCGGTCGAGCGCTCGCTCGAACTCCACTGTCTCGTTCACCGGCATCTCCTCCGGCAGAGCCACGGCGAGCACACCGGTCTGACCCGGGTCGCGCAGGAACGAGTCGATCCGCTCGGAGTGCCGGCCGACCGGCCCCACGCGGGCGATGTTCGCGTACGTGCCCGGTGCCCGCAGCATCGCCAGCCCGTGGCCGGTAGGGGGCGCGTCGACGATGGCAAGGTCGAATGTCGGCCCGCCCGCGCGCGGCTCGAGCTGGGCGAGGTCCCAGACCTTCCCGATCGTCACGAGCTCGGTGAGCCCGGGCGCCGCGGCGGTGAGGTACTGGAACAGGCTGCTCCCGCCCAAGACGCCGGCGAGGGTCCGCGACTTCAGCTGGTAGCGGAGCCACTCGCGTTTGGCCTCCTCCGGGTCCACGAAGACGGTGGTGAGCTCCGGGACGAGCCGCGACATGCGATCGCGCGCCGCCACCTCGCACAGCACGACGCGCTTTCCGCGCCGCGCGGCGGCAAGCCCCAGCGCGGCCGCGAGCGTGGTCTTTCCGACCCCGCCCTTGCCGGTCACGACGACGAGGCGCTTGTCCAGTAGCGCAGGCACCGGACGGGAAGGGTGAAGGATTCCGCCCAGCCCGTGCGAATACCGCTTGCGTAATGGATGCCAAGGCGAAGGTCATCGCGTTCACAAACCAGAAGGGCGGAGTGGCGAAGACGACCACCACGCTCAACCTCGCGGCGGCTTTCGTCGAGCGAGGCCACCGCGTGCTGTGCGTCGATCTCGACCCGCAGGGCAACCTCACGATGAGCCAGGGCATCGACCCCGACTCGCTCGACGCGTCGATGTACGACGTGCTTGTGCACCAGCTCTCGATCCGCGAAGTGATCCGCAAGCGCGAGGTCGACGTCGCGTGCTCGTCGATCGACCTCGCCGGCGCCGAGATCGCGATGTCCACGATGATCGGCCGCGAGCGCTCGCTCAAGAAGGGCCTCGAGCCGGTTCGCGACGACTACGACTACATCTTCATCGACACTCCGCCGAGCCTCGGGCTGCTCACGATCAACGCGCTGGCCGCGGCCCAGAAGGTGATCGTCCCCGTGCAATGCGAGTATCTGTCCATGCGCGGGCTGATCCAGCTCCAGAACACGCTCTCCATGGTGCGTGAGGAGCTGAACCCGGAAATCGAGATCGAGGGCATCCTGCCGACGCTCGTGGACAACCGCACGGTGCACGCCAAGGAGGCCATCGAGATCCTGGAGGAGAACTTCGGCGACCGCGTCTTCGCGTCGCGCATCAACAAGACCGTTCGTTTCGCCGAGGCCCCGGTGAAGGGGATGTCGGTGCTGAAGTACGACCCGGACGGCAAGGCGGCGTACGCCTACCGCCGGCTAGCTGAGGAGGTCCTGGCGAATGGCAAGCGGTAAGAGGGCGAGCATGCGCGAGGGGCCACTGGCGCAGCTCTTCCGCAAGACGGAGGAGGACGACGCTCGTTCCGAGCAGAAGCCGCGCCAGGAGGAGCGCGGGTCCGAGCAGGAGCCGAAGCTCGGCCGGCCGCTCCCCGAGGGCGGCCCCGCGCCGCAGGCCACCCGCCACGTGCCGGAGCCCCAGGCTCACAGCGAGCCGGAGCTGGCGCCCCCGGAACGCCCGGAGCCGAGGCCCGACCTCGGCGGGCGCATGACCGAGGCCGCCCGTCGCGCCGAGGAGCGCGAGGGGCGCCGAGCGGAGCGCGCCGAGCGCTGGAGCCGCTATGAGGGCGTGCCGAGCCCCGAGGAGCGGCTCAAGTCGGTCTTCTCGCACGACATCCCCGAGAACATCCTGGAGCGCGAGCCGGTGGCCGCCCAGCGCGAGCCGGTACCCGAGTCGGAGCCGTTCGTCCGCGTGGCGCCCGTCCGTCCGACCGAGCCTGTGCTGCGCGTCGTTGGTGTCGGCGGCGCGGGCGTGAACGCCGTCAACCGGATGATCGAGGCCGAGGTCGAGGGTGTCGAGTTCATCGCGGTGAACACGGACGTCCAGTCACTCGAGGGCTCCGGCGCCTCCACGCGCCTCCACATCGGGAGCGACGCCACCCGCGGGCTGGGCTCGGGCTCCAACCCCGAGCTCGGTAAGGCCGCGGCGGTCGAGGACTACGACGAGATCAAGAGCCACCTGAAGGGCTCCGACATGGTGTTCATCGCGGCCGGCTCGGGCGGCGGCACCGGGACGGGCGCCGCTCCGGTCGTAGCGCGCATCGCGCGTGAGGTCGGCGCGCTGACCGTCGGCATCGTGACGAAGCCGTTCTCATTCGAGGGCGCCCGGCGCGGCGATCAGGCGGACCGCGGCGTCGAGGAGCTGGCGCGCGAGGTGGACACGCTGATCGTGATCCCGAACGCGCGGCTGCTGTCGGTGCTCGACAAGTCCACCTCCATGGTCGAGGCGTTCCGGGTGGCCGACGACGTCCTGCGTCAGGGCGTGCAGGGCATCTCCGACCTGATCACCCTTCCCGGCCTGATCAACCTGGACTTCGCCGACGTGCGGACGATCATGTCCGAGGCCGGCCAGGCGCTGCTCGGGATCGGTATGGGCTCGGGTGATCGGCGCGCGATGGACGCGGTCGAACATGCGATCGAGTCGCCGCTGCTCGAGACGTCGCTGGACGGCGCACGGTCGATCCTGCTGTCGATCACCGGCGGCCGCGACCTCTCGCTGTGGGAGGTCAACGAGGCGGCGAAGGCGGTGGCCGAGGCGGCGCACCCCGACGCGAACATCATCTTCGGCGCGATGGTCGACGAGAAGGTCGTGGACCAGGTGTGGGTGACCGTCGTCGCGACCGGCTACGGCGACCGGCCCGTGCATCGCGCCGGCCCGCGCAGCATCCCGGCCGACGCCGAGCCGAACGTCAGGCGCGGGCGCGAGCGCGCGACCGCGGGCGTGCTCGCCGACGTGGACGTGCCTGAGTTCGTGCCGCGCGGCTAGTTCACGCACTAGGCTCGCCTCGATGAGAGGGGTGGTCGCAGCCGGCCATCCGCTCACGGCCGAGGCCGGAGCCGATGTGCTGCGCTTGGGCGGCAACGCAGTTGACGCCGCCGTGGCGGCCGTGCTGATGTCGTTCGTTGCGGAGGCGCCGCTCACGGGGCCCGGGGCGGGCGGGTTCATGGTCGTGCACACGGGCGCCGAGTCGCACCTGCTCGACTTCTTCGTCGCGGCCCCGGGCCTCGGGCTGGACGGGCGCAGGCCGGCGGAGCTCGTGCCCATCGACGTGAAGTTCTCGGAGGAGGCGGTCCAGCGCTTCAACATCGGGCCGGCGTCCTGCGGCGCATACGGCACCACCCTGGGGCTGGCGGAGACGCTGCGGCGCTTCGGGACCGTGAGCCTCGCCGACCTCACCCCCGCGCCGGCGCGTGCGGCCCGCGCGGGGGTGGAGGTCGTGCCGATGCAGGCATTCCTCTACACGGTCCTGGCTCCGATCGTGACCTCGACGCCCGAGT
This sequence comes from Actinomycetota bacterium, assembly GCA_046735115.1. GTDB lineage: Bacteria > Actinomycetota > Thermoleophilia > Solirubrobacterales > Thermoleophilaceae > JACVRW01. The sequence goes on from JBKPSR010000067.1 coordinate 3,635, forward strand.
CGTCGGCGCTGTACGCGCCCGACGGCCGGCTGCTCGAGGAGGGCGACACCTTCCGCGCGCCCGAGCTCGGCGATCTGCTGGACCGGCTCGGCGCGGAGGGCCCGGGCTTCCTCTACACGGGCGACGTGGCACACGCCGTGAGCGACTGGGTGCTGGAGCGCGGCGGGACGTTGAGCCGCGACGACCTCGGCTCGTACGAGGTGATCGAGCGCGAGCCGGCGCGCGTGACCTACCGCGGCCGCGAGGTGATCACGAACCCGCCGCCGTCGTCCGGCGGGATCCTCATCGCGGACGCGCTCGGGATCCTGGAGCGCCTCGACCAGCCGCACGACCCGTTCGTGATGGCCGAGGTGATCGAGTCGACGAACCGAGCGCGCGACGAGGAGTTCCTCGAGGGCTTGGCCACCGAGGGCTTCCTCGAGCGGTTCCTGGCGAAGCAGGCGCTCGACTCAGTCGCGACCGAGGTGCGCTCGCGGCTCGGGAACACGACGCACATCTCGGTGATGGACGCGGGCGGCAACTGTGCCTCCGTGACCTGCTCAAACGGGTCGTGCTCCGGCGTGGTCGTCCCAGGTGCCGGAGTGCACCTGAACAACATGCTCGGCGAGCAGGACCTGAACCCGCTGGGCTTCCATCGCCACCAGCCGGGCGCGCGCGTCCCGAGCATGATGGCCCCGACCGTCGTGCTGCGCGACGGTCATCCGGAGATAGCCATCGGGAGCGCGGGCTCGAACCGGATCCGCTCGGCGATCCTCCAGACGGTGCTCGGAGTAGTCGACCACGGCCTGCCGGCCCAGGACGCCGTCTCGGCCCCGCGTCTTCACGTCGAGGAGGGTCAGGTCGACGCCGAGCCCGGCGTCGACCCCGCCGCGCTCGACCTGCTCGAGCAGGGGGGCTGGACGGTGCGCCGCTGGAGCGAGCTGAACCTGTTCTTCGGCGGCGTCCAGGCGGTCGCGCGCGATCCCGGTACGGGCGAGCTCACGGGTGGTGGAGATCCAAGGAGGGGAGGGGTCGTGCGGAGGGCCGACTAGTGGGGCCCCGGGTCGAGCGGTCGCAGGCCGTCGCGCTCGTCGGCCGCGGTGCCGAGCTGGAGACTCTGCGGGAGGCATTGGCGGAGCTTCCGGCGCCCCGAGGGATCGTGCTGGAGGGCAAGGCCGGCATCGGAAAGACGGCGCTCTGGCTCGCCGGCGGCGCCGAGGCCGAGACCCGTGGTCTCCGGGTGGTCACCGCGAGGCCGGTCGAGGCCGCCCGGGCTCTCGCACGCCGCGCTCGCTTCCACCACTTCCGCTGAGCCGTCACAGCGGGGAACGGGGCGGGCTCCTGGCGGGCCCGCCCCGGCGCGCTCAGGATCGAGCCAGGCCGCTAGTCGCCAGGCCTCAGATGGCCGTTCCCGCTCGCCTGCTCCGCCACCCGCGCCGCGGTCCTGATCCGCTTCAGCGCCTCGGCGAAGAGGGTCTCGAGCTGCTCCAGTCGGGCCGGCTCGGAGCGAAGCTCGAGCAGCGCCTGCTTGGCCGACGGCGCGATGTCGAGCGTGGCCGCCATGCCGTACGCGCCCAGCTCGGCGAGCGCCTCGGCGTCCGGGCGCGACTCGGTGACCTCCTCGACGAGATCGGCGTAGCCGGCGCGCGCGCGTTCGAGCGCGGCCTCGTCCGCGTCGGGCTCGTCGTCGAGCACCTCCACGTCTCCGGCCGGGTAGGCGAGGTCGCCGATGCGGCGCTCGAGCCTGAACGGGGCGGTCCCCTCGACGAGGATGTTGAGCCGGCCGTCGTCGAAGCGCTCGAGCACTCGCGTGATGCGCGCCGAGCAGCCGACCTGCTTGAGCTCGTCCTCCGCGAGCCAGACGATCCCGAACTCGCGCTCCTCGTCGAGGCACTCGCCGATCATCACCTTGTAGCGCTCCTCGAAGATGTGGAGCGGCACGGCCTCACCGGGGAGCAGCACGATCCCCAGCGGGAACAGCGGAAAGCCCTCGATGGTCTGGCCCACTTACGTCCCAGGCTAGCCAGCCGCCTCATCCCACTGGTCGGCGGGCGCGGAAATGTCCAGGTTTCCGGCTGAATTTCAAGGAACCGCAGGCCGGGCCGATGCTCTCCCCATGTCCATCGAGGTGACCAACGGTCTCCCTGAGGGTGCGGATCACAGCGTGAGCCTTGAGCTGACGCTGGCTGAGGCCGAGGCTGTCAAGTCCTGGCTCCTCAAGCCGTCCGCGGACGGAAGCGCCGCCATCGACGACGAGAACGCCAAGTCGGTGATGGTGAAGCTGGGCGCGAAGCTGGATTACATCCAGGGCGTGCAGCGTGTCCGCGAGGAGCTTGAGCAGGCTGGCTTCCCGACCGAGCAGATGACTGACGACGACGTCGCCGACCTTGGCCGGCGCATCGCCGAATCGTCGATCCGGCGCTACTCAGGGTCCTAGACCGCAGCCCCGAGGCCCCGCCCCGGGACCCAGACCAACAAACCCCACCAGACCTAGTCGGGGGCGGCACGAGCCGCTCCCGCTACGGTCGCGCCATGGCCACCGCCCAGCCCGTGACCGGCCCCGCTCCTCCCGAGGCGGCGGGGCCGGCGCATGTCGGCGTGGTTTCCTTCCTCGCGGCGCGCGCGGCGCCGACCGGCGGATTCTGGATCGCCCTGGCGGGCGGGGTGGCGCTGGCGCGGGTGAGCGAGCGGCGCGGAGCGAGGCTGGGCTTCGGCGCCAGCGCCGCCGCAATGCTCGAGACAGTGGCGATCATCGGCCCCGCGCGCTTCGGCGTCCCGCTCACGCAGGCATTGAGCGCCCCGATCCTGGGGCGGCTGCACGCGCGCAACGTGGGCTTCTGGCCGCAGCTCCTGGCGTGCGCGGCGGTGCGTCTCGTGCACAACGCCGCCACGACCGCCTTCTTCATCTGGGTGATCGCGGGCGGGCTCGACGCGTACGCGGGCACCTACGACGCGATCGGCCGCAGGGTCGGCATCGAGGTCGGGACGGCCGACGCCGTCGTGCTCACGCTGGTCAGCCTGCTGGTATGGGCGGCGTTCGCGAGCACGGTGCAGGTGCTGGTGTACGGGCGCGGGCTGCGGGGGTGGGAGCAGCTCGAACGACAGCACCGAGGGGACGCCGAGCCCGCCAAGCGGTCGGCCTCCGTTGCGGAAAACGCAACGTCTACCCATCACCTGAGGAGATTCGACCCGCGGGCGGTCACCCTCAGTGCCGCAGTTGCGTTCGTCCTTCTGCTTGCGAGCACGGAATGGCCGCTGCTCGCAGCCGTCGCCGTCTGGCTCGCGCTCGCCTGGTACCTGTCCTACGCCGACCCAGACCAGCTCCCCGCCGGAGCCATCTTCGCCTCGATCCTCGCGCTCGGCGCGTTCGTGTTCGCCCTCGGCGGCGGGCTCGGGCTGGAGGTCGCGCTGCGGCGCGCCTGCCGCGCCGCACTGCTCGTCCTCACCGCCACCTGGCTGCGTGCCGCCGCGGGGGCGGAGGGGCTGCGCGAGGTGTCCCGCCGCGCGCTCGCGCGCGTGCGCTGGATCCCGTCCGCAACCGAGGCCTCGTCGGTGCTTGACGCGATCGCCTCCGAGCGCCGGCTGGCCGACGCCGCGCGGTCGCTCATAGCACTCGTGAGCGAGGCCCCCAGGCGCCTCCAGCCGCTGCTGGACGCGGTGCTCTCGTGGGTGGTGCGCGAGTCGGCCTCCTTCAGGCCCGAGACCACTGCGCGCACCCTGCCCCTCGCCGCGACCGCGGCCGACTGGATCCTGGTGGTGTCGGCCGCGCTGCCGTTTCTGGCCATCTCGTTGGGCTAGCCGCGCCTGTGTTCGTCAGGCCGGCGCGCGCGCGGAGATCAGCAGGTTGTAGAAGATCGCCGCCGGCAGTCGCGGCTCCAGCAGCGAGCGGTCGATCGATTGCAGGAGGAGGTAGCCGCGGTAGGCGTAGACGCGCCATGCCCAGGGGACGTCGAGCGGGTCGGCCGTGGCCTCGAGCGTCCGGTTCGCCCAGCCGAACAGGCTCGCGGCGAGCTCCTCGCCGCTCACCCGGACGTCGTCGAAGCCGGCCAGCTGGGCGTGGCGCGCCAGCTCCGCGGGCGTGAACGCGTGCACGTCAACGACCTGCTCGAGACGGTCCTCCTCGCTCCCGGCGTCGTGGTGGTGGTCGCCCGCCGGCCGCGGCCCGGCGGCCATCAGCGTCCGCCAGAGCGGTGCCAGTGTCTTCGCGCCCCGCTTGGGCAGCGCGGCGATGCGGTCGCCGTAGTAGGACGGCTCGCCGCAGAAGGCGACGACGCCGCCCGGCCGCAGCACCCGCCTGAACTCGCGAAAGGCGGCGTCGAGATCAGGAAGGTGGTGGAGGACGGCGTGCCCGAAGACGAGGTCGAAGGAGTCGTCCTCGAACGGAAGCTCGACGGCGTCGCAGGCCTGGGTGTCGACACGCAGGCCCAGCTCCCGGGCGGAGTCCTCGAGCTTGCGCAGCATCCCGGGGGAGATGTCCGTGGCCACCGCCTCGGCCACCACTCCGGCCCGGAGCAGGTTGAGCGTGAAGTAACCGGTGCCGGCGCCGATCTCGAGGGCGCGCGTGTAGCGTCGCGGCTCGTGGCCGAGCGCCTTGCACAGCTTCGCCTCGACCTGAGCCCGGCCCACGTCGCCGTAGGTGATCCCCCACTTGGAGTCGTAGTGCTCGGCCGCGAGGTCGTGGTAGCGAACGTTCGCCTCCCGGATGCTCTGCGCGCTCTGCATGGCGGCGGGAGCCTAGCTCCTAGACTGCCTCGGCCCATGCAGGACACGGTTCAGCACGCGCAGCCGGAGGGGGTGCCGCCGCTCGAGCTGACGGGCGAGCGCACCCTCCCCGACGTGCCCGCCGAGAACTACTGGTTCCGGCGCCATCTGGCCGTCTACGAGTGGGTCGCGGAGCGCTGCACCGGGCGCGATGTCGTGGACATGGCGTGCGGCGAGGGGTACGGGGTCGAGGTGCTGGGGCGGCGCGCTCGGCGCGTGACGGGCGTGGACGCGAACCCCGAGGCGCATGAGCACGCGCGCCTCAAGTACACGTGCGCCGGCATCCGGTTCGTGCGCGACCTGGTCGAGAGCTACGAGGAGCCATGCGACGCCGTCGTCTTCCTCCAGACGATCGAGCACGTGGCCGACCCGGCGGCCGTGCTCCGGCACTTTCGCGGGATGCTTCGACCGGACGGGACCGTCTACGTCTCGACGCCGAACCTGCTCACGCTCGCGCCGCCCGGTGCGCAGAAGTCGGACAACCCGTGGCACGTGAAGGAATACCGGGCCGAGGAGTTCCGCGGTCTCTGCGAGGGCGTCTTCGACCATGTGGAGCTGTTCGGGCTCTTCCACACGCGCGCGCTGCGAGCGCACGAGCTCGCGCTGCGCGCCGGCTGGGACCGCGTGCACGCCGCGCTCGGGATCACGAAGCCGTTCTACGATCGCTTCACCCCGGCGATCTCGGCCCGCGACTTCGCGCTCCGCCGCGGGCCACTGGAGCGTGCGCTCGACTTCGTCGCGGTGCTTCGGCCTTGAGCGCTGCGTCCGCGGAACGAGGCCAGGGTGCGCTCGCCATCGTCCTCCACTCGCACATGCCGTACGTGGAGGGCTTCGGGACCTGGCCGTTCGGCGAGGAGTGGCTCTGGGAGGCGGTCGCATGCGTTTACCTGCCGCTGATCGACGTGCTCGACGGGACGCCGGTCACGCTCGGGCTCACGCCCGTGCTCTGCGACCAGTTCGAGTCGATGCGCGGGGACGCCGGCGAGCGCTATCTGCGCTTCCTGAGCGAGATACGCGCCCCACTCCACGCCGAGGACTCAGCGGGCCTCGAGGAGGGCGGCGAGCCGGAGCTCGCGGCCGAGGTGCGCCGCGCGGCGGGCGACTACACGCGCGCAGAGCGCGCCTTCGACGAGCGCGGGCGCGACCTCGTCTCGGCCTTCGCCGCGCTCGACCGCGTCGAGCTCTGGACCTCGGCCGCGACACACGGGCTCCTGCCGCTGATGGCCACCGACTCCGGGCTCCGGCTTCAGCTGGCCACCGGCACCGCCTCCCATACGCGTCGCTACGGCGACTGGGGCGGAGGCTTCTGGCTGCCGGAGTGTGCGTACACGCCCGGGCTCGAGCGCGAGCTCGCCGACCACGGCGTGCGGGCCTTCTGCGTGGACCAGACCGGGGTTCCGGACTTCGACCACGTGACGCCCGTGGCCACGGAGCCGGGGCCCGTCGCGGTGCCGATCGACTGGGACACCGTCCAGCTCGTCTGGAACGAGAAGGACGGCTATCCCGCGCACGGCACCTACCGAAACTACTGGGGCCGGACCGTGCACGACCTGAAGCCCTGGAGCAACGCCGGTCGGCCCTACGACCACGCGGCTGCGCTGGCGCTGGCGCGCGAGCACGCGCGCGACTTCGTGGGCCGGGTGGCGCGGCGTCTCGCCGGCGGCGGCCTCCTCTGCTGCGCGCTCGACACGGAGCTGCTCGGCCACTGGTGGTACGAGGGGCTTGACTGGCTCCGCGCAGTCTTCCACGAGGCCGAGGTGCAGGGGGTGCGGCTCATGACGGTGTCCGAGGGCATCGGGCTGGTCCGGCCCACGGCGCGCCCGCTCGCGGCGTCGACGTGGGGGCGCGGCAAGGACTTCACGACCTGGGATGCCCCGCCGGTGGCCGAGCTCGCCTTCGAGGCGCGCGCCGCCGAGCTGCGGACGGTCGCCGCGGCGACCGCTCACGGCGCCCCGCACACCGCGCTCGAGCGCGCGGCCCGCGAGCTGCTCGCGATGCAGGCGAGCGACTGGGCGTTCATGGTCACGCGCGACCTGGCTGCCGACTACCCGCTCGAGCGGATGCGGGTACATCGATCCGCCCTGGACGCTGCGCTGGCCGCTCTGACAGACTCAGCGGCCGCTCCTGACCCTGCGGTTCGCGGTCTGGCGCCTCACCTCGATCTCTCTCCGCTGACGACCCCGTAGACCAATGCGCGCCCTGATCCTGTCCTGGGAGTACCCACCGCTGATCGAGGGAGGACTCGCCCGCCACGTGCGGAAGCTCGCCGAGAACATGGCCGCCCTGGGGCACGACGTGCACGTGCTGGCCCGCGGCCGCGAGGAGGACCCGCAAGAGGAGGACAAGGGCGGCGTGCTGATTCACCGTGTCCGGGAGCCGGAGCGCCCGCGCGACCTCAGCGAGTTCGTCGCCTGGATCGAGCACATGAACTCGGACATGCTTGCCGCGGGCGTGGAGGTGGGTGACCGCTTCGACTTCGACGTCGTACACGGGCACGACTGGCTCGTGGCCTCGGCGGGCGACCACCTCGCGAAGCGCTTCCGCGCGCCGCTCGTGGTCACGATCCACGCGACCGAGTACGGGCGCCATCAGGGCTGGGTCGACAAACACCCCCAGTCCTACATCCACGGCGTCGAGCGCTGGATGGCCAATCGCGCGGAGCGCCTGATCACCTGCTCGGCGTACATGCGCGAGCACGTGGCCGACATCTACGGGCTCGAGGAGACTCGCGTGCACGTGATCCCCAACGGGATCGACCCGTCGGAGCTCGTGGCGGTCGACGACCTCGACACGCTGCGCGCCCGCTACGCCGCGCCCGACGAAATGCTTGTGCTGCTCGTGGGCCGGCTCGTGTACGAGAAGGGGTTCCAGCTCGCGCTGGAGGCGCTCCCGGGGCTGATCGAGCGCGTCGGGAAGGTCCGCTTCCTGGTCGCCGGCTCGGGAACGGCCGAGCGGGAACTGCGCGAGCAGGCGACGCGGCTCGGCCTCGACGACCACGGCACCTTCCTCGGCTGGATCGGCGACGACGTGCTCCACTCGCTGTACCGGATCGCGGACCTCACGGTGGTGCCGTCGATCTACGAGCCGTTCGGCCTGGTGGCCCTGGAGGCGATGGCGTCCGGCTGCCCCTGTCTCGTCGCGGACACCGGCGGCCTGCGCGAGGTGGTCCCGAACGAGGACGTGGGCCTGCGGTTCCGCTCGCGCGACCCGCGCTCGCTCGCCACGATGGCCGAGCGCCTGCTCACCGACGACGAGCTCCGCGACCGGCTCGTGGCCGAGGCCTCGGAGCACGTGCTGACCTTTGACTGGGGCGACGTGGCGAGCCAGGTCGCCGATGTCTACGCCGGGGTCACGGGCGGAGCAGCGAGAGAGCCGCGCGTCGCCCGCTCCTGATCGCTCCCTCCATCAGCGCCGCGTGCTCGCCCGCGGTGTGCTCGCCCGCGAACGCGAGCGGGCCGGTCGGCCGCGCCGTGGCGGCGGCCACCTCCGGGGGCGGCGAAGTTGAGTAGGCGGCGCCCGCCCACGGATCGTCCGCCCACGTGGAGAGGACCGCGCCTCCCGTGTCCAGCTCGAGGTCGTCGCGCAGGCGCTCGAGCGAGTCGAGCCAGCGGCTCGGACCGGCCTCGACCTCCAGTGCATCGAGCGCCGGCTTCGAGCCGGCGAACGCGCTCACGACCGGCTGTACCTCGCCGGCTTCGCCGGTGGCGGTCCAGGTCCAGTAGCGCTCTGGCACGCTCATGACCGCGGTGGGCTCGGCCGGCACCCGCAGCGGCACGAAGAGCTTGGCGGCGTGGCCGTACTCGACCGCGCGGAGCGGCCCCGCTACGTCGCCCGGCAGCGGCGGGTCGAACGCAATTCGGTCCAGCAAGCCGGCCGGAACCGCGACCACGGCGACGTCCGCCTCGAGCGCGCCTGACTCCGTAGCCACGCGGATGGCGCTCGACTCGCCCGCCGCGCCGCCGCCTCGCCACTCGATCGCGCGCGCGAGGGAGCTCAGCCGGAGCGCGTCACCCAGCTCGGCCGCGAGCGCGAGCGCCAGCCGCTGGTTGCCGCCCGCGATGCTCGGCGAGGGCTCGTCGTCGATGTGCGCGACGCCGCCGAGATCCGTCGCCGCGACCCGGTCGGCGGTGTTGGCGCACGAGATCTCGACGCGGGCCAGGATCGCCTCGCGGGCTCCGGCGGGGATGTCGACGGAGTCGAGGAACTCCTCGGCGCTCTGCCCGGCGCGTCCCTGC
>JBKPSR010000068.1:0-7238 GCA_046735115.1 Actinomycetota bacterium
CTCCCGCTGCGCGTGGCGCTCGTCCGTCCTGGCGGCGGCGAGCCGCTGGCGCTGCCTTGCCTCGACCGCCGCCGTGTCGGCGGCCGCGTCCTTCGACCGCGCGCGCTTGTCTGCGCCCTTCGACCGAGCACTTTTGGCCGCATCCTTCGACCGGCCACGCTCGGCCGCGCGCTTCGCCCTAGCGGCTCCGCGGCCGGCGTCTTGGGGCGCCGACTCGGTGCGCGCGGCACGACCCGGCGCCGCCGTCGCCACGCCGCCGAAACCCCCGATCGCATCGCGCTCCCGGGTCAGCCGGCCCGCGCGCAGCTCCTCGGCGGTCTCCTCGTCGAGGGCGGCCGCGTGGAGCGTCCCGGCCAACTTCTCCTGGAGCCTCCCGCTCCGCTGGCCGGCCTCGCTCGCGAGCGTCGCGGCGTCGGCGCTCAACTGCGCGACGAGCTCGCGCTCCGTCGAGGCGGCCTCCTGGAACGCGGACCGCTCGCCGCCTGCCAAGAGCTCCTCCTGCGCCGCCCGCAGCTCATCACCCGCCGACAGTAGGCGCTCGACGTCCTTCGGACGCCCGCGCGCCAGCTGGTTCAGCGCCCACGCGGCGACCGTCGGCTTTCGCAGTTCCTTGACGGCGTCGGCCGCGTCGCGCTCGCCCCGCTTTCGCAGCTCCTTGGCGCGTGCGTCGCGCGCGCTCGTGAACTCGCCCGGGGCGACTCCGTACAGCTCTTCCGCAGCCTGCTGAACCAGCTCGCTCTCCGCCATGAACCAAGTGTTTCAACCTGTTGCGCGGGTAGTCGAAAGACATGGCCACAACGAAGCAACGGAGCGCCGCCAGGCGCAACGTGAAAGAGGCGCAGGCCGGCGCTCGCCGGAAGCAGACGTTGAAGAACCTCCCCAGCTCGACGCGGAGCGCTTTGGGCAAGGAGGCCGCCGCGGTGCGCCGCGGCGACGAGCCCACGCGCAAGCAGCTCGAGGCCGAGGCCCGGCGGCTCGACATCAGGGGCCGCTCGAAGATGGGCAAGGCGGAGCTCAAGCGAGCGGTCGCGCGCTCGCGCTAGACACGACGGACATCTCGAACCCGAAAGGAGGGTCACCATGCCAGGCAAGGATCATGGACCGAGCATCAAGGACGACAGGCTGTACGAAGAGCTGCGCGAGGACGGCGCGAGCAAGGAGAAGGCGGCCCGCATTGCCAACGCCAAGGCCGGCGGCGAGGCCGTGAGCCAGAAGGGCGGCGAGGCCGAGAGCTACGAGGACCGCACCAAGGAGGAGCTCGAGGACCGAGCTCGCGAGATCGGCATCGAGGGTCGGTCTGAGATGAGCAAGGACGAGCTGATCGACGCGCTACGGAACCACTGACGCTCAGTAGCCGATGAACCGCGCGAGGGCCCGCGCGCTCCGGGCCGGCTTCCCGGAGCGGGCCTCCGCGCGGTCGGCGCCGGTCAGCAGCAGGCGCCCGCCGTTCACACCCAGCCAGCGCAGCGGCTCGGGCTCCCAGGCGCGCGAGCGGTGTCCGACCCAGGGGAGGCGCGTGAGCTCGCTCTCCTCGCCCGTGATCAGCTGCGCGAGCGTGCGCCCCGCAAGGTTCGCGGTGGCGACCCCGTCGCCCACGTAGCCGCCCGCCCAGGCGAACCCGCGCTCGCGGTCGTAGCCCACCGACGCGTGCCAGTCGCGCGGGACGCCGAGGGCCCCGCCCCAGCGGTGCGTGATCGCGCGCTCGCGCACCACCGGGAAGAGGTCCGCCAGCACCTCGGCGAGCGCGGCGTGCACGCTCCCGTCCCTGTCGAAGTCCGGCCGCGTCCGCGAGGCGAAGTGATACGGGGCGCCCCGCCCGCCGAAGGCCAGCCGGTCGTCCGCGGTCCGCTGACCGTAGATGCGCATGTGGCGGAGGTCGGCGAACGTCTCGCGGCGCCGCAGCCCGATCTGCTGCCAGGCCTCCTCCGGCAGCGGTTCGGTGGCGATCATCAGCGAGTAGAGCGGCACCAGCCGGCGCCGCTCGCCGCGGAGGCCGGCGGTGTAGCCCTCGGTCGCGCGCACCACGACATCCGCCCGCACCGTGCCGTGCCTCGTGACCACCTCGCCCGCTCCAAGCGCTGACGCCGCCGTGCGCTCGAAGATCGACACGCCGCGCTCCTCGACGCAGCTCGCCAGGCCGCGCACCAGCCGCAGCGGATGCACCACGGCGCAGTGCGGCGTGTAGGTCGCCCCGAGCACCCGGGTGGCGCCGGCGATGCGCTCGGCCTCCTCCTTCGAGAGGAGGTCCAGCTCCTCCACCGGCCCGGTGAGCCGTCGCTCCTCCTCGACCAGCTCGCGCGCGCGGATGAGCTGCGCCTGGTTGCGCGCGAGCGAGATCGTCCCGCCGCGCGCGTAGTGCACGTCCAGCCCCTCGGCGTCCGCCACCCGGCCCACCTCGACGAGCGACTCGTGCATCGCTCTCCGCACGGCCACCGCGGCGTCCGGGCCGTGCCGGCGCGCGATGCCCTTGGACGCGGGCGGGAACAGGGCCGAGCACCAGCCGCCGTTGCGCCCCGAGGCCCCGAAGCCCGCGATCTCGCGCTCGACGATCGCGATCCGGACGCCGGGGTCGAGCTTGTGGAGGTAGTAGGCCGTCCACAGGCCGGTGTAGCCGGCGCCGACGATCGCCACGTCTGCCTCGATGTCCCCGGGCAGCGGCGGCCGCGGCGCGAACGCGTCGCCGGCCGTGTCGTGCCAGAGCGAGTCCGCGAAGGCCACGGGCGAGGCAACCTAATGTCTGTGGTACCCGTTATGGGTGACGGTCGAGATTTCGCATATGTTCGGATGGACGCATGCGGTGAATCTGGACTAGCCTGTTCGGCGTAATGGCCGGACGCTGTCCGGTTGAACTGAGTGCAGTGGAGTGTTCATACATGGCCACCGGAACCGTTAAGTGGTTCAACGACGACAAGGGATTTGGGTTCATCACACCCGATGAGCCCGGCAAGGACCTTTTCGTCCATTACACCGGCATCGTCGGCGACGGCTTCAAGTCGCTCGCCGAGGGCGCGCAGGTGTCCTACGACGCCGAGCCCAGCGACAAGGGGCCCAAGGCTGTCAACGTCACGCCGCTTTAGCGGTCAACGGTGGCGCGGCGCCCGGCGGGTGCCGCGCCACCCGTCTTTCCCCCGCCCCCTAGGGGGCCATCGGGGGAAATATCAGGGTCAGATCGGGGGCATTCCCCGATGCGCGCGCGCGTGGGTGAGCGGATGATGGCGGCATGGAATTCATGTACGAGCACACGGATGTTCCGGCGGGCCTAACGCTCCTGGACTACCGGCGTGCGCGGCCCCGCCTCGCCCGGCGGACGCTCACGGCCACCCTCCGCTCGTCGCTTGCACCCCGCCGCTACTCCCCGGTTGGCGGGGCATACTTCGCACGCTCATCCACCTCGCGGTAGAGGCGCATCCCAATAGGGCTCTGCATCTCCTCCGCGAGGTGACCGAGCAACCCCGCGGTCCGCGCCAGCAGCGCAAAACCGCGCAGTAGAGCCGTAGGGAAGCCCAGGTCGGCCAGCGCAGCCCCGGCCACCCCCGCGCCGTTGATCGGCAACTCACGGCCCGCCTGGCGCGCATGCGCCGCGGAGACCTCCCTCAGCCTGCCGAGATAGGTCCCCGCCAGGCCGGTCTCGTCTGCGATCGCATAGATCCGCGGCGTACGCGGATCCTGCAGCTTGTGCACCGGGTGCCCGAGGCCGGGGATACGCCTTCCGGCCTCGATCTCGCGCACCACACCGGCCTCCACGTCGTCCCCGACGGCGTCGAGGAACCGCACCGTGTCCTCCACGACACCCAGGAATACCGAGCCCGCCCCCAGAAGCCCCGCCGCCACCGCCCCCTGAAGCGCCTCGGGGGCACCCGTATGGGTCAGCCGGGCGGCCAGGACGGTGGGCGTGAGCCCGTGGTCGGCGAGCGAGATCAGGACGGCGTCGAACAGCCGCGTCTCCTCCGGCGAGGGCATTCGCCGCTGCACCAGGAGAAACGCGAGCTGCGTGAACGTGACCTTGCCGAGGAGCTCGCTGGAGAGATCGCGGCCCATCACCGTGATGCTGTCCGCGTCGGACGTTCCGACGGAGGTTTCGAAGCTCATGTGGGCAGCCTATGTTTCGCGACCCGCCCGGTGGCGGTGTGGGGAAGCTCGTCGAGGACCTCGTACGTGCTGGGCACCTTGAACGGCGTCAGCAGCCGCGAGGCCCACTCGCGCAGCTCGCCGACGTCCGGCTCGACCCCCTCACGGAGCACCACGAACGCCTTGATGTCCTCCTCCGAGAGCTCCGAGGGCACGCCCACGACCGCCGCCTCCACCACGTCCGGATGGGAGGCGAGCGCCTCCTCGATCTCCGCCGGCGCGACGTTCTCGCCGCGCCTGCGGATCACCTCCTTCTTGCGGCCGATCATGGTGTAGGTGCCGTCCGGATTCGCCGTGACGAGATCGCCGGTCTTGAGCCAGCCGTCCGGCGCAAGCACCGCCGCGGTCTCCTCCGGCATCCGCCAGTAGCCCTTCATCACGGCGGGGTTCCGGAGCTCGAGCTCGAGCTCGGCATTCACCCGCGCCTCGTTGACCTCGCCGAGCGTCGGATGCTGGCGCGGCGACCCGAGCGTGCCGTACGGGCGCGTGCCGCGCCGCCAGACGGTGCCGTAGGGCGTCTCCGACATCGCGTACCCCGACGTGAGCTCGACGGCGAAGCGGCGCTCGAACTCGAGGTGGCGCGGCTCCGGAGGCGTCGGGCCGGCGTAGGCGAGCCGCACCGGGTTGTCGGCGTCGTCGGGACGCTCGGGCTGGCGCATCAACATCTCGAGCATCGCGCCGATCGCGTTGAACTGGGTCGCGCCGTGACGCCGCGCCGAGTCGATGAAGCCGCTCGCCGAGAAGCGGGGGAGGAGGGCGAGGCCCGCGCGCGCCGCGACGGAGCCGAGCACGGAATAGGCGGGCGCGTTGATGTGGAAGAGCGGCAGCGAGGTCATCAGCCGGTCGTCCTCGGTGAGCCCGAGCCACCACGGAAAGCCCTCGCCGGCCATGGCGTATGCGCGATGCGTCTGGGTCACGAGCTTCGAGCGGCCGGTGGTGCCGGAGGTGGGGATCAGGACGGCGGGGTCGTCGTGCGTGGCCGGACCCGGGCCGTCGAGCTCTCCCGGCACGCTGAAGAGCTCGTCCAGGTTCTCGTCGGTCACGACCAGCTTCGGCTCCACCTGCCCGACGAGCCCCTCGAGCTCCAGCTCCGTCTGGCGCGGGTCCACCGCCACGTGGATCGCGCCGAGATACGCGGTCGCCAGCCACAGGAAGACGTAGCGAGGGTCGTTCCGAGCGGTCGCCAGCACGGGGTCACCCTTTGCGACCCCGTGCCGTCTCAGGCCCGTCGCCGCCGCCGCGATGCGGTCACGAGCCTCCGCGTACGTGTACGTCTGATCCTCGAAGAACAGCCAGTGCTTGCCGGGTACCGCTGCGGCTGTCTCCTCAAATAGGTGGGGGATGGTCCGGTAGGCCGGGGCGATCCGGGGACGATAGTGGCGGCGCGGTCGCGGCCAGAGCGTCCTCCACCTTGGTCACGTCGAGGTTGAAGCGGTCGGCCAGGAACCGCGCGAGCTGCTTCTGGTGCTGCTGCCACTCACCCATCGCGCTGCTGCGCAGCTCGCGCAGCGCCGCGCGCAGGTCGGCACGGCTCACGCCGAGCGCCCTGCCGAGCTGCCTGAGCGGCATGTCGCGGTGATGGTGCGGCTCGCCGCGGAAGGGCCGGATGTCGATCAGCGCCGCGCGCACGTCCGACTCATCGAGCCCGAGCTCGCCAGCGAGCTCTTGCGCGAACTCGCCGAACCGCTCCGGGCCGTCGCCCTCGATCTTCTCGAGTGCCGTCCTCACCTTGTCGGCGTCGACCCCCAGCGCGTCCGCCAGCCGACCGGCGAAGCGGTCCTCGTGCCGCTGATGAAGGCCCTCGAAGGCGGACCTCACCCTGTCCGCCGAGATCCCCAGCGCGTCGGCGAGCTTCGTCGCGAACTCGTCGCGGCGATCGGCGTCGTTCTTGTCATGGAAGTCGCGGAGCGCCCGCGCCAGCTGATCGGCGTCGACGCCGAGCCTGTCCGTCAGCCGGCGGAACCCCGGCGGTGCGCCGCGCTCGAAGGCGATCCGCGGAGCCGCGGTGCGCTCCTGTGAGCTGTCGGCGATGGCCGTGCCGTCATCCGCCTGGGTTCCGAGCCCGTAGCCGACCGACGCGATCGCGAGCGCGCCTCCGACCACGATCACGGTTGTTCTCGTCTGTCGTCGCATGCGGGCAGCGTCTCGCACGTTTGTAGGAGGGCCGTAAGAACGCCGTAGGAATCGCCGAAGAAAGCCGATTCGCCAGCCAGAATGGGGGCGGTGAGGATCCTGATCGTGGATGACGACCGCGCCCTGCGGGACGCGCTCCGGCGGGCGCTCGTGCTCGGCGGCTATGAGACGGTGCCGGTCGAGAACGGCGAGCGCGCGCTCGCCGAGATCGCCCGCGGCCAGCCCGACGCGGTGGTGCTGGACATCGGCCTCCCCGACATCGACGGCCTCGAGGTCTGCCGCCGGCTGCGCGCCGCCGGCAACCGCGTGCCGGTGCTGATGCTGACGGCACGCGACGCCGTGGCCGATCGGATCGACGGCCTCGACGCGGGCGCGGACGACTACCTCGTCAAGCCGTTCGACGTCGGCGAGCTGCGTGCCCGGCTGCGAGCCCTGCTCAGGCGCAGCGGGATGGACGGCGACGCCTCCGGCCTCGCATACCAGGAGCTGCGGCTCGACGGAGCCCGGCACGGCGTGAGCGTGGGGGACAACTTCGCGGAGCTGACGCGCACCGAATACCAGCTGCTCGAGCTCCTGATGCTGAATGCGGGGCGCGTGCTCCCGCACGACCTGATCTACGAGCGCGTCTGGGGCTACGACTTCGGGCCGGCCTCGAACGCGTTGCGCGTCTACATCGGATACCTCCGCCGCAAGCTGGAGCAGGCGGGCGCGCGGCCGCTCCTCCATACGGTGCGGGGCGTGGGTTACGTCCTGCGGGAGCCGTGAGCCTGCGGACCCGCATAGCGGCCACGGCGGCGGTCGCCGTGGCGATCGTGGTGGTGATCGCCGCCGGCGCGATCTACCTCGGCGTCCGGGCCGAGCTCCGCGGCGAGGTCGACAACTCGCTGCGCGAGCGCGCCGGCGCGGTCGCTCGGCTGGCGGAGGGCCGCGTGGGTCCCGGCGAGCCGGAGCGCCGCGACGGAGACGGGCGCCCGCCC
>JBKPSR010000069.1:0-15791 GCA_046735115.1 Actinomycetota bacterium
CAGCGCGACGCCGATCCCGATCAGTAGGCGAGCGTCCGGGCCTGTGCCACTGAATTGGCTGGTGTCCAGGCCGACGTTGACGAAGGAGAGGGCGATCAGGAGGAGCGCCACTTGAACCATCGTCTCGGAGGCGTCGTCGACGGCGCCCGAGGCCAGCGCCTGGGCGCCCGGCACGCCCTGCCGCTGGAGGAAGCGCAGGTTCATCCCGATGCGACCTGCTGAGCTCGGCACCGTCAGGTTGATGAACTTGATCGCCGACTGAAGCACGACGCACGGCAGAAGCGGAAGCGGAACGGGCACCGCTCCGCGCACCGAGAGCCCCGACCCGATGAATGCCGCCTGCGCGAGGATCAGCCCGAGGAGCACCCACGCGAGCTCCGCCTTGGCGAGCTCGTCGGCGATCGTGCCGAACCCGATATCCGCGAGCTTGCTGATCAGCAGGTAGGCGGCAAAGACGAGCGCCGCCATCGTCAGGACGTCCTTCAGGCGGATCCGGCGCAGCGCCGCGATCTCGGGAACCGCCGTCCCGGTCGCCTCGCCGACGGCCGCACGGAGTTCTTTCAGGCCGAGCTCGTGCGTTCGCGCCAGGTCGCGCGTGTGCGGCGAGAGGGCAGCACGCTGGAGATACGGCTGCACGCGGACCATCGCGTTCCCGAAGCCGGCCTCGACCGCCCTGGCCAGCGTGCGCTGCGGGCCGACGAGACAGCAGGTCGCGACCAGGAGCTCCGCCACGTCGATGTCGAGCGCCGACTGCGGGGCGCCGAGCGTCGCCGCCGACAGGTCGACGAGCATCGGCCCGTCCTCGGACACGAGAACGTTGCTCAGGTTGAGCCGCCCGTGCGAGATGCCTGCGCGGTGGAGAGCGTCGACCTGGCGCAAGACATCGAGGAGTGTCTCGTCGCTCACATCTTCGGGGCTGGCGAGCTCGAGCGCAGCGACATCCGGCTCGCGGGTGACGATGAGCGCGTCCCCCTCCGGGCCGAGTGCGGCGATGACCACCTCGGGCACACGTACGCCCGCCTGAGCGGCCATGAAAAGCGCGAGTCCCTCGTGCTCCACCTGCTCCGCGCGGCCGACCGGCGCGCTCCGAGGCGGGTCGCGGTAGGCAAGCAAGCGCCAGCGCCTGGCGAGCCGCTGGGTGTCCTGCGCATCACGGCCGAGAACTCGCACCTTGACCGAGCCCTCGGCGTCGCGGCCTAAATACTCCGCGTAGCCGACCCGCTGCCGCGCCGCCGGGGCCAGCTCGTCGACGTCGAGGCCGAGCGCGGCCAGGGCCGCGCGCACATGCTCGGTTGGCGGCACGCCGGCCGCCGAGCCGAAAGCGAGCCGCACGATTGCACCGGACCCGAGGCCCAGCGCCAGCGCACCGAGGGCGGCGGACGGAAGCCCAGACCCCAGCACGACTGCGCCGATCGTGGCGAATGGCATCGTCAAGGTCGCCAGCAGGCGCGCCCAGCGGACGAGCTCCGCGCCCGCCACGACGAGGATCGCCGTGGCCGTCGCGAGCCGGAGCTCGGGATAGCCCCAGTTCGACAGCAGGTGATCCTCGACCGGAACCCAGTCCGACTCGACGACCCCAGCGAGCACGAAACCCGCGCCGACGACGAGGAGTGCGGCGATCAGCACGTCGCGACCAAGGGTCCAGCGCCGCTCCAGGATTACGTCCAGGACGACCACGAGCGCGAGCACGAGCAGCCCGACGAAAGCAATCCGCCACAGCGAATCGGCCCAGGCGAAAACGGTTTGCAGCGCCTGCGCCACGACCTCGTCCTGGCGCTCGGCAGACGATGCGACGACAGCCGTCAGCCCGATCACTACCGCGGCGAGGAGAAGGAAGGCCGCATCGACCGTCCGGCGGTTCCTCCGGCCCAGCTCGGTCTCGGCGAGTAACGAGAGTGTCCAGAACCTCTTGGCCGGCACGACGCGCTCGTCCCGGCTCGAGCCTACGGAGGACACACGATCCGGTCGACGACGCGGATGACAATACCGCCCTGGACGTGCCGGGGTCCGAATCCCTGGAGTGCTTTGCGGCCGCTTCGATCAGCTCCAACACGTCACCCGTCCTCGCCCCCTACTGGGCACAAGAGAAAGCACGTGATGAAGATCGTCGTTATCGGTGGAACCGGCCTGATCGGGTCCAAGCCCGTCGAGAAGCTGCGGACGGCGGACACGAACCGCTCGCGGCGTCGCCCGACACAGGCGTCAACACACTCACAGGAGAAGGAGTCGCCGAAGCACTGGACGGCGCCCAGGTTGTCGTCGACGTGGCGAACGCGCCCGCCTGGGACGACGAGGCCGTGCTCGACTTCTTCCAGTCAACGTCGCGCAACCTGATCGCCGCGGAGGCGGCCGCCGGGGTGGGGCACCACGTCGCGCTGTCCGTCGTCGGCATCGAGCGGCTTCCCGACAGCGGCTACTTCCGCGCGAAGCTGGCGCAGGAGCAGATCGTCAAGGCCGGACCGATCCCGTACACGATCGTCCGCGCAACGCAGTTCTTCGAGTTCATCGGCCGCATCGCCGACTCGAGCACCGACGGCGACACCGTTCGGCTGTCGCCCGCGCTCGTCCAGCCCGAGTCAGCCGATGACGTCGCCAGCACGTTGGCCGACGTCGCGGTCGGCACGCCGCTGAACGACACCGTCGAGCTGGCGGGCCCCGAGGCGTTCGGGCTCGACGAGCTCGCCCGGCGCGTCCTAAGCGCACACGACGACCGGCGCCAGGTGACGGCCGACGTGCACGCCCGCTACTTCGGCGCCGAACTGGATGACAGGTCCCTGATCCCGGGCGACGACGCACGCATCGCCCCGACCCGCTTCGAAGACTGGCTCAGCCAGTCGGCGGGCTGAGAAGGAGGCAGAAGTGACGGTTCAAGAGATGATCGAGCTGCATCCAAGCCCGGCGAGCATTGATCGCGACACGCTGCTGCGCTGCATCGACGCGTGCTTCGATTGCGCCGCTGAATGCACCAGTTGCGCCGACGCCTGTCTCGGCGAGCCGAGTGTGGAGGACCTGGTCCATTGCATTCGCCTCAACCTGGATTGCGCCGACGCGTATGGCGCCGCCGGCCGGATTGCCACCCGCCAGACCGCGCTCGATGTCGGGGTGCTCCGCGCGACGATTCAGGCCTGTGCGGTCCCCTGTTATGCGTGTGGCGAGGAGTGTGAACGGCACGCCGAGCACCACGAGCATTGCCGCGTCTGCTCAGAAGCCTGCGCGCGCTGCGAGCAGGCATGCAACGACCTGGTTGCGGCGAGCGGTTGATCGACGCCAGCCACGAGTGGAAGGCTGAGATGATCACGCGCACGACTTTGAACGATCCACTGGTGGACGCGATTTCCACCCGGCTGCGCCGGCTGGACCTGCTCGGCTGGGAACGGATATCGGCATGGGCGGAGGAGTCCGAGTTGTCGTTCGAGGATCTGCGCCTGCTGGTGGCGCTCGCGCTGAAGATCGACGACGGCCCGGCGGCGATCAGCGAGCTCGCGGAGCTCGCCGGCTTCCCGCTCGACGTCGCCTATCCCGCCATCCACAGGCTCCGCGGTCGCGGCGACCTGCGCGAGGAACACCGTCGCTACCTGCTGACCGGGCAAGGCCAAGCGCCTCGTCGCCACGCTGGACGCCGCGCACCGAGAGGGCATCCGGGCATACGTCGACCAGCTCGATCCCGGCGAACGTGAGCAGCTGGGCGAGGCCTTCGTGATCACGCGTAGAGGCCCCGAACCTGTGAGGTCGAGATGACCCTTGGCGAAAACCCCGCCAATAGCGCGGTCGGTGCACTCGAGTCGGTCGAGGCGCTCGACGGGGCCGCGCTCAAGCTTGCCGGGGCGGTGAGCAATGCCGTTCCCGTTGGGGCGGCGCGGGACGCGCTGTCCGGCACATTGCTCGGCCACGCGCTCCATCCGGCGCTGACGGATGTGGTCATCGGGTCGTTCTTCAGCGCGACGCTGCTCGACCTGCTTGGCGGCGACGACAGCGGCCGCGCGAGCGAGCGTCTCATCGAGATCGGCCTCGTGACCGCTGCGCCGACGGTCGCCAGCGGCCTGAGCGACTGGGCCATGACCGTCTACGGCGACCGCCGCGCCCGCCCAGTTGGGCTGGCGCACGCGAGCGCGAACCTGACCGCGTCCACACTGTACGCGGCGTCGCTCGCCGCGCGGCGCCGGGGCGCCTCGGGCCGAGGCAAGCTGATCGGCCTCGCTGGCGGCGCGGTGCTCTCAGTCGGTGCCTTCCTCGGCGGCCACCTCTCGTTCACGCGCGGAGTCGGTGTCAACGAGACAGCGTTCGACGAAGGGCCCCGCGACTGGACTACGGTCGAGGCGGGCCAGCTCGAGAATGGCCGGCCGACCAGCGCGATGGCGGGCGACACGCCCGTTCTGCTGCTCAGACACAACGGTCACCTGCATGCGCTGCACGATCGCTGCTCGCATCGCGGCTGCCTGCTCAGCAGCGGTGAGGTCGAGGGCGAGTCCATCACCTGCCCCTGCCACGGCTCGCGCTTCGACATGCGCGACGGCTCGATCGAACGCGGCCCGGCGACCGCGCCGCAACCCGTATTCGAGACCCGCGACCACGACGGCGGCATCGACGTGAGGCTACCCGCGCCCGCTTGACTCACTCATAAGGTTGGGGCATGGACGAACTGGTGGTCGTCAAAGTCGTCGGGACCGAGCCGGAAGCCGAACTGCTGTGCTCGCTGCTGCACAGCGCGGGTATCGAATGCGCCGGCCGACAGACGAACCTGGGAGCGGGCGCGGCCGATGGCATGCCAGGCGGCCCTTACGAGCTCGTTGTCCGCCCGCAAGACCAGGACGATGCTCGCAACATCCTGCGGGAACGCAGCGACACAGGCGCGTGATGCGGCGACCCCCATACTTCACCGCTCCACCACCTTCCTGACGCGATGGTGATGCGTGTGATGCAGCGAGGCTCCCAGATTTGAGGCGCCCTCGCATCGGCCAGAACGCCAGCTGACTGGCTAGGCACTACTCCGGATCGGAGTTGCGCTTTGCGCGAAGGGAAGCGAGCAGCCAGGGGCGATCTTTCGTTCAGTAGCGGCCGGGGCTGCCCGCGGGTGCTCGCCGAGCGGGCTCGCAGAACGACGTGGTGACCAACTACGCCCTGCCCGGCCTTGAGCCAGTCCTTGAAGCGATAGAGATAAGTGGTGTGATAGGACGACCGGCATGAGCAAGAAGTACGTCCTCCTGTACGCGTCGGCCCACGACGTCTTAACGAAGGCGCCGGTCCACTTCGAGGCACACCGCGCGCGTGGCGAGGCCTTTCACGAGCGCGGTTCGCTGATCGCATACGGGCCATTCGGCGATCCGCAGGACCAGGGGTCGATGGCCGTCTTCACGACGCGCGAGGCCGCCGAGGAGTTCGCGCGCGAGGATCCGTTCGTTATCAACGGCATCGTCAGGGATTTGGAAATACGCGAGTGGGACGAGGCGTTCCTCCCCTGAGCCGTTAACTCGCACTGAAAAAGGAATATCCGCGCCAAACAGGAAACGGCCCTGTGCTCAGGCTTGCGTCAGGCGCCTCCCCCTCGCGGCATCCGTCCCGCCCGCTCCGCTGTTCGCCAGCGCGTCGACGATCAGCTCGAGCGCGTGCTCGTACGGCAGCTGCGAGCCGTCTGCCTGGCGGTGGTCGTGTCGGATTCGGTCCTGTACGTCTGCGAGCTTGACGCTGCGCGCGAGCATCCCCGCCCGACCCCCGGCGCGGGCGATCATCTCGATGTGCGCGAGATAGCCCTCCCGTGAGCCGCGCGCCGTCGAGCGGTTGAGCAGCCGCAACGCACGCAGCTCAACCTCAGAGACGCCCGCGGCGAGCAACTCCTGCTCGGCGACCGAAGTCCACTCGAGCACCTCGTGCAGCCAGGCGACCGGGCGCGCGAACTCGGGAGTCGCCAGCGCCACGCGCCCGACGTGCGCGATCAGCAGCCCGCCCGCCGGCTCGAGCTGGCCGCGATGGAATCGCAGCGCAAGCAACCGCGCCCGCTCCGCGTCAAGCGGAGTGTTGGGGAGCGCGGATGAGGCGCTGTCTGGAACTTCTCGCGGCGAGCGACGCATCATCACCGAGTCATTGGATTGATGCCGAAGCGTCTACCGAAACGCTTCCGAAACTGAGCGCCCGCGAAACGCTGCCGCGGGCGCGAGGGCATGTTAACGACCGCCACATCGCCGAATGGTCCGTCATGGGCCAGTGAACGGGCCGCGGTGGTCATGGGCGCGACTGAGTAGCCGTCGCGACACCCTGGACTGCCTGTCTTTCGACCGTTAGGGGCACGATCGCCCGCCTACGCGCACGTTCCACGCCGACGAAGGGCATCGCGGCTTCGCCTTCAGCGCGTACACCGGCCCCGAGCCGGTGGAGGTGCACGTGCTCGTCACCGGCGCGTACCTGCTGAAGCTTCACCAGGAGCGGGTGTCGCTCGCTGAGCTGCTCGCGCCCTTGATGCCCCAGGGGCGCAGCGAGGAATACGTCATCTACCCCGTACTCGACGCGATGGTCGGCAGCGCCTTCGATGCGCTCAACGACCTCGAGCTGGCCCTCGACGACCTCGCGGTGACGTCGACCGACCTGCGCCCCGAACGACTGCGCATGGCCACGTTGCGCACGCTCGGCCCGCGCCTGTCGCAGATGCGGCGGCGGTTCGGGCCCTGCGCGGCGTCTTCGGCCGGATCGGCGAGGAGATCGGACGGCTCGAAGGGCTCGAGACCGACAGCGAACGCGACCTCAACCGCCTGGGCCAGCAGATCGCGCGGTTGGTCGACGCGATCGACGCCGCCGCAAATGCGTCGGCGACGCTGATCGATCTGCGCCTCAACGAGACGAACTACTGGCTGACGGTAGTCGCGACCAGCTTCCTGCCGCTCATCTTCACGACCGGGTTCTTCGGGATGAGCGCCGAGTGGATGGCCGGGGAGATCGACACCCAACTCGCGTTCTGGCTACTGGGCGTCGGCGCGCCCGTTGCCGGCGTGATGCTCATCCTGCGCGTCGTCGCGCGCGGCTCTCCAGGCGGGTAGCTCAAGCGTCGCGTTCAGGCTTCTGGTTCCGACGCACCAGCGGGAGCGACCGCGATGAGCACCTTCCCGGTCGCTCCGTTCTCGACGGCGCTGTGTGCGGCGGCCGTGTCTTCGAGAGCGAAGCGGTGAAGCGGTACCCCGGCCTGCTCGCCGACCTGGAGTGAGCCGTCTTCGATCGCCTGGTTGATGTCCATGGCGGCGGCGGCGATCCTCTCCCAGCCGACCGTGTAGAGCAGGACGAACTGATAGCGGGCGTTCACCCCCATGTTGCGCCGGATGTCCAGGCTGAGGGGAGCGCCGCCGTCGTTCGCGTAGATCGAGATCGTTCCGCGAGGCCCGAGAACGGCCTGATCGAGGTCCGCGTTCGCTCCCGCGGCGACCTCGACGATGAGATCGACGCCCTCGGGGGCGGCGCGCCGGATCTGCTCGGCGGCGTCGGCGTCCTTGTAGTTGACGACGTGGTGGGCGCCGGCAGCGGCAGCGAGCCGCGCCTTCGCGTCTCCGCTGACGGTGGCGATCGTCGTTCCGCCCGCCCAGCGGGCGAGCTGGATCGCCGCATTGCCGACCGCCCCCGCGCCGCCTGCCACCAGCACGCTCCGGTCGCTCAGGGCGCCCGGGTGCAGCCGGTCCGGGCCGTCCTCGGCCACCGTGAGCGCGCGATGCGCGGTCACGGCTGGAATGCCGACGCTGGCGCCAAGGTCGAAGTCCGCTCCCGCCGGCAGTGGGAACGCCCCTTCGGCGGGGACGACGGTATATTCCTGGGCGGTGCCGCTCGCCGGGCGGCCGGCGGCGGCCAGCGTGACCCAGACGCGATCGCCGACGCTGAAGCGATCGACTCCGGCGCCGAGCTCGTCGACGACGCCGGCGCCGTCCTGGTTCGGAACCGTCGGCTCGGCGACCTCCCCGCCGGTCGCGCCGCTGCGCGACTTCCAGTCGGTCGGGTTCACCCCCGACACGACCACGCGGATGCGGACCTCGCCCGCTCCTGGCTCGGGCGTCGGTCGCTCCACCAGCTCGAGCACCGACGGGTCGCCGGGGCGTGTGTAGCTGACCGCTCTCAGGAGGCTACGTCGTCCCCGTTGGGCGGGCCGGGGCGAAGAAGTCGATCAGCAGTTGCGTGACGCGCTCAGGCTCGTCGTGGTGGACCCAATGCGAGGCGTCGGACAGGCGCTCGACGCGGTCGAGCCCTGGCACGTCGTCGCGCTCGGGCTCGGCGAGTTTGGGGCCGAGGTAGCGATCGCGCTGCCCCCAGATCACCAGCGTGGGCGCCGAGATCGGGCGCAGCTGCGCTTGGACCTGCTTCGACTCCTTCACCGCGGCGCGGTAGTAGTTGATGATCGCGGCCGCGGCATCGGGCTGTGACCACGACTCGATGTAGCGCTCGGTGTCCTCCGGCGTGTACGGGGGGCTGGCATCGCGCTGGTAGCGGCGGAAGAATCGCCAGTTCCTCGCACGCACAATGCGCTCCGGCAGCCCCGGCAGCTGGAAGAAGAAGAAGTACCAGAGCCTCCGCAGCTGGTTCGGGTGGCGCAGTCCCTCGTTGAGCTTGCGCGGATGCGCCGCGTTCATGATGACCAGGCGGTCCACGACCTCGGGGTGGCTCATCGCGGTCGCCCAGGCGACCGTTCCGCCCCAGTCATGGCCGACCAGCAGCGCCGACTCGGCACCGAGCTCTCGGATTAGACCGCGGATGTCG
This sequence comes from Actinomycetota bacterium, assembly GCA_046735115.1. Classification (GTDB taxonomy): domain Bacteria; phylum Actinomycetota; class Thermoleophilia; order Solirubrobacterales; family Thermoleophilaceae; genus JACVRW01. Next base: position 8,722 of record JBKPSR010000069.1, read on the forward strand.
GCGGCCAGCAGGCCGGACGAGTAAGCCTCCACGCCGGCCGGCCGCGACGACAGGTTGTAGCCACGCAGGTCGGGAGCGACCACGCGAAAACCCGCCTCCGCGAGCGGCGCGATCTGCAGCCGCCAGCTGAACCAAAACTCCGGGAAGCCGTGCAGCAGCACGATCAGCGGCCCATCGCCGGCCTCGACGTAATGCAACCTCACCTCGCCGATCTCGGCGTAGCCTTCCTGCAGCTCGGTCGGAAGGCCCTGCGCCGAGAGGGCCGCAGACCCCTCCGGGACAGACTGGCGAGTGGACGACGAACTCACGAGGGGTCTCCTTTCCATCGCCGCCCAGACTCGGCGGCGCTCACCCGCAAACCGTGCGTCAACACTCGCAGACCGGGGTGACCGGAGCAACCCTTGCGCGTCGGCCTCCATGCGCGGCTATCGCGATCGTAAGGTCCTTACGCGAACGCTGACCTGAACATCGCCGTGAAGCCGGCCGCAGTCCCCAGGTCGCGACTGATCTGCCGGCCGCCTGTACCCGGATGAGCAGCAGTGTGCCGCCGGGGAGGCGATCGCACGAGAGCTCCTGACTCGAGCCGAGCTCGCCGAGCTCGGCGGCGAGACCTAACGAACCACCTCACATCGTCTTTACAAGCCCGCCGTCGATCACGTTGTTCGCGCCGGTGACATTTGCGCTGCGAGGCAAGGCGAGGCGAGCAGTAGTCGGTCGGCCCGGGCGAGCGCTCGTACGTCTTGTGCTGGGCTCGCGACACGGACGCCGCACCGTGTGATCCTTGTCCGCTCCGACGATCAAGAGCGGCGCGCGGTCCGAGATCCCGTGCCGCTTCGAGGGATGTGCGCGAGCGGGTGATGCGGCCTTCAGCACGAGAATGGGAGCACGAGGATGCCCCTCGGCGGGGCCGGGCCGAGCGCGACCCCAGCCCTTCCGAGCCCGCGGTCGAGGAGCAGCTCGACCGGCGGGTCGACATCCGATATTGACCAGGCGTAGGTGACAAGGCCAGCGACTCGACGGACCTCTTTACCAGGGCACTGACCAGGGAACCCACGGGCGCGACCGGCGGGGAAGGCGATCAGTGTGGTCGTCAGGGAGAGCGGTACACCCGACGCAAGGAGGACATCATGTTTGTCGCTCCCGGTACCCAGATCGGCCAGCGGCTGAGCCGCGCCGCCGCGGAGCAGCTCGCCCGTAATTGGTGGGTGCTGCTCGTTAACGGCGCCGTGCTGGTGATCGTTGGCTTCCTGATCTTCTCGATCGACTGGACGATCCGAGAGCTCGCCACCTTCATCGGCGCCGTGTTCATCTTTCAAGGAATCGCAACCGCCCTCACGACCGGCATCGACCTCCGCGTTCGGCGCGCGAACGTGGTGTCGGGGCTGCTGTCCGCCGGCGCCGGCATCGCGATCATCGTGTGGCCCGGACCGGGTCTTGTCGCGGTCGCGATCTTCTTGGCCGCTTTTCTCGTCGTGTCCGGCACGCTCAGCATCGCCGGCGCGTTCGCGGCCCGCGACCTGCTGCCCAACTGGTGGCTGCTGCTGATCCTCGGCCTGCTCGAGATCCCGCTCGGGGTGCTCGCGCTCGCAAACCCGGGGACCACCCTGGCGGCGCTCATCACGGTCGGCGGCATCTGGGCCGTGGCGGTCGGCGTCATGCGCATCGTGCTCGCGTTCGAGATGAAGCGGCTACCGGAGATCGTCGACGAGGCATGGTCGGATTCAGCTTCGAACGGAGCTCCGCTCCAGGACACGCCGGCGAAGCCGCCGGTCCCGCACACCGGCTGATCACAACCCACAGGAGGTTGTCATGGAGAGCGTACTGTCAATCAACTTCGACGACGACAGCAAGGCCTACGGCGCGCTGACCGCGCTCAAGCAACTCGACGAGCAGGGCCAGCTGAAACTCGGCGGCGCCGCCGTGGTCCTGCGGCACGAGGACGGTCACATCGAGACGAAGGAGGAGATCGGCGACCCCGCGTTCGCCGGAACGGCAACCGGCAGCATCGTCGGCGTGATCATTGGCGTCCTCGGCGGTCCACTCGGCATCCTGGTCGGCGGCTACACCGGGCTCTTGGTCGGCTCGCTCGCCGACATGGCCGAGGCCGACGACACCGAGTCCGCGCTGACCGACGTCGCGCACGCGGTCAAGCCCGGCCGCCCCGCGCTGATCGCGGTCGCAACGGAGCAGAGCCCCGAGGTGATCGACACCGCCATGTCGACGCTGGGCGGCACGGTCATGCGGCGCCCGCTCGACGCGGTGCTGTCCGAGATCGCTGCTGCCGAGGACGCCCAGCGGGCGGCCGAGCGGGAGGCCCGCAAGAAGCTGCGCGAGGAGCGGCAGCGGAAGGCGAAGGCAGACATCGACGCGAAGATCGACGAGCTGAAGGCCAGGGTCCACCACGAGCCGGCGGGCGCAGCCGGCCGCTGAGCCGAGATGGGTAGCCACGTTCGCCGGTCGGTCGTGCCGGTCGACCTCCCGGCGCCGATCAATCCTGCCCTCCTGCGTCACACCGAGGAGCGCGCGAGCGAGGTCCAGAACCGGATCGCCGACAGGATCACGACCTTCGCCGGGTCGATGGCGTTCGTCTACATCCACGTCATCTGGTTCGGCTGCTGGATCGTCTTCGGGGTCGAGGACTATCCCTTCGGCCTCCTGACGATGATCGTGTCGCTCGAGGCGATCTTTCTCTCGACGTTCGTAATGATCAGCCAGAATCGCGCCGACGCGAAGCGGCAGGTGATCGCCGACCAGCAGTGGAAGACCGTCAAGGAGGAAGATCAGCAGAACTTGGAGCTGCTCGACCTGTCGCGACAGATTCTGGCGCTGACCAAGGAGGTGCGCTCACTGACCGGGGTGCGGACCGACTCGGGGTAAGGCTCAAAGCCTGCTCGACCTACCCTTCCTACCGGAGGAAATGCGCGACCTGCTGCGCGCCGGCCTGTGAGACGCTTGACCGATGCCGTGGATCCCTGAGCTGTTCTCGGCTCCGGTGCTGGAGCGACTGGAGGCGAAATGGGAGCTCGAGCGGCTCGACACGGTGCCGTACTACGTGGGCCTGATGTCGGGGGAGCATGAGCCCCTGGTCCGCTCGTTCGCCGGCGAGCCGATACTCCACGAGCCTCGCCGCGGGCGAATCATCGGCGTCCGCGCATTCGAAGCGTACGTCGCCGAGCTGAGCGCGTGGCTCAAGTCGCTCAATATGTCATTCGACCCGGTCGACCACGTCTTCGCCGAGCCACGTGGGTTCGAGGAGGTGGTCCTCCACCTCGACGGCGATGCGGGGCGTGAACACATCCCGGTCGCGATCGTTGCCGATCGCCGCGCCGACGGGCGACTCTTGGAGCTGCGGATCTACCACAGCGTCTGGGCACTGACGGGCCGCCATCTGCACCGCACGCCCATCCTGCAGCGCGATCCGGATCTGCGCCCTGAGGGTGTGGTGGCTCAGTACCAACGCGCACTCGCGGACGGCGACGCCGACGCGATCGTGGAGCAGTTCGAGCTGGACGGCTACGCCCGCGAGCCTGCCGGCGGCGATTACGTCCATCGGGGCGTCGACGAGCTACACGCGTTCTACGAGCGTCTCTTCTCGAATGGCGGAGGTATCCAGCTGGAGCACTGCGCACTCGTCCACGACGGGCGCGCGTGCGCGCTGGAGTACAACGTCGTGCGCTGGGGCCGGACGGAACTGGCGCCGGAGGCGGGAGTGGCGGTCTACGTTCAGGGCGAGAGCGGCAAGATGGCCGCGGCGCGCATCTACGACGACGCCGACCCGCCCATCAGCTGACGAGCTGCTGGCCGCCGTCGATGTCGTAGGTCGCGCCCGTGAGTGCCGTGTTGGTCATGAGGTGGACGGCCAGGGCCGCCACGTCCTCGGGTCCGACGACGCGGCCGATCGGCAGCGTCTCGCGCAGCTCCTGACGGCGCGCCTCGAGTTCATCGCCGAGGATCGAGGCCGACAGCGGTGTGTCGACGAAGCCGGCGGCGATGACGTTGACCCGGATCGGCGCGATCTCGAGTGCCAGGTTTGCCGTGAGGGCGGGACTGCCGGCCGTTAGCGTCCCTCCGACTGTGAGGCCGATGGCGGGGCGACGGCCGCCGGTGCCGCTCATGAACATGAGCGAGCCGCCTGGTCGCACCGCTCCCCCGGCCGCCATTCGCGCGAGCTGAAGAGGCAGCCACAGGTGCTCCTCGACTGTGCGCCGCGCTTCCGCGAAGTCGATCTCGGCCAGTGGCTCGTAGTGTGGGCCGCCGGCCGTGACAAGCACGTGGTCGACCGGCTTCGGCTGATCCTCGAAGAACCGCTCGAGCGTGTCCACATCGGTCGCGTCGAAGGCGGCCGTGCTCTGCGCATCGACCTGGCGGGCGGCCCGCTCCAAGCGCTCGGGATTGCGGCCGACGAGGATGACGTCCGCGCCCTCCGCGCGCGCGAGCCGGGCTGTCTCGAGGCCGATGCCGGCGCTACCGCCGAGCAGGACGACGGTCTGCCCGGTCAGCGCCGGCTCACGTTGCGTGCGAGACGTGCTGACTGCTGCGCTCATGGTTCCTCCAATCTCGCCGCGCAGGGCCTTCAGCGCGGCGACGTAGATCTCCGAGAAGGTCGGGAACGGCTGGATCGTGTCGCGCAGCACCTCGACGGGGACGGCGGCGCGGATCGCCAGCGTGGCCTGCTGGAGCCACTCGCCCGCCTCGGGGCCGAGCGCGTATGCGCCCGTCAGCCGCTCGCCGTCGCTCAGCAGCGTCAGGAAGCCGTTTGACTCGGCGTAGGCGCGCGTGTAGGTCTCGGTCTTGGGCAGCTCGGCGAGCTTCGCGGTGCCGCTGAACGGAGCATCCGCCGCGCCTACGGACGCGGCCTGTGGGTCGGTGTAGACGACCCGTGGGACGGCCTCGTAGTTGGCCTCGCGCGACTCGCCGAGGATGTTGGCCGCCACGACCTCGCCCTGGTACTTGCCGGTGTGGGTCAGCGGCCAGATGCCGGCGATGTCGCCGATCGCCCACAGCCCCTCGCCGGCGCGCAGGTGCGAGTCGACCGGGATGCCGGCCGGGTCGGGCTCGATGCCGACGGTCTCGAGGCCGAGCCCCTCGACGCGCGGGCGCCGGCCGGTGGCGACGAGCAAGCGGTCGCCGCGCAGCTCGCGGCCGTCGTCGAGCTCGAGGACGTATTCATCTCCCTCGCCCCGGGCAGCGGTCGCCCGGGCGCCGACGACGACCTCGATGCCGTCCCGGCGCAGGACCTCGCCGAGCGCCTCGCCCAGGGGCTCCGGCTCGCGCGGGAGCACGTGGTCGGCGCCCTCGAGCAGCACGGCCTCGCCCCCGAGCCGGCGCACCGCCTGCGCCAGCTCGACCCCGACCGGCCCGCCGCCGATCACGAGCAGCCGGCGCGGGATCGCCGTCATGGCGGTCGCTTCGCGGTTGGTCCAGATGCCGTCGAGCTCCTGGAGCCCCGGGATCGGCGGGATGATCGGGTCGGCGCCCGCCGCGACGACGATGTGCTCGGCGGTGTGCCGCACGCCGTCGACCTCGACCGCGCCGGGCCCGGCGAGCCGGCCCGTGCCGCGCAGCAGGTCGATTCCGTTGTCGTCGAGCCAGCGCACGGCGCTCGTGTCGGTGTGCTTCGACACCATGAAGTCGCGCCAGTCGAGCGCCGCCTCGACGTCGACCTCCGCCGCGGCGGCCGCCTCGCGCGCCTCGTGCACCGCCTCACCCGGCCGCAGCAGCGTCTTGGAGGGAATGCAGGCCCAGTACGAGCACTCGCCCCCGACCAGCTCGCGCTCGACCATCGCGACGCGCAGCCCGCCCTCGATGAGCTCAGCAGCGCAGTGCTCGCCCGGCGAGCCGGCGCCGATGATGATCACGTCGTAGTCGGTGCTCACGTCGGCAGCTCCTCTCCGCTCGCGCCGGCCGGCACCTTCCCGACCGCTACAAGCTTTCCGCGGTCCCACTTGTTCCAGCCATGGAACGCCGAGACGTCGTTTGCCTCCCAAGCCTCGCGCAATCCGGGGGCGCTGAGGTCCCAGTCGGGGCGGATTTCGCGGGTCACGTCGCGCAGGTCGTGCCACAGATCCACGATCGAGGGGCGCCCCCAGAACCAGTAGCCGTTGTAGATGCTGTGGACGACGAGCCCGGGCTTCAGCACGAGCGTGTGCGGGATCATCGGGTCGTTGTCGGGATCGGTGTACTCCTGGATCTCGAGGTCCCTCTGAACGATGCGCCCAGGATCTGAGAGGAAGGGCCACTGGGCGCCGACCGAGTTGCGGAACTCCTGGAGGGTGTGATGATCGTCGGTCGCGATCGTGGCGATGCGGGTGTAGGCCACCGCGATCTTCGGATAGAACGCCGCGAGCTCGAGATGCTGCTGGTGCTCCTTCGGGCAGTAGTGCCCCCGCGCGAGCGTCAGGATCATGGGATCATCGCCCTGAAGCTCGCTTAGCTTTCGCGGGACGTCCTCGTGGTCGGGCAGCTCGTAGTCGGGGAACCTGGCATCCGGGACGATGTCGGAACGCATCGCGTCGACCTCCGTGGGTTGGTGTCCGGCCGATGCTCGCTTCAAGCGCCGTCCTTGGCGCCCGTGGAGTCCCTGGTCGGGGACTGACCAGGGATCACACGGGCGCGAAGGAGTTACCGAAGCGACACGCTGCCGCCAATACCGACCGACCGTTGGAGGTCAGCATGAGCACCGACGTAGGCAGTGCCGGTTCGGCGGGTCCGGCGGAGCTGAGCACGATCGACATGAGCCTCGAGGTCGTGACCTTGCCCGTCTCGGATGTCGATCGGGCGAAGCGCTTCTACCAGGGCCTGGGCTGGCGGTTTGACATCGATCTGGTCGTCAGCGACGAGGTCCGGACGGTGCAGTTCACGCCGCCCCACTCGGGGTGCTCGATCCAATTCGGCAAGGGCCGCATCACGGCCGAGCCTGGATCCGCCCAGGACATGTTCCTCGTGGTCAAGGACATCGACGCCGCCCGGGACGAGCTGATCAGCCGCGGCGCCGACGTCAGTGAGGTGCAGGAGGCGCGGCCCCCGGGTTTCGACGGGCCGGCGGAGGAGCGCTCGTACTTCGCGCGCGC
>JBKPSR010000070.1:0-57029 GCA_046735115.1 Actinomycetota bacterium
CTCCGCACGTACGTGCTCTGACGGCACGATCACGAGCCGCGCGCCGCGCGCGACGCGCGGGACGAGTGCTCGGTGCCAGGCGCCGTAGGGACGCCCGTACCAGGACGGATCGATGAAGGGGGCGGCGTCGTGGATGACCACGACGTTGCGGCGGCCGGCCAGCGGCGCCAGGTTCGCGGGCGAGAGCAGCAACTCCGAGCCGCGGGCCGCGAGCGGCAGCGCGAGCTGCTCCCACGCCTGCCCCGCCCGATGGGCCAGCGCGGCCGGCGGCCGGATCGGCTCATAGCGCTCGGGACGGAGCTCCGGCAGGAGTCGCGCGAGCTCGCGCGCCCAGCGCTCGACGCCGCCGATCTCGCGCCGCACCGCGGCGCGCGCATTGATCGCGACGGGCGCGGCCGTCAGGACAGCTGCCGGCGCAGCGTAGCGCCGCCGGCGAGGAGGAGCAGGCCGGTGCCCGCCAGGAGCCCGATCGGCAGGCCGGTGGCGGGCAGGCTCGGGCCGGGCGCGGGATCCTGCGCCGTCTCGGCCGGCGCCTGGGCGGTCTGTGTGGTCTGGGCGGGCGCCGTGGGCTCGGACGACTGGGTCTCCTGGCCCTGCGAGCCGTTCGGCTGGTCGGCCTGGCTGAAGGGGTCCGAGTACTGCTCGTCGCCTGCGCTCTGGGCGAGGGCGGCGGACGGCAGGGCGAGCAGCGACACGGCTGCGAGCAGGATCACCAGGCGGCGCATGGCGGCGAAGCCTAGCGCCGTGGACGTGCTGCATAGACTGCCCGCCGGTGACTGCTAGGGCGGCAGGAGGGACTCCCAGGACGGCGCTGATCCACGACTTCCTCGTGAGCGTGCGCGGAGCGGACCGGGTCTTTCTCGAGATCTGCAACCTCTGGCCGGACGCCGACGTCTTCACGCCCGTCTACGACGCGCGAGGCACCGAGGGGCGGTTCGCGCACCGGAGGATCGAGACCTCGTTCCTCCAGCGGCTGCGGCCGACCGCGCGCACGTTCCGCGCGTTCCTGCCGCTCTATCCCGCCGCGATCGAGTCCTTCGACCTGTCGGGGTACGACCTCGTGATCTCGAGCTCGAGCGCGTGGGCGCACGCGGTGATCTGCGACGAGCGGGCGGTGCACGTCTCGTACTGCCACAACCCGTTTCGCTACGCGTGGAACGAACGCCACCGGACGCTCGCGGAGCGCAACAACCCGATGTCGCGAGCGGCGCTCAGCCGGCTGTTCCGGCGCTGGCGCGAATGGGACTGGATCGCGGCCCAGCGGGTGGACCGCTACGTGACCAACTCGCGCACCACGCAGGCGCGCATCAAGGCCTACTTCGGGCGCGACTCGCGGATCATCTACCCGCCCGTCGAGACCGATCGCTTCGAGCCGCAGCCCATCGGAGATCACTATCTCGTGCTCTCGGAGCTCGTCTCGCACAAGCAGATCGACGTGGCGATCGAGACGTTCAACCGCCTGCGCCTGCCGCTGATCGTGATCGGCAGCGGCCCGGACTGGCGCCGCCTGCGCCGGCTGGCGGGCCCGACTATTCGGTTCGTAGGGCGCGTGCGCGATGGCGAAGCGGCGCGGCTCCTCGCGAGCTGCCGCGCCCTGGTGGTCACGACCGGTGAGGAGTTCGGGATCGCCGCCGTCGAGGCCCAGGCAGCGGGCCGCCCAGTGATCGCGCGCGCCGCGGGCGGGCTGCTCGAGAACGTGGTGGACGGAGTGACCGGCCGCCTCTGGGAAGGCGGTGCCGACGAGCTGGCGGAGGCCGTCAGCCGCTTCGACACAAGCTTGGTCGACTCCGAGGCGTGCATGGCGAACGCCCGCCGCTTCGACTCGTCCATCTTCCGCGACGCATTTCCCCGCGAGGTCGCCACGGCGCTGCGCGACGGTCCCTCGGACGCCCCGGCGACGTGGCCCCGCATCCCACGCCGCCGGTCGCCGACGAGGCGGCCGGCCTGGCGCGCCGGCCGCTTTGGCGGGGCCTAGCGGAGCGCTCGCAGCAGCGCGCGGAGGCGCCGGCGTTCGATCCCACCGCGGCCCGCGAGCGCCTTGGCGGCGCCCCGCACGGCGAAGGTGAGGCCCTCCGACAGGTCGTCGAGGGCCTGCGGCATGCGGCCCTCCTTCGCCATCACCTCCCGCCGGCGGCGAGCGCGGAGCTCCAGGTCGCGCTCCTCCGGGAGCGCCCGCTGCGTGGAGGCGCCACCGAGGTGGCGCACCGCCACGTCCGGGCGGAGGATCGTCGCCATCCCGGCTCGTCGTGCGCGCAGGCAGAGGTCCATGTCCTCATAGAACAGCGGCGCGCTCGCGTCGAATGGGCCGAGCGAGCGCAGGTCGTCGGTGCGGCCGAGAATGCAGGCCGCCACCGCCCAGCCCACGACACGCGGGCGCTCGCTCCGCCATGGCTCGTACGGCACCGGCAGGAAGCGACGCGGCAGCACGGCCGGTACGAGCGCGTCGAGGCGCCCCGGGACGGGATGGGCGCTCTCCTGAACGCTGCCGTCTGGGTTCACGAGCCGCGGCGCCAGGAGGGCGCCCCCGGCGGCGGCGTCGCGCGCGAGTCGCGCGAGACCGTCGTCAGCCAGCTCCACATCGGGGTTCACGAACGCTGTCACAGGCTCCGTCACGCGCTCGATCCCCGCGTTGCAACCGGCGCCGAAGCCGAGGTTGCCATCCAGCGAGATCAGCTCCGCACCCCGGTCCGCCGCGAGTGCCGGCCCGGAGTCTGCCGAACCGCTGTCGACGACGATGACGCGCGGCCGCGGCTTGGAGAGGAGCGCTATCGAGTCGAGGAGCCTTGGGAGCTCCCGCTCGGAATCGTGGATTACGGTGACGATCGCGAACTCCGTCACCCAGCCACCTCCGCGAGCGCCGCTCGCGTCGCCCGGGCGGCCTCATCCCAGGAGAGGCGGCGGACGGCCTCGCCCCCGGCCGCCGCGAGCTGCTCGCGCAGCTCCGGCTCGCGCTCGAGCCGAAGCAGCGCCGTCGCGAGCGCGTCTGGATCGCCCGGCGGGACGCGCAGGGCGCCGCCGCGCAGCGTCTCGCCGAACACCGGCAGGTCCGTGACCACCGCGGGCGTCCCGCGCGCGAGCGCCTCCAGCGGCGTGAAGGCGAAGCCCTCCTCGCGCGACACGCAGGCGAGCGCCAGGGCGCGCTCGTACAGCGCGTCGACGACCGCGTCGTCGGTGTGGCCGAGGACGACGGCGCCGGCGCGCTCGAGCTCGCGGCGGAGCGGGCCGTCCCCCGCGAGCACAAGTCCGGCCGCGAGGCCCTCGCTGCGAGCGCGGCTGTGCGCGTCGACCAGCACACCAGGAAGCTTCCGCGGCTCGAGCGCGCCCACCGCGAGGAAGAACCTGTCAGGGAGGCCGGCGGGCAGCGCGCCGCCCTGGGCGGGCGGCCGCCCAGGACCCGACAGCACGGTGCGCGTGCGCTCCTCGGGGAGCCCCCACTCCTCGATCGCGGCACGCCGTGTGGCGTCCGAGGCGCACAGCACGAGCCGGGCGCGGCTGGCCAGCCTGGCCGGCCGGGCGAGCCGGTGCCAGACGCGGTCATAGAGGGGGTAGTCGCGAGGGCGGTGCTGGAAGGAGAGGTCGTGGACCGTGAGCACGTACGGCAGCCCGGGCGCGACCGCGGCGGGCGCGGGCGCCGGGAGCCAGAGCACGTCGCACCCGCCCGCGAGCCGATCCAGCCGCGGCCTCCCGATGACGGCCGCGCCGGCGAGCCGAGCCCGGCCGGGGTCGACGAGCACGTACCGATCGCCCGGGTTGTCGCGCTCGAGCTGGTCGAGCAGCGAGCGCAGGTAGCGCGCCACCCCTCTCGCGCGTGCCGGGCCGGGCCGGAGTGCGCGCCCGTCGACCGCCACTCGCATGGCGCGAATTGCTACCAAACTCGCAACCGAGCTCGGGTGAAGGGCTCGCTGTAGGGTCCGCAACCTGGCTGCCGAACTGATCGCCGCCCTCGACTTCCCGCTGCCCCGGACGATCGCGGTGGGGCGTGGCAGCGCGCTGTTCGCGTGCGGCTGGTGCGCCTCGCCTCGCGGGGACGTCGATCACGTCGACCTTGTCTTGAACGGGGAGGCTAAGGCGGTGAGCGCCGAGCGAATGCCCCGCGGCGACGTGGTCGACGCGCTCTCACCGGACGCGCCTCCCGGCAGCCTCCTGAGCGGATTCTGGGCCGTCGTTCCCATCACGCCGGGAGAGCCCGGCGATGAGCTGGTGCTGGGCGTCCGCGCCCGCCTGGCGGATGGGTCCGAGCAAAGTGCCGAGCTGGGTCGCGTACGCGTGAAGGAGCTGGATCCGCCGCTCGAGCTGGAGCCGTCCGAGCCGGGCACGGAGCCGTTCGTATGCGTCTGCATGGCCACTTACGAGCCCTCCCTGCCGCTGTTTCGCAGGCAGGTCGATTCGCTCAAGGCGCAGTCGCACAGGAACTGGGTCTGCGTGGTGAGCGACGACTGCAGCGGGCCCGGACGCTACAAGGCGATCGAGCGCGAGCTCGAGGGGGATCCCCGCTTCGTGGTCTCCCGCTCGCCGGAGCGGATCGGCTTCTACCGCAACTTCGAGCGAGCGCTCTCGATGACGCCGGCCGGCGCGGAGTACGTGGCGCTGGCCGATCAGGACGACCGCTGGGATCCCGACAAGCTCGAGACGCTGCTGGGCGGGATTGGCGACGCCCAGCTGGTGTACTCCGACGCCCGCATCGTGGACTCTGAGGGTCGCGTTCTGTCGGACACCTACTGGCAGGCACGTCGCAACAACCACGAGGACATCGCCTCCGTGCTGATGGCGAACTCGGTGACCGGGGCGGCCTCGCTGTTCCGGCGCAAGCTTCTGGACAGCGCGCTGCCCTTCCCGCCCGGCCAGTTCCACCACTTCCACGACCACTGGCTCGGGCTCACGGCGCTCGCCCTCGGGGACGTCGAGTTCGTCGACCGCCCGCTGTACGACTACACCCAGCACGGCGACGCCGTGCTCGGCCACGAGAACGCAAATCGCATGGCGCGGCTGGGCGAGCGGCTGCGCGGCTGGCGCCGCCCGCTGCGCGACCGTGTGCGGCTGTGGCGGCTCACGTACTTCGTCGACGCCTGCCGGCTGCTGCAGCTCGCGACGATCCTGGAGCTCCGCTGCGGCAAGCGGATCGCCGCGGCGAAGCGGCGCTCGCTCGAGCGCTTCGTGCGCGCGGACCGGTCACCCGTGCCGCTCGGGTGGCTCGCCGCGCGCGCCGCGCGCGAGTTCGCCGGCCGGCCCGAGACGCTGGGCGCCGAGCTCGGGCTGCTGTTCGGCTTCACCTGGCGGCACGCGGTGGCGGCGAGCGTGCGTGTGGGGGCGCTGCCTCGGCCCGTCCGGCTCGACTCGAGACCGCCTGCCCGCCTGGCACTGCAGCCGGGTCGGCGGGGCCCTGAGCCGGAGACGCTCCGAGTGATCGACGAGAAGCTCGCCCCGCTCGACTTCGCGCTCCACGACGGCGCGCCCGAACGTGTCAACGTGCTGATCCCGACGATCGACCTCCAGCACTTCTTCGGGGGCTACATCGGCAAGCTCAACCTGGCCGCGCGACTGGCTGACCGCGGCCTGCGGGTCCGGCTCGTCACGGTCGACCCCGTCGGACCGCTGCCGCCGGACTGGCGCAGGACCGTCGAGTCGTACAGCGGCCTCGCGGACCTGTTCGAGAGCGTCGAGGTCGTCTTCGGGCGCGAGTCGCCCGCGATCGAGATGAGCCGGGCGGACCGGTTCGTCGCGACGACCTGGTGGACCGCCCACATCGCGCGCGGTGCGCTCGAGAGCGCGGAGCGCGAGCGCTTCCTCTACCTGATCCAGGAGTACGAGCCGTTCACCTTCGCGATGGGCAGCCTCGCGGCGCTCGCAACCGAGTCCTATGGCTTCGCGCATCACGCTCTGTTCTCGACCGAGCTGCTGAGGGACTGGTTCCGTCAGCGCCGCCTGGGCGTCTACGCCGAAGGGGTCGAGGCGGGCGACGCCGGCTCGGTGGCGTTCCAGAACGCGATCACGGACGTGCGCCCGCCGCCGACGGCCGAGCTGGCCGAGCGCACCACGCGCCGGCTGCTCTTCTACGCCCGGCCCGAGGACCACGCGGCGCGCAACATGTTCGAGCTGGGCGCGCTCGCGCTGAGCAGGGCGCTCGAGATCGGCGTGCTGCGCGGCGGCTGGGAGCTGCACGGCGTGGGCACGACGGGGCCGCAGCGACCGATCCAGCTGGGCGGCGCCGCCCTCGAGCTGCTGCCGCGACGCGACCAGAGCGGCTATGCCGACCTCCTGCGTGAGCACGACGTGGGGCTCGCGCTGATGTACACGCCGCACCCGAGCCTCGCGCCCATCGAGATGGCCGCCGCCGGGATGCTCACGGTCACGAACACGTTCGAGACCAAGACGGCCGACGCGCTCACCGCGATCTCCCCGAACCTGATCCCCTCCGCGCCCACCGTGGACGGCCTCGTGGCCGCGCTGGCGGAGGCCGTCGCCGGCGCCGACGACGCCGAGCGGCGCGTCAGCGGCGCCGACGTCCGTTGGAGCCGCGGCTGGGACGAGTCGTTCGGCGACGCCGTGATGGGATGCGTGGAGTCCTTCCTGCGCGACTAGAGCTGTTCGGCGATGAGCGGGGCCTCGCGGTTGAAGATCCACACCGCGAGCGCGCACACCGCGAGGTAGAGCGCGATCGGCACCAGGAGCAGCCCCCAGCCGCCGGCCGCGTCGACCGGCCCGGGCGCGCTCGGATCGATCACCCACTCGCGCGCCAGCTCGAACACGGGCGTCAGCGGATTCAGCATCAGCAGATCCTTCATCGTCTCCGGCACCACGTCTAGCGGGTAGAGCACCGGGGTCGCGTAAAACAGCACCGTCGCAAGCACGGTCCAGATGATCGCCGTGTCGCGGAAGCGCGGATAGAGCGAGGAGACGATCATCGACACGGCCGCGGTGAGCCCGATCAGGGCCGCGAGCACGAGCGGGAACAGCAGCCACGTCCAGTGCGGATCGATCCCCCAGCCGAGGACGAAGGCGAACACCACGACCAGGTTCAGCCCCAGGTTGAAGAGGGACGTGAGCACCACCGAGAGCGGGATGACGATCCTCGGGAACTGCGTCTTCCGGACCACCGACTCCTGGTTGACGATCGAGGTGACGGCAGAGGTCGTGGCCTCTTGGAAGAAGCCGAACAGGACGATGTTGAACAGCAGCAACACCGGATAGTTGGGCACCTGGGAGCCGATCCGGAACACCTGTGTGAACACCGCGAGCAGGACGCCGAAGAGCATCAGCGGGCGTGCCAGCGACCACAGGTAGCCGAGCACCGTGCCGAAGTAGGTCTTCTTGAATTCGGTGGCCGCGATCAGGTAGAGCAGGTCGAGCGCGCGCCCGCCGCCGCCGCCGAGCGCCGATGGGCCGCGCACGTCGCGCAGCTCGAGCGCCGGCCGGCTCATGTGACCCTGTCCTCCTCCGGCACGACCTCGACATCGAAGGCCGAGTCCACGGACACGATTCCCGGGGTCGGGCGGGTGCCGTATACGACGAAATCCAGCATGCGGACCGTCTGGAGCGCGAGATCGCCCTGAGCGCGGCTGCGGGATATCCAGCAGCTGATCGAGTAGCGCCCGGGTACGAGTGGGTTGTCCACCCGCCCGGTGATCTGGACGCGCCGCCCCGCAGGCACGCGCTCGGGATCCCCGGCTCGCCTCGAGAGCGCGCGATTGAAGCCGAATACGTGGACGCCGTTCGCGTTCAGGAAGTGGAAGCCGAACGTCGGCTGCTCGAGGTCGTCGCGCGCCTCGACCTCCACACCGAGCCGGATCGGCTGTCCCTGCTCGACGTTCGCCACCCGCTCGCCGAATTCGTCCTCGAGCCACGCGTCCAGGATGCGGGCGTGCACGTCCGGGACCGCGGCCGGCTCCCCCTGCGCGGCGCCGGCCTCGTCGGCCGCGAAATTCAGGCGGTAGTAGCGCAGCGCCGTCTCCTCGGGATCACCGATGTAGCGCAGCTCGCCGTCGTGCAGAACCATCGCGCGGTGAGCGAGGGCCTGCACGGTCGCCATGTCGTGCGTCACCAGCACGATCGTCTTTCCGGCGTGGCGCTTCTCGTGAAAGACATCCATGCACTTCTGCGCGAACGCGGCGTCGCCGACCGCCAGGACCTCGTCGATCAGCATGATGTCGGCGTCCGCCTGGACCATGACGGCGAACGCCAGCCGCACCATCATCCCGGAGGAGTAGTTCTTGAGCTTCAGCTCCAGGAAGTCCTCCAGCTCGGCGAACTCGAGCACGGCGTCGAGCCTGCGCTGGGCCTCCCGGCGGCCGAGGCCCATCATGACCCCGTTCAGCACGACGTTCTCACGCGCCGTGAGCTCTGGGTTGAACCCCACGCCCAGCTCGATGAACGGCGCCAGGCGTCCGGCCATTCGTATCCTGCCGGCGTCTGCGCGGTAAATGCTCGCAAGCGTCTTCAGCAGCGTGCTCTTACCGGAGCCGTTTCGCCCGACGATGCCAAAGAACTCGCCCTGGCGGACGTCGAACGAGATGCTCCGCAGCGCGGCGAGCTCTCGGTATTCCACGCGCGTGAACGGGTGAACGAGGCGCTCCTTCAGGGAGTCGACGCGGTGCTCGGGGATCCGGAACGTCTTCTCCACCCCGCGCGCCTCGATCACCACCGGCGTATCCACGGTCACAGCTGCGCGCGCCACCTGCGCAGCCGCCTCTGCTCGAAGTGCGTCGGGGGAGGCAGGGCGGCATCGCCCCCCGTGACTGCGGCGAGGCGGCGCCAGACGATGCCGAGCGCCAGCTGGAGCTCGCTCCCGAGCGTCTCGTTCGCTCCCGTCGCGACTCGGAGAGCGCGCAGCGCGAGCCAGGCGAATGCCCGGGGCGATCGCTCCGCCGCGACCACGCGTTCGAGCGCACGTCGCTTGCGTTCCGCGATCGCGGGGCAGCGGGCGAGCAGGGCCTGGGCGGTCACCACGCGCCCGAGGTAGCCGTAGAAGTACGCCGCGCGCCAGCGCGCCGCGACTCCCGGCCCGCGCTCGCGCTTGCGTGGACGCACGTGTCCGAGGATCGCGCGCTCGTGCTGCACGTAGTCGTAGAGCGGACGGTCGACGTACGCAATATCGCCCGCGGCCAGCGCGACCAGGCCGATCCAGTGGTCGTGGAACTGCCAGCCCGGAGTGTCTGGGAAGGGAAGGGCGAGCTGGGCGACCTCCCTGCGCATGAGCGCCGCCGCGCCGGTGATCGTGTTGGCCACGAGCAGCGAGGCGATGTCTGTGTAGTTGTTCCGGCGCCCGCGCCAGAGGGTCTCCCGCAGCGCGCGGCCATGCGCGTCGACTAGCCGCTGGTCGCTGTAGGCGAGCTGCGCCTTCCCGATCGCGCTCCGGAGCGTGGCCAGCTTGTCGGAATCCCAGCGGTCGTCCTGGTCGCACAGGGCCACGAGGCTGGCCTCCGGCGGCGCGAGCTCCAGGGCGCGCTCGAAGTTGCGGTAGAAGCCCAGCCGCTCCGGGGAGCGCGAGACCCGGAAGCGCTCGTCATCCCCAATCACGCCGCGCAGCGCGTCGAACGAGGCCGGGTCGGAGTAGTCGTCGCTCACGAGGCAGACCCAGTGCTGGTCCGTTTGAGCGCGCAGCGACTCGATCTGGGCTCGGAAGAGCTCGATGTCGGGCTCGAACGTAGCGAGGCAGACCGCGATGAGCTCATCGGGGCGACCCGTCGCCCGCGCGCAGGGAGCCCGCGACCGCTCGGTGAGCTCGACTCTCCCGAGTTGCACCCTCCGCTCGCCTCCGGAGCCGGCGCTGGCCGTGAGCTCCAGCTCCGCGCTGCCGCGCGAGCCACGCGCCGCGATCGGCACGACCGACCAGAACCGCGTCGCTCCAGGGCTATGCCGGCTTCGCCACGCGACGGTCGGCTGGGGGACGCCGGCGCAGACCAGGGTGAGCCGAGGTGGCGGCGCATCGGCGTCCCGGCAGGAGCCGTAAACGAACAGCGCTCCGCCCCGGTCGTGGGGCAGCTGTGGCGGGAGCTTGGTCTCGAGCGCCACCTCCAGGCGCGAGCCAGCGCTCTGCCGGCCGACGGCGGGCTGGGACTCTGCGATCACCGGGGAGAGGAATGTACGCGATCGGCGCCGGAGCGCCGGCCGACGACGGCGCGGTGGATATCATGCCGAGCCCCATGCAGGTTCGCCCGTCCGTCGAGCCGCACCCGGGTTTGACGCACGCTCGCCCAGTTCGGGCCGTCGGACCTGGCGCGGATCGTGAGGCGCTTCGATGCGCCTATCTCGACCTCCTCAAGCTGGCGCTCTGTGACCTCACGGGCCCAGCGACCATGTCGGTGGGACGCTTGGAGGGAGGCGTGGCGGCGTCGCGCGAGCTGACCGGGGACGGCCTGCGGCTGCGCGCGGCAGGGATGGACTGGCCGCTCCAGGGGCTGACGATGGTCGGGCTCCGTCGTCTCGACGACCTCCAGCGATGTGTCGAGACGCTCGTCCACGACGATGTCGAGGGCGACCTCATCGAAGCCGGCTCATGGCGCGGCGGTGCGTCGATCCTCATGCGGGCGACGCTCGACACGCTCGGCGACGACACGCGGACCGTGTACGTCGCGGACTCATTCGAGGGCTTTCCGGAGGCAGAGGAAGGCGAGCTCACGCACGACGAGTGGGCGGCGATCGACTATCTGGCCGTCTCCCTCGAGGAGGTCCGTCAGAGCTTCGCCCGCCTCGGGCTCGAACACCGCATGGAGTTCGTGCGGGGCTTCTTCGCCGACACGATGCCGCAGCTCCGCGGGCGGCGCTGGTCGCTCGTACGAGTCGACGGCGACACCTACGAGGCGACCCGGGTGGTGCTCGAGGAGCTCTACCCGAGCCTCTCGACCGGCGGCTATGTCGTGATCGACGACTACGGCGCGCTCGATGAGTGCCGTCAGGCCGTGGACGAGTTCCGCGCCGCGCACGGAATCGGCGAGCCGCTCGAGGAGGTGGACTGGACCGGGGTCCGGTGGCGGCGGGTCACCGAGCCCGCGGCCGAGCAGCCGGCGCCGAGCGACCCTCCCGCGGCACCCGCGCGGCCCGCGGGCCGGGATCGCGCCGAGACCCGTATTCCGACGAGTCACGAGCTCGGCCTTGTGCGCGAGCTCGACGAGCTCCGCGAGCGGCTGCAGCGCGCCGAGCAAGAGCTCGCGACTCTGCGCGACTCGCGTGCCGTCCGGCTGGCACGCGCCATCAAGGCGCCGCTGCGAGGGTCGCGATGATCGCGTTCGGCTGCTCGATCACCTCGCCCGAGGCGTACGAGGAGTACGCGCGGCCCGGCATCGAGCGGGTCGCGGAGCCCGATTCCGAGATCCTCGCGTACCAGGCCGCAGGGTCGATCTTCCGCAGCTACAACCTTTTGCTCGACCACGCTTCCAAGCTCGATGACCTCGAGGCGCTCGTGCTGGTGCATCAGGACGCGGAGATCGTCGAGCCCGACTTCTGCCGGCGGCTCCGCGAGGTGATGAGTGACGAGGACGTCGGCGTCGTGGGAGTCGTCGGCGCGGTCGGCGTGCGGAGCATCGCGTGGTGGGAGGGGTCCGTGACGTGGGCGTCTTTCACACACCGCTACGGCGAGCTCGGCGGCGGCGACCTGCCGGCGCTGTCATGGGACAAGAGCGACATGCCCGGATTCGCGAGGACGGGGGAGGTGGATACGGTCGACGGCTTCGTGATGTGCCTGTCGCCATGGGTCGTCCAGAACGTGCGCTTCGACGAGTCGCTCGGGCAGCTCCACGGGTATGACTTCGATTTCTGCCTAGAGGTGCGCGCGGCGGCCCGCAAGGTCGTGACGGCGGACATCCGCGTGGTCCATCACCACTCGCTGAATCTCGTAAACGACCCGGGTGGCTGGGTCGAGGCGCACATGCGGGTGGCGGAGAAGTGGGACGGCCGCATGCCCGGCGTCGGCGTTGTGGGTGGAGACTGGAAGCTCCGCGCGCGCCGCGCGGAGGCCGAGGCGGCGATCACACGCGCGGCCACGGTGGCCGCACAGCTGCAGGGCGACGCTCGTGCGCTCCAGCTCGAGCGGGAGCTGAACGTGACCAAGGACAGCCTCAGCTGGCGGATCACGAAGCCGCTGCGGAGCGTCAACGCCTGGCGAAGGGCGCTGATCGGGCGCCGTAACGGCGACGAGCCCTCGGAGCGGCTTCCCGTGGACCCGCGCTACAAGCCGCGCGCTCAGGACGGCTGAGCTCGGTCAGTCCGACAGGACACGGCGGACCGCGTCCTTCGATATTGCCGGCACGCCGCGTTGCCGCACGCGTGAGATGCGCTCGGCGACCGAGAACGAGCGCGACTTGAGCAACTCTCGAAGCAGTGCCTCCTGTCGGTCGAGACGCTCCTCGAGCCGCACGACGCGGCGCCTCAGGACGTTGGCGTCGGCGAGATGGTGGACGCGGTTCCGCTCGAGGCGGTCCAGAACCGGATTGCGATCGAACGGGGCGACGACCTCGGCCACGCGGTCACTCCACTGTGCGCCGAGCGGCCAGACCACCGCAAGCCCGAAGAAGGCCGGGACGATGGCGAGCCGGCTTCCCTCGTGCGCTGCGACGAAGTCCTCGACGGCGGTCAGCACGCCGTTCCCCGGGCCACCCTCACGCTCGGCGGCCCATGTGTACGTCAGGCCGTCCGGATAGATGCCCGGCTCGCCCGGGAACATTCCGACCGCCTCGGCCATCGGCCGGCGGTGCTCTTCGGGGATTGCATCGGGGTTGTAGTAGCTGTCCCGGCGCCCGTGCGGCCAGGCGACGTCGTGAAGAAGCAGGAGCGGCAACCGGTCGCCGGAGGCCTCCGCGATCAGGCGCAGCTCCTCCGAAACCGTGTAGTAGTTGTGGTCGCCGTCGACGACGGCCACGTCCGGGCGGCTGACGCCCGCAAGTGCCTCGAAGCTCGTCGCCCGGATCAGCTCGAGCTCGGACCGCTCCGCGGCCAGCGCGTCGAGGCCCGGTTGCGGGAACGGGTCGATCGCCGTGACGCGCCCGCCCCAAGGCGCCGTCAGCTCGAGCAGGAGCCGTGTGAGGTCACCCGCGTACGCGCCGACCTCGAGGACGGAGTCCGGACGGGCCGCTTCGAGCAGCTTCCGGATGACCTCGACGAGTGCGGCAAGCGACGATCCCCACCGGGCGGGGTCGTTCTCGTACGGGTCGATGTCGGCGCCGGGCGGGACGATGGGCGGGCCAGTGTAGTGCGCGTGATCTCGTAGAGTGGCGGCCATGGACGACGCGGGCCGGCGCGTGCTTGTGACCGGCGGGGCCGGCTTCGTCGGGGGGAACCTCGCCGTCCTCCTGGCCACACGCCATCCCGACTGGGAGCTCGTCGCGCTCGACAATCTCAGCCGTCGGGGGTCCGAGCTGAACCTGTCGCGGCTCCAGGAGGTCGGTGTCGCGTTCGTGCACGGCGATGTCCGCTCGCTCACCGACCTGACGCGGCTCCACCCTGTCGACGCGCTCGTCGAATGCTCCGCCGAGCCGTCGGCGCTGGGGGGCGTCGACGGCGACACACGCTACGTTGTCGACACAAACCTGCTCGGCGCCTACAACTGCCTCGAGCTGGCGCGCCGGGACGGTGCGCAGCTCGTGTTTCTTTCCACCAGTCGCGTCTATCCCTACGCGACACTCGACCGGGCCGCCTACGAGGAGGCGCCGACGCGTTTCGAACTGGCCCCCGAGCAGGAACTCCCGGGTATCTCCGCCAACGGCGTATCCGAGCGCTTCCCGCTCGATGGCCCGCGCACCCTGTACGGCGCGACCAAGCTCGCCGCCGAGCTGCTCGTGACCGAGTACCGCAAGATGTTTGGCATGCACGCGACGATCGACCGCTGCGGGGTGATCGCCGGCCCGTGGCAGATGGGCAAGGTCGACCAGGGGGTGTTCACCTACTGGCTACTGGGGCACTACTTCCGCCGTGAACTGCGTTACATCGGCTATGGCGGGGCGGGAAAGCAGGTGCGCGATCTGCTTCACGTGGCCGACCTCGTGGACCTCATCGACGATCAGCTGCTCCGGCCAGAGCACTGGGACGGCGCGACCGTGAACGTCGGGGGAGGCCCCGACTGCAGCCTCTCGCTACTCGAGACCACCGAGCTGTGCGCCGAGCTCACCGGTCACACCCTGCCCGTGAGGGCGTCCAGCGATACGCGGCCCGGCGACGTCCGCATCTACCTGTCCGACTGTGCCCGCCTCACTGGGCTGACCGACTGGCGCCCGCGGCGCTCGGCCCGCGACGTGCTGGCCGACACGCTCGGGTGGGTCGCCGCCAACGAGCGGGCCCTGCGAGCGACGCTCGCCTGACGCCGTGCCTGTTGCGATCGTCACAGGGTCGGGCGGCCTGATCGGCTCGGAATCGGCGCGCCGTCTCGTGGAGGCCGGCTACGACGTGGTCGGCATCGAGAACGACATGCGGCGCGAGTTCTTCGGCGACTCGGCCTCGACTCAGGCGGTCACGGACCGGCTCGTGAGCACCCACCAGGAGTTCCATTGGCTGGACCTCGACATCCGCGACGCCGAGGGCGTGGAGCGCGCGTTCGCGCGGCACGCGAGCGCGATCGAGCTCGTGGTCCACACCGCCGCGCAACCGTCGCACGATTGGGCGGCGTCCGCCCCGCAGGTGGACTTCGGCGTGAACGCGAACGGCACGCTCAACCTGCTCGAGGCCACGCGCCTGCACGCGCCTGAGGCGAGCTTCATCTTCACGTCGACGAACAAGGTGTACGGCGACACCCCCAACCGGCTTCCGCTCGAGGAGCTCGAGACGCGCCTCGAGCTCCCGCCGGGGCACCCGTACCACGACGGCATCGACACCACCATGTCCATCGACACCTCGACGCACTCGCTGTTCGGCGTCTCGAAGGCGGCCGCGGACCTGATGGTGCAGGAGTACGGGCGCTACTTCGACATTCCCACGGTGTGCTTCCGGGCCGGCTGCCTCACCGGCCCCAACCACGCCGGCGCGATGCTGCACGGATTCCTCTCGTATCTGATGAGGTGCACGCTGAGCGGCGACGGCTACACGGTGTTCGGCTACGGCGGTCGCCAGGTGCGCGACAACATCCACAGCGCCGACCTGGTGCGTGCATTCGAGGTGTTTCATCGCGCCCCTCGGGTCGCCGCCGTCTACAACATCGGCGGGGGCCGGCAGAACAACTGCTCGATGCTCGAGGCGATTGCGCTGTGCGAGCGGATCGCCGGCCGGTCGCTCGAGTGGACGCTGAGCGACACCGCGCGAAAGGGCGACCACCGCTGGTGGGTCAGCGATCTGAGTGAGTTCACGAGGGACTACCCGGACTGGGCGCAGGAGTACGACCTGGAGCGGATCCTCCAGGAGATTCACGACCACAACGCCGACCGCTGGAGCGCGCTGCGCTGAAGCTCTCGGTCGTCATCCCGGCCTATAACGAGGCCGGCGTGATCGAAGCGACGATTCGCGCCGTGGTCGACGTGCTGGGCGGTGCCGGTGTCGACCACGAGGTCCTGGTCGTGGATGACGGGAGCACGGACGGGACCACGGAGATAGTCGAGGCGCTTGCGAGCGAGCTCGACCAGGTGCGCTGGGCGCGCTCGCCGTACAGCGGGGGATACGGGCTGGCGGTGCGAGCGGGGTTGGAGCGCTTCGAGGGCGACGCGGTCGCGGTGATGATGGCCGACGGCTCCGACGACCCGCGCGACCTCCTGCTGTACCACCGCGTCCTCGAGCGCGGCTACGACTGCGCATTCGGGTCGCGCTTCATCCCCGGCGCGAAGGTCGACGACTACCCCCGGATCAAGCTGGCGATCAACAGGGTCGTGAATCTCGGGATCCGGATCCTGTTCCGCCACGCGTACAACGACACGACGAACGCCTTCAAGGCCTACCGCCGCGAGGTGATCGAGAACATCCAGCCGCTCCTCTCAAACCACTTCAACCTAACGGTGGAGATGCCGCTGAAGGCGATCATCCGCGGCCACGACTACGCGATCGTCCCGATCTCGTGGACGAACAGGAGCTGGGGCGAGTCGAAGCTGGGCCTGCGCGAAATGGGCAGCCGCTACCTGTTCATCGTCCTGTACGCCTTCCTCGAGGCGCACCTGAGCCGCGGCGACTACCGCAGACCGCAGACGCTGACGCCGCCCTGAGAACTGAGGCGGGCGCGCCACGGCACATCCGAGCGGTCGGCCCCGATCCGAAGCACCGCCGCGGTGTTCGGCGCCACTACGTCCGGGTTGGTGGCCGAATAGCCGGCCGCGAAGCGGCGAAGGCCCACCCTCGTGCTGGTGCGTCCGCTCCTCACGAGCAGGCCGGATGGGGGAACGGTGACCTCGAGCGCCGGGTTGGAGTCGTGAGCGCGGATCTCGCTGGGTGCGAAACGCACACATCTCGCGCGCGTACCGGCTCTGCCGCCCTCCGCTCGCACGACCTCTGGCACGGTGCCCCGTGCCACCCCGCCGGTGCTCGCCTCGACGCCGGCGCCGTGGGCACGGATCAGCTCGGCGTCCGCGGTGAGGCGTGCGCCCTCGGGGGCGCGAAGCAGGTCATCCGGCGCGTAGGCCGGGGAGCCGTAGGCGTCCGCGGCGGAGTAGTACGGCCCCGCATGGATCACCACGAAGGGGACGCCGGGAAAGCTGGCGGCCAAGTAGTCCGCGCCGACGCGGTCGCGGACGATCTCCAGTGCCGCCAGGTCACCGCGCGCCAAGTCGGCCTGCGAGCGCAGGAAGCGTCCAGCATCTCGGAGAGTGCCGGCGTTGGTGAGCACGATCGCCGCAACGATCACGGCGAGGACGACAGCCCTGCTGCCTGTCACTCGGATGCCCCGGCCGAGCTCCGCAGCGATCAGGAGGATGAAGAGCGCGCCGACATACACGTAGCGGCTGGCGTCCGGGGGCGAGATCATCGCCCGCCTCAGCCCGGTGAGCACCCAGAAGGCCACCACCGCGGCGAGCAGGCCGAGAACGCGCGGCGACACGGGCCTCCGGCGGGTGAGCGCCCACACGAGGCCGATCGCGGCCGCGACGCCGAGGGGGCGGCCCCACGCCAGCGGGTCGAGGCCCTCGGGCACGCCGGATCCAGCGAGCCCGGCAAGTGAGCTGAGCGCCCCGGCGGCGGACTCGACCGCGAAGTGGAAGGTCTGATCGAGGTTCCCCTGCACGAACTGGGCGTCCTGGTAGGCGATCCACCAGGCCGCGTATGGGATGCCGGGCACCGCGACGATCCAGAGGTCGCGCCGGCTGCGTTGGGCGAGGGCCAGTTCGACGAGCACTCCGATCGCGATGGCGGGACCGATTCCGGAGCTGAGCAGCGCGACTGCGAGGAGCCCGCACGCGAGCACACCGCCGCGCCGGTCGCCACGGTCAAGCGCGAGAAGCGCGCCGAGGCCCGCCGCGAGCGAGAGCAGCCAAGTGATCTGGAACGGCGAGATGATGTCCTGCCACCCGGGTCCGAGAAACAGGAAGACGGCCGCGGCGCAGATCGCGAGGAAGTCGCCCACCCTCCTCGACACGTACACGAAGAGGAGCGTCACGACGCAGACGTGGCCGGCGACGACCATGACGCGGTAGGGCCAGTAGTGGTCCATGCCGACCGTCGTGAACAGAAGCTTGTAGATCACGAGGGGGATCAGCGACAGGTGCTCGTTGTGCGGCCGCAGCAGGGTGTCGAGATCCCAGCCGCGGCGGTCGAGCGCCCAGCTCCATTCGTCCACCCACAGCGTCGTCCCGCGGGTCTCGTGCAGGAGGAAGCCGGCAGCCACCACCAGCATAAGCGCGAGCACGAGGCGTGCGAGGAGGGACGGGCGAATCCGCGCAAGGGTGCGCGCGGACGAGCTGCGAAAGGTGCCGGCCGTCGCCACGTGCGTACATAATCGCGGGTTCGCGGCCGGATCCGTTCGGCCGCTACGCTGCGCCGCGATGCGTCGCGGCGTCCTGCTGACCGCGGCCGCGGTGCTCCTCGCCGGCCCGACCGTACTCGCGTTCTACTCCGGCGGGTACTTCGACGGACCGCGTTTCGTGGCGACGCTCGTGGCCTGGGTGCTCGTACTCGTCGTCGCGGTCGCCGCGGGGCGCCCGATCCCGGCCTCTACGCCCGGCCGCGTGGCGCTGGCGGGGATGGTGCTGATCGCCGTGTGGACCGCGATCTCGCTGACGTGGGCGCCGCTGTCGGAGTCGGCGACGGACGCTCTGGTGAGACTGCTGCTCTACACGGGCGCGCTCATCGCCGCGGCCGGGTTACTCGGCGACCGGGTCATGCGTTGGGCGGTGGAGCCGGTGCTGGCGGCCGGCGTGCTGGTGGTGATCGGCTACGGGCTCTCCGGCCGGCTGTTGCCCGGCATGATCCATCTGCATCAGTCGGTCACGGCGCTCGGGCGACTCGAGCAGCCGATCACGTACTGGAACGCGGAGGGCGCGCTCGCAGCGGTCGGCTTCGTGCTGTGCGCCCGACTCGCCGGCTCGACGGCGCGCCCGCACGCGATGCGTGTCGCCGCGGCTGCGGCATGCGCGCCGCTCGGTATGGGGGTCTACCTCACCTACTCGCGCGGAGCCCTCGCGGCCGGCCTGGTCGGGCTCGTCCTCCTGCTGGCGATCGCGCCCACGCGGCCGCAGCTGCGCGCGGCCGCGATCGCACTCGGCGCGGCCCTCGTTACGGCGGCAGCCGCCGAGCTGCTCCCCGGCGTCTCGTCGCTCGAGGGCTCCATCGCCGACCGCGAGCGCGATGGGGCGATCTCGCTGGCGATCCTGATCGTGGTGATGGCTGCGGCCGCATTTGCGCAAGCGCGCGCCATCCGCCTCGAGGGCCGCTCGCCGGCCGAGGGCGCGCGGCTCGCCATCGCCCCGCGGTTGCCCGCGATCGGGGCGGTCGCGGTGGTCCTCGCGGTCGCGGTCCTCGTGGGTGCGGCCATCGCAGAGCACGGCGGCGGCGACCCGCTGTCGAAGCGCACCGGCATTTCGCGGCTCGGCTCGGCGGACTCGCGTCGCTACGACTACTGGCGGGTGGGGATCGATGCGTTCGCCGACAACCCGCTTACGGGCGTGGGCGCGGGCGGCTTCCGCGCCGAGTGGGTGCGGGAGCGCCCGGTGCGCGACCCGGCTCTCGAGGTCCACTCGCTGCCGCTCGAGATGCTGACCGAGCTGGGGTTGCCGGGGCTGCTCGCCTTCGGGCTTCTCGTGGGTGGCGTTGCGGTCGCGGGCCGGCGCGCGCTGCGGCTGTATCCCGAGCTCGCGTCGGGCGCGTGCGCTGGGGCGGCGGTGTGGGGGCTGCACGCCACCATCGACTGGGACTGGCAGCTCCCGGCAGTGACCCTCCCGGCGATCGTCCTCGCCGGCGCCCTGATCGCGATGAGCGAGACCGGTGAAGCGGAGCCGAGATAAGCCGCCCTACCGGCGCGACGCGAGCGGGTTCAGCCGCCGGATCTCGGCGGCCGCCTGGCGCGCACGCGCGGGGTCGCTCTGCTCCGTGGCCCGCAGGAGGATGCTCCAGGCGAAGATGTTCTCCGGCTCGGCCCTGACGAGCTCCGCCGCCGCGGACGCGGCCCCGCGCCGGTCGCCGGTGACGAGCTGGTAGTTGGCGCGCGCCACCTTCCAGTAGGCGTTCGGGTCGAGCAGCTGCGCGTCATCGAGCCGGTCGAGATCGCGCTGGCGCCCGGCAGGGCTCTTCTCCGGGGCGAAGAACGCGTGGATGGCGGCGTCCTTGCCGATCGCGTAGTTGCGGTAAAGGACGCCCACCCAGCCGAGGACGAGCAGGGCGCACAGGGCGAGCAGTACGCGCGCGGCCATCGCGAGGCAGCGTAGACGCCGGCTCTAGGCGGGAGCGGCCTCGGTCGCGCCGGCGGGCTCGCGAGCGCGGGCCCGGGTGCGGAAGGCCATGCCCACAATCAGGGCGGCGAACACGGCCTGCAGCGCGCACATCGCGCGCGCGACATCCGTGAGGTCGTCGCCAATGCCGGCCACGACCGCCACCTCGACGACCACGCCGACCGCGAGGACCCAGATGAACGCCGTTCGGCCCAGCGCCAGCATGTACTGGACCGACAGGTAGGTGCACGCCAGCAGCGCCATCGCGAGGCCGAGCCAGGGAAGGCCGTCCGACGCGGTGGCGAGATCGTCGCCGAACGCCGCCGAGAGGAGCGGCTCGCCGGCCACGGAGAAGATCAGCAGCGGCGGGACGCTGAAGACAGCGATCAGGCCGAGCGCGCGAGTGAGGATCGGACGCGCGTCGACGCCGGTCTCGGTTCGCCGCGCCGCCTCCGGCACCAAGTAGAGGCCGAGCCCCACGGCCACCCAGATGATCGCCTTGGCGGCGACCGCGGAGACAGCGTAGGCGCCCGCGGCGTCCCCCGACGCCGCGTGCTTCACAACGATCACGTGCAGCTCCTGGAGCGCGAACAGGAGCGTCAGCCCGACCGCCGGCGCCCACGCGCTGGCGAGCAGGTCGCGGAGGCGGCCCATGCGGACGACGTCCGGCAGGTGGAGCGGCAGCCGCCGGCGGAGCGGGACGGCGAGGGCGAGCCCGACCGCCACGAGCGACGTCGGGGTGCCGAGGAAGGCGCCCGTCACGCCGAGCCCCACACCCACGAGCAGCAGCGCGAACACGAGGCGGGCGCACGTCTCGCCAATCACGCTGAGCGCGACCACCCGATAGTTCCCGAAGCCCTGGAGCGCGCCGCGCTCCACGGACAGGAGCATCCACAGCATGCCGCTCAGCGGGACCGCGGCCGCGGCCCAGTCCTCGTCGACGTTGAGGACGGCCGCGATCACCCCGCGCAGCGGGATCGCCACGAGCGCAACGACCGCCGTCGCGAGGAGGAGCCGCTCGAGCCAGCGCATCACGCCCGCGCCGGCGTCGCCACGGCCGCTCGCCTCGGCGCGCGACACCTCGCGCGCGACCGCCACCTGAAGCGCCGAGCCCGGGACCATCAGGATGATCCAGCCGGAGATCAGGACCGCGAGCGAGCCGTAGTCCGAGGCGCCCAGGATGCGCGCGAACGCAATCGTGAAGACGAGCCCGACGACGTTGCCGACGATGACCGCCAGGGCCATGCCCGCCGCGCGGCCGGTGTCCGACGCGGCCAGTGAACGCCAGTTCGTCGACACGCGAGCGAGGTATAGCGTCTGGAGGCGCATGAAAGCTCTCGCCAACGGCTCAGACGGCCGCCCGCGGTGCTGGTGGGGCGCGTCGACCCCGGAGTACGAGCGCTACCACGACGAGGAGTGGGGGCGGCCGGTGCGTGACAACCGCGGGCTCTACGAGCGGATGGTCCTGGAGGGCTTCCAGTCCGGGCTGTCGTGGATCACGATCCTCCGAAAGCGCGAGAACTTCCGGGCGGCCTTCGCGAACTTCGAGATCGAGCAGGTAGCGAGGTTCGGCGACCGCGACGTCGCCCGCCTCCTGGGCGACGCCGGCATCGTCCGCCACCGCGGCAAGATCGAGGCGGCCATCGCGAACGCGAGGGCCGCCGCCGCGCTCGAGACACCGCTGAGCGAGTTGATCTGGTCCTTCGCGCCGCCCGGCCGGCGCCGCGCGCCGCGAACGCTCGACGACCTTCCCGCGATCACCCCCGAGTCGACGGCGCTCTCGAAGGAGCTGAAGAAGCGCGGGTTCCGCTTCGTGGGCCCGACGACCGCCTACGCCACGATGCAGGCCTGCGGCATCGTGAACGACCACATGGCCGGCTGCTGGGTCCGGCCCGAGGTCGAAGCACTATCCTCGGCCGTCGATGGATGAACGCGCTCTCGCAGAGCGCCTCATCACCTACGACACCTCCACCCTCGAGGGCATGCAGGCGGCAGCCGGCTTCGTGAAGGGCTGGCTCGAGGCCCGGGATGTCGAGGTGATCGGGACGCAGCACCACGGTCGGCCGCTCGTGACGGCCACGGTCGGCCCCGAGCGCGGGCCGACGATCGTGTTCCATGGGCACCTGGACGTCGTGCCCGGACGCGTGGAGCAGTTCGAGCCGCGCATCGACGGCGACCGCCTCTACGGGCGCGGCGCCTACGACATGAAGGGCGGGCTCGCCGCGATGATCTGCGCCTTTCGCGAGCTGGCCGAGCAGGAGGCCGTGCGCGTGCACTTCACCTGCGTCTCCGACGAGGAGTCCGAGGAGATCGACGACCGCGGCTCCGACCACCTCGTGAAGAACGGCTACCTCGGCGACTTCGCGATCACCGGCGAGCCGACCGACCTCCACATCGGCATTCAGGCGAAGGGCGTGCTGGCGATGCGGATCGAGGTCGCGGGCACGGCGGCGCACGGCTCGACGCCGTGGGTGGGGGACAACGCGGTGCTGAAGGCGATCGACACGTTCCGCCAGATCGAGAGCCTGCCGTTCGCGCGCGAGTCCTCGGACCTGTTCGACCGCCCGTCGATCAACCTCGGCCGCATCGTCGGCGGCGACGCGATGAACAAGGTGCCGGACCTGTGCGTTATCGACGTGGACGTCCGCTACCTGCCGGGCCAGGACTACGAGGCCATCCGGAACGCCGTGGAGGAGCTGCCCGACGTGCGCGTGGTGAAGGTCTTCCACCGCCATCCGGCGATCGTCGCGCGCGACGATCCGTACGTGCAGGCGCTGGGCGAGGCGATCTCGCATGTGTGCGAGCCCACCAGCGAGCGCCTCGGCGTCGGCCGCGACGGCGCCTCGGATGCCATCTCCTTCCTGGAGGCCGGCGTGCCGGCGGTGGAGTGCGGGCCGGTGGGCGACGGCCACCACGGCCCCGAGGAATGGGTGTCGATCCGGTCGCTCAGCCAATATCGGGCCGCACTCGTGGAGTTCGTGAACCTGCTCCCGGCCCGCCTGGCGGGCGGCGGTGAGGACGACCGCCGCCTGCGGATCGCCTGATGCTTCAGGACATCCCCCGCCCCGGCCTCTGGAAGCGCCTGCTGATCGGCGGGTTCCTCGTCGTGTTCGCCGCGGCGGCCGCTACCTCCGTGGCGGCCTTTCACGAGGTCGACAAGATCGTGAACGCGCTCGAGCTGAACCCCCAGCTGAAGCTCGGCAAGAACACACTCGCGACCACGGATCCGGGCAAGCCGCAGACGCTCCTGATCCTCGGCTCGGACCGCAGGCCGAAGAACAACGCCGAGGGTGCAAGCGGCGCCCGCTCGGACACGATCATGCTCGTTCGCCTCGATCCGAGCAAGGAGGCGACGGCGATCATGTCGCTGCCGCGCGACCTGAAGGTCAACATCCCGGGACACGGCGTGGACAAGATCAATGCCGCGTATGAGCTCGGAGGGCCGGCGCTGACGCTCGACACGGTGAAGAAGCTCACCGGGCTCCCGATCAACCACGTCATCAACGTGACCTTCAAGGGCTTCTGGCGCGCGGTCAACGCGGTCGGCTGCGTCTACGCCGACGTCGACCACGACTACTTCAACGCCAGCGCCGAGTACACGTATATCAACGTCGATCCCGGCTACCAGCGCTTGTGCGCTCGCAAGGCGCTCCAGTACGTGCGCTTCCGTCATACCGACACGGACCTCGTCCGATCCGCGCGCCAGCAGGACTTCCTGCGCCAGATGAAGCAGCAGGTGACCTACACGGACCTGATCTCGAAGCGCGACCGGCTCATGAGGATCTTCGGCCGCAACACCGCGACGGACGGGGGCCTGCGCAGCCGTAAGGAGATTCTGCGCCTCGTCAAGCTCGCCTACTTCTCTGCGGGGCAGCCGATCCAAGAGATCCACTTCGAGGGTCAGATCGGGCCGAGCTACGTCGAAGCGTCGAACGCTCAGGTGAAGAGGCTGGTCCAGCGCTTCCTGGACGTAAAGGAGTCGCCGGGGCCGCGCGGCCGCGCACCGGGCGAGCGACCCGCGCGCAAGCCGAAGCGGAGGCAGCGCCGCTCGGCGGAGTCGCTGAGCCTCTACGACGCGTCCGGGACCGGCAACGACCAGGCGCTACAGGCGGTGCAGGCTGGTGCCGGCGGTGCGCTACCGGTCTTCTATCCCACGCTCCTCCTCAACTCGTCGCAGTTCGCCCAGCCCCCGCGGGTCTACAAGCTGATGGGCACGGATCGGAAGAGGTATGGGGCCTACCGCATGGTGATCCGCCGCACCAACGCGTTCGGCGAGTACTACGGGCTCCAGGGCACGACCTGGAAGAACCCGCCGATCCTGGAGGACCCGACGGAGACCCGGAAGATCGGCGGTCGCTCGTACGACCTCTACTTCGCCGGCGACCGGCTGAGGCTGGTGGCGTGGCGCACGCCGAAAGCGGCGTACTGGATCTCCAACACGCTGCTCCAGACGCTCACTGAGCGGCAGATGATGGCCATCGCGCGCTCGGCGAGGCGCTGCTGCTAGGTAGCCTCCCCGGCCGTCATGGAGAGGGAACCGATAGGCGTCATCGGCGTCGGCTGGGTGGGCCTTGTCACGGCCGCCTGCTTCGCCGAGCTCGGCCACGAGGTGTCGGCGCGGGACATCGTTCCCGAGAAGGTCGAGTCGCTCGAGCGCGGCGAGATCCCGATCCACGAGCCCGGCCTGCCTGAACTGGTCGAGAAGAACGCCGAGCGCCTCCGCTTCACCACGGAGATGGGCGACCTGCTGGAGCGAGCGAAGCTCCTGTTCATATGCGTGGACACCCCGCCGACGTACTCCGGCGACGCCGATCTCTCGCGCGTCGAGGCGGTGCTCGCCGAGCTTGGCGACTCGAACGAGCATGCGCTCGTGATGAAGAGCACGGTCCCGGTGGGCACGGGCCGCTCGATTGGGCGCCGCCGGAAGGGGATCGCCTACGTGTCGAACCCGGAGTTCCTGAAGGAGGGCAGCGCGGTCGAGGACTTCATGACGCCGGACCGAGTCGTCGTGGGAGCAGACGCCGCCTCTGAGCAGTACGCCGACCGCGTCGAGGCGCTCTACGAGCCGCTCGGGGCCGAGATCGTGCGCACCGATGTGGCGAGCGCGGAGATGATCAAGCTGGCCTCGAACGCCTTTCTCGCCACGAAGATCAGCTTCATCAACGAGATCGCGAACGTGTCCGAGGAGCTCGGCGCGGACGTGCGCGAGGTGGCGCGCGGGATGGGCCTCGACGAGCGGATCGGGCCGAGGTTCCTTCAGGCGGGGGTCGGGTTCGGCGGTTCGTGCTTCCCAAAGGACGTGCAGGCGCTGAAGCAGCTCGCGGGCAACACCGGCTACCACTTCCAGCTGCTCACCGCGGTCGTGGAGGTGAACGAGCTCCAGAAGCGACGCACGATCTCGAAGCTGCAGAAGCATCTCGGGCCGCTGCCGGGCAAGGAGATCGCTCTGCTCGGCGTGGCCTTCAAGCCGAACACGGACGACGTGCGCGAGGCCACCAGCCTAGTGCTGGCGGGCCGGCTGGCCGGCGAGGGCGCGCACGTGCGCGCCTACGACCCCGTCGCGGGGAGGAAGGCGGAGGACATGCTCGCGGGCGCCCAGGTGGTGGAGTCCGCGCTCGAGGCCGTCGACGGCGCGGACGCCGTCGTGCTCGTGACCGAGTGGCCCGAGTTCCGCAAGCTCGACTGGACCGGCGAGGTGAAGCGGCGCATGCGCGTGCCGCTCGTGGTCGACGGCCGCAACTTTCTCGACCGGGACGAGCTCGTCGGGGCCGGATTCACCTACGAAGGGATCGGTCGCTAGCCGTGCAGGCGCTCCTGCTGGCCGGAGGCGAGGGCACGAGGCTGCGGCCGCTCACGTACACGACGCCGAAGCCCGTCATGCCGCTGGCCGGGCGGCCGTTTCTCACGTTCATGCTCGACTGGGCGAACTCGCACGGCGCGGACGAGGCGATCCTCTCGTGCGGGTTCATGTCGGACGCGGTGAGGCGCGTGCTCGGCGACATCTACGACGGGATGCGCCTGCGCTACGTCGTAGAGGAGGAGCCGCTCGGGACCGCGGGACCGGTGCGGCTCGCGTACGACGAGGGCGTGCTCGAGGAGCGTTTCCTCGTCCTGAACGGCGACGTGCTGACCGATATCGACCTGACCGCGGAGCTTCAGCGTCACGAGCAAACCGGCGCGCTCGCGACGCTGGCGCTCCACGCCGTCGAGGACACGTCGAGCTACGGCGTCGTCCCGACCGCTGAGGACGGCGCCGTCGAGGCCTTCATCGAGAAGGGCGACGGCGACCCGCCCACGAACCGCATCAACGCGGGCGCGTACGTGATCGAGCGGGAGGTGGTGGAGTCCTCGATCCCGGCCGGCCGCGCGGTGTCGTTCGAGCGCGAGGTCTTCCCGTCCCTGGTCGGCGGGGGCCTGTATGGCTTCGAGGCCGCGGGCTACTGGATCGACATCGGGACGCCCGAGCGCTACCTCGAGGCGACCTGGGACTTGCTCGCCGGCCGCGTGAGCTCGACGCTTCCGCGGCGCGACGAGACCGGCTCGCTCGTGTACGAGAACTGCCTGCTCTCGGGCGCGCACGTGGGACCGCAGAGCGTGCTCGGGCGGCATTGCTCCGTCGGCACCGACGCGCGGGTGGAGCGCTCGGTCCTGCACGAGCGGGTGATGGTCGGCGCGGACGCGGCGGTGATCGAGGCGGTGCTTGCCGAGCGCGTCCGTGTCGGGGAGCGGGCGCGCGTGGGACCGAACGTCATGGTGGGGGCGGGCGCCGTGATCGAGGCGGATGCGATCCTTCCCGCGGGCTCGCGCGTCGACCCCGAGACGACGGTGTCGAATGCGGAGCCGGTCTCATGACGGTGCGCTCGCTCGACACGGACACGATCGAGGCGGTCGACCCGAGCGGGATGCTCGGGGATGTGCTCGCCCAGCCGCTCCAGCTCGGCGACGCCCTGTGGCGGACGCAGTCGGCGGGGATACGCACGCGCGACCTGCCGGGCGGGCTCGTGGTCTGTGGGATGGGCGGGTCGGCCATTGGCGGCGACCTGGCGAAGGCTGCGCTCGGCGACCGCGCCACGCGGCCGATCACGATCGTGAGGGCGTACGCGCTCGAGTCCTGGACCTCGCCGGAGTCGCTCGTCCTGTGCGCGAGCTACTCGGGCAACACCGAGGAGACACTCGCCTGCTTCGAGGCGGCCGGGGCGGCGGGCGCCGAGCGCGTCGCCCTCACCACGGGCGGGAAGCTCGCCGAGCTCGCGAGGGCGGAGGACGTGCCGGTGATCGGCGTCCCGGCGGGGATGCGGCCGCGCGCGGCGGTCGTCTACATGACGATCGGGGTGCTGGAGTGCGCCGCGCTGTGCGGGGCCGCGCCGGGCCTGCATGCGGAGATCGACATGTCCACTGCGCTTCTCGAAAGACTGATCGAGGAATGGGGTCCGGGCGCGGCCGATGACTCGCTCGCCAAGTGGGTGGCCCGGCAGCTCGCCGGCACGACTCCGGTGATCCACGGGGCCTCGGCCACAACCGCCCCGGCGCGGCGCTGGAGCACGCAGATCAACGAGAACGCGAAATCACCGGCGTTCTGGAGCGAGCTGCCCGAGGCGAACCACAATCAGATCTGCGCCTGGGAGCGCGGCCGCGAGCTGGCGCCCCTCTCGGGCGTATTCCTGTGCGACCCCGACCAGCACCCGCGCGTGCAGCGGCACGTGGAGCTGGCGGCGGCCGAGCTCGAGCGCGTGGGCGCACCGGCTGTGACGGTCGACACCCAGGGCGAGAGCCGCCTGGAGCGGGTGCTGTCGGCGGTGCTGCTGGGCGATCTCGTCAGCGTGTACCTGGCCGTGCTCGCCGGGGTGGACCCGACGCCGACGCCGCCGCTGGATCACTTGAAACAGCAGCTTTGAGGGAAGCGCCGGCCCGCGCCGGCCCAACCTTGACACGATCGTGTTAAGCTTTGCCGTCGCGATGGACGGGCTCACGATCAACGAAGCCGCGGAGACGACCGGCTGGTCGCCTCGAATGCTGCGCTACATAGAGAGCGCGGGCCTGATCGAGCCTTCGCGCACGCCCAAGGGCTACCGCATCTTCGGGCCGGGCGAGTTGCAGCGTCTGCGCACGCTGCGTGAGCTGCTCGCCCGGTTCGACTGCGCCCTCTCCGACGTCGCCTTCGCCAAGCGCTACGCCTCCGACCCGGCACTGCGCGCCGCGCTCGAGCACTGGTTCGAGGAGCGGCCGGAGCGGCCGGAGGGCGTCGCGTCGGGCGACTGGCTCTCGTGGGAGCAGGAGAAGCACCAGCGCCTCCTCGCGATGGACACGCCCCCGAGACTTACGGAGCCAACGCCCGCATGACAGTCACCGAGACCACGACCCAGGACTTCAAGGTCGCCGACCTCTCGCTCGCCGAGTTCGGCCGCAAGGAGATCACACTCGCCGAGCACGAGATGCCCGGCCTCATGGCGATGCGCGCGGAGTACGGCGCACCGCAGCCGCTTAAGGGCGCGAAGATCATGGGCTCGCTCCACATGACGATCCAGACCGCGGTGCTGATCGAGACGCTCGTCGCCCTGGGCGCCGAGGTGCGCTGGGCGTCCTGCAACATCTTCTCGACCCAGGACCACGCGGCCGCCGCGATCGCCAAGGCCGGGGTCCCGGTCTTCGCCTGGAAGGGCGAGACGCTCGAGGAGTACTGGTGGTGCACGGAGCAGGCGCTCACCTGGCCCGACGGCGACGGCCCCAGCATGATCCTCGACGACGGCGGCGACGCCACGCTGCTCGTGCACAAGGGTGCCGAGTTCGAGAAGGCAGGGGCCGTGCCGGACCCCGAGTCCGCCGACTCCGAGGAGTTCCAGGTCGTGCTCCGACTGCTCCAGCGCACGCTCTCCGAGGACCCGCAGAAGTGGACCCGGATCGGCGAGCAGGTGAAGGGCGTGACCGAGGAGACCACGACCGGCGTCCATCGCCTCTACGAGATGCAGGAGGCCGGCACGCTCCTGTTCCCGGCGATCAACGTGAACGACTCCGTCACGAAGTCGAAGTTCGACAACCTCTACGGCTGCCGCCACTCGCTGATCGACGGCATCAACCGCGCGAGCGATGTGATGATCGGCGGCAAGACCGCGCTGATCTGCGGCTACGGCGACGTCGGCAAGGGCTGCGCCCAGTCGCTCCGCGGCCAGGGCGCGCGCGTTCTCATCAGCGAGATCGACCCGATCTGCGCGCTCCAGGCGGCCATGGACGGCTACCAGGTCGTGACGCTCGAGGACGTCATCGAGACGGCCGACATCTTCATCACCGCCACCGGCAACCGCGACATCATCACGGCGAGCCACATGCGCCGGATGAAGCACCAGGCGATCGTGGGCAACATCGGCCACTTCGACAACGAGATCGACATGGCGGGGCTCGCGCGCCTGCCGGGCGTGGAGAGGATCAACATCAAGCCGCAGGTGGACGAGTGGCGCTTCGAGGACGGCCACTCGATCATCGTGCTCTCGGAGGGCCGGCTGCTGAACCTCGGCAACGCCACCGGGCACCCGAGCTTCGTGATGTCGAACTCCTTCACGAACCAGACCATCGCCCAGGTGGAGCTCTTCACGAAGAACGACGAGTACGAGAAGCAGGTGTATGTGCTGCCGAAGCACCTCGACGAGAAGGTCGCCCGGTTGCACCTGGACGCGCTCGGCGCACGGCTCACCGCGCTGACGCCCGAGCAGGCCGCGTACATCGGCGTGCCGGTCGAAGGCCCCTATAAGAGCGAGCACTACCGTTACTAGCCCGAAGCCCGACGTCCTCGATCCGTCGCTCGCCCCTCGCGGGCTGGCGCGGATCGAATGGGCCGAGGGCCAGATGCCGGTCCTCCGCTCGATCCGGGAGCGCTTCAGGGAGGAGCAGCCGCTCGAGGGCGCGAAGGTAGCCGCCTGCCTGCACGTGACCGCCGAGACGGCGAACCTGATGCAGGCGCTCATCGCGGGCGGCGCCGAGGCCGCGCTCTGCTCGGCCAACCCCCTGACGACGCAGGACGAGGTGGCGGCGGCGCTGGTCGACCTGGGCGTTCCGGTCCAGGCTCGCCGGGGGGAGGACATCGAGTCGTACTCCCAGCACGTGCACGCGCTCGCCGACTGGAAGCCGGACATCACGCTCGACGACGGCGCCGACCTCCTCACGCTGATCCACGAGCGCGGCCAGGCGGTGAGCGGCGGGGCGGAGGAGACGACGACCGGCCTCCTGCGTCTGCGGCGGCTCGAGGAGGAGGGCCGGCTGGCCTGTCCGGTCGTCGCGGTCAACGAGTCGCGCACCGAGCGGACCTTCAACGACCGCTACGGCACCGGCCAATCGGCGCTCGACGGCATCCTGCGCGCCACCAACCTGCTGCTCGCGGGCCGGACGCTCGTGCTGCTCGGCTACGGCGCCACCGGCAAGGGCATTGCCCAGCGCGCGCGCGGCGCGGGCGCGACGGTGATCGTCTGCGAGGTCGACCCGCTGCGAGCCCTAGAGGCGCGCATGGACGCCTTCGAGGTGATGCCCGCCCTCGAGGCGGCCGAGCGCGGCGACCTGTTCGTCACCGTGACCGGTTCGCGCGCCGTGCTGCGACGCGAGCACTTCGAGCGCATGCGCGACGGCGCGGTCCTGGCGAACGCCGGCCACTTCGACGTGGAGATCGACCTCGGCGCGCTCCGCGAGCTGGCCGGCGAGCGCGTCCGCCAGGTGCTGCCGCTCGTCGAGGAGTACGACCTCGGCGACCGCCGCGTGCACCTGCTCGCCAGCGGGCGCGTGGTGAACCTCGCCGCCGGCGAGGGCCACCCCGCTGCCGTGATGGACATGAGCTTCGCGAACCTCGCGCTCGCGGTCGAGCACCTGAGGCTGCACGGCGCCGAGCTCGAGAACCGCGTCCTGGCGGTCCCGAAGGAGATCGACGAGGAGATCGCGCGGCTGAAGCTGGAGTCACTCGGCGTGGAGATCGACTCGCTCACCAAGGAGCAGCGCGACTACCTGAGCTCCTGGGGAGCGTCCGGCTAAGCGGCCTGCGCGAGCAGCCGGCCGGCGCGAAAGCGCAGCAGGTCGACGACGTCAGCGCTCGGGCGGAACGGGTCGGCGATCGCCGCACCGTTCTCGACGGACAGGGCTGCCCAGAGCTCGCCATCGATTTCGGCGAGCAGCACCTCTCCGGTGGGCGGGGACGCGCTGTCCAACACTGCAAGGCGACGGATCGCGAACTGGTCGGCGGTGGTGGCTGAACGAATGGTCAGGCTCATGTGGGTTCCTCTCTGTTCGATTGCTCTCGAAGTAATGATCGGCATCGGGACTCATAAGTTCAAATTCGGATTTGTGTGATCTGCGATAAGCTGACGTTATGTTCGACGTGAAGCAGCTGCGCGTGCTCCGCGCCGTCGCCGAGCACGGCTCGTTCTCGGCGGCGGCTGAGGCGCTCTCCTACACCCAGCCGGCGATCTCGCAGCAGATCGCGGCGCTCGAGAAGCGCGCCGGGACGACGCTCGTGGATCGCGGCAGCCGCGGCGTCCGGCTCACGGATGCCGGTCAGGCGCTCGTCGAGCACGCCGAGGTCGTCATCGCGCGCCTTGCGGCGGCCGAGGCGGAGCTCGAGGCGATTGCGGACGTGCGCGGCGGGCGAGTGCGGATGTCGTCGTTCCCGACCGCGGGCGCGTCGCTCCTTCCGCCGGCGGTGGCGCTCTTCAGCCGGCGTCATCCCGAGGTCGAGCTGACCTTCGTCGAGCAGGAGCCCGAGGAGGCCGTGCAGATGCTGCGCGCAGCCGAGCTCGAGGTGGCGCTCGTGTTCACGTACCGGGACATGTGGCAGCCGGAGTTCGACCGCATGTACGAGGGCATCGAGCTCCACAACCTGATCGACGACCCGATGTACCTCGCGATGCCGCGCGAGCACCCGGCCGCGCGCAAGCCGCGCGTGCGCCTGCAGGACGTGAGCGAGGACACCTGGATTCAGAACGACACGACTGGACCGTGCGGCCGGCTCCACCTCGCCGCGTGCGCGGCGGCCGGCTTCGAGCCGAAGATCGGCTTCCAGTCCGACGACTACAACGTCGTCCAGGGCCTGATCGCCGCAGGCGTCGGCGTGTCGCTGCTGCCGGCGCTCGCGCTGACGAACGTGCGCGAGGACATCGTCGTCAGGGCGCTCGGCAAGAAGGCGCCCACGCGGCGCATCGCGGCGGCGACGCTCGCCGGCCGCTACCTCTCGCCGGCCACGCTCGCCATGCTCGACATCCTCACGGAGACCGCCGACGCGTTCGAGCTGCCGTCCGGCGCGGCGATCGCCGCCTGAGCCAGCCGGGAGAATGTCGCGGACGTATGGGATCGTGTCGGCGACCCGATGGCCCCGGCCCGGACGCCGAAGAGGGGGAGCGCCTCGGTCACCGCTCGAGCACGGTCACCGTCGCCGTGCCGCCGAAATGCTCGACGGCGATCGCCGCCCCGAGGTCCGGGACGAACCGCCGGCAGGAGAAGATGTCGACGAAGCAGCGGTCCCCGACCTCATCCGCGTGGATGGTGATGGAGCTCGTCTCGATGGACTGAAGCGCCGACCAGCCGTCGAGCTCGCCTTCGCCGAACCGCTCGAGCGCGAGCGGCCCGTGGGCGCGCATGCCGATCGCCTCGATGACGCTCGGCACGAAGCGACGGATGCTGTCGGCATCCGCAACGGCGCTCGCGATCGCAGTCGCGCAGGTCGATGGCGGCGAGTAGTCCCCATGGCTCCATGGCGATGCGGCTCCCAGCGCCGGGTTTCCGCGCGGCGACACAGCGGTAACAGCGCCGCGTCCGCTCGGATGGACCCTCGAGGCCTCGAGGCGCGTACAAGTGACATGAGCGCAGCCCGCCGCCTGCTCGCCTCGATATCGGCCGCGGCCGTGGTGGCGGCCGCGGCGCCCGCCGCCGCCTCGGGCGATGGGCTGCCGGCGGTCGGCATCGACGCGAAGCCGCTATCCGCGCCGGCGGGCAGGGTCGAGTACACGACGGAGCGCGGTGGGCGGGGCCACACTCGGCTGATCGAGAGCGCGCGCTACGGCGGACCGCTCCGCGAGCGGAGGCTGAGCGGCGCCTTCTCGGTTCCGGCGGTGGCCTACGACGGCTCGCCGGCCGGCCTGTCCGCAGACGGCCGGACGCTCGTGCTGATCAGCCCGCGCACGCGCTTCCCTCGCAGGGCGACCACCTTCGCTGTCGTGGACGCGCGCCACCTGGCGGTGCGCCGCCACATCCGGCTGCGCGGCGACTTCAGCTTCGACGCGATCTCACCGGACGGCCGCACGATGTACCTGATCCAGTACTCGTCGCGCGACTTCACGAAGTACGCGGTGCGCGCGTACGGCATGGGGGCGAGCCGCCTCCTATCGCGGCCGGTGGTCGACCCGGACGAGGCCGGCGAGCCGATGACCGGTGTGCCGGTGTCTCGGACAGCGGGCGCCGACGGCCGCTGGGCGTACACGCTCTACCAGAGCGCCGAGCACCCGTTCGTGCACGCGCTCGACACGGAACGGCGGACGGCGGTCTGCATCGACCTGGACCAACTGAGGGCGATCTGGAACGCGACGCTGCAGCTGCGCGGGAACCGCCTCGAGGTCGTACGCCGCTCCGGCCGGGTGCTCGCCGCCATCGACACGCGCACGCAGGAGCTCGTGGCCTCGGATTCGCGCGAAGAGGGCGGCGCCGGAACCTCGTGGCTGCCGATCGCGCTGTCCGGCGCGGCCGTCGCCGTGCTGGTGGCGCTCGGGCGGAGGCGGAGACCGGCCGCCCACACCGCCTAGGCTGCCTGGCCTGACCGGCCCACGGACGACCTTCGTACTGCTACCCGGTGCGGGCGGGGACTCGTGGTACTGGCACATGGTCGCCGCCGAGCTGCAGGAGCGCTGCCATGAGGGCCTCAGCCCCGACCTGCCGGCCGCGGACGACAGCGCGGGGCTCCGCGACTACGCCGACACCGTCCTCGAGGCGATCGGCGACCGATCGGACCTCACCGTCGTGGCGCAGTCGATGGGCGCCTTTACGGCACCCTCCTCTGCGCCCGCGCGGACGTCCGCCGGCTGATCCTGGTCGCGCCGATGATCCCCGCCCCGGGCGAGTCGGCCGGCCAATGGTGGACGAGCAGCGGCCAGACAGCCGCCCGCCGCGAGCAGGACGCGCGCGAGGGCCGCGACCCCGACGCGCGCTTCGACGTGAGGTCCGCCTTCCTGCACGACGTCCCGCAGGAGGTCGTGGAAGGGTTGTTCGCCCGCGGCGAGCCCCGCCAGTCCGAGACACCCTTCGGGGAGCCCTGGCCACTGGAAGCGTGGCCCGACGTCCCGACCCACGTGCTCGCCGGCCGGAACGACCGCCTCTTCCCACTCGACTTCATGCGCCGCCTGAGCAACGAGCGCCTGAGCGTGGAGCCCGACGTGATCGACACCGGCCACCTGCCGGCCCTGGCCCGCCCGAAGGAGCTGGCCGACCGACTCGAGGCCATCTCGAGGGCTTAACCCCTCTACCTCAGTCCGAGGCTTGTATGCCTGGTAGACCACTCACCAGAATGCGACCGCCGCTGGGCCGTGGGAGGCTTGCGCGGTGAAGCGGCGCGTCGGATAGGGCTGCGGAGTGCGGCGGCAAGGTGTCTTGCGCGCGTTGATCGCACAGGGGCGCTGGAGTACTTTCGGGCTGTGCAGGGCGCTGAGGCCCCCGCCGACGCGACGTCCCTGGGGGTCGGAGGCCCCGTGTCGTCGGCTTGGCGCGAGGATCTCCTTACGCGTGCGGAGGAGCTCCGCGGGCTGGCGTCGTGGATCCAGGCGCACGGCGACCGAGCAGACGGCCTGCTCAAGGAGATCGACGCACATCTGGCGGTGGTCAGGCAGACGGCCGGCGCCAGGCCGAAGAGCGGAAGGCACGAACCGAGGCGCACGCGGCTCTGGCGGGGGGTGACCGGAGCGTCGTTCGAGCGCTCGCTTGGAAACCTCGACGCCGCGGAGGTGCATCTGCTCCGCCTTGCGCCCTCGTCAGTCCTGATTCCAGCCCTGCCAAGCCTCGAGGCCAACGTCAACCGCTACCTGTCGAAAGACGACCCGCGGCGACAGGCGGTCGACCGCATCGTGGCTCAGCGGCGGGAGGGGAGCGATGGACAGCTATTCACTGACTCCGACCGCGACAAGCTGATCAGCGCTCAGCACGCCGCCAACTCACAGCGACGGCGCGACCTGATCCGCCTACGCACCTTCCGCAACCTCCTGTGGGGCGGAATAGCGGTCTTCCTGCTGATCGCGATCGGACTCGGTGTGCTTGGCTCGCTCTCACCATCGACCATGCCGCTGTGCTTCACCCCCGAGACGGACGGCCGGATCACCGTCGTCTGCCCGGGCGAGGAGACTCCAGTCGGAAAGGTGAGCGCGGGCACCGACCTCGATCCCGACATCGCGCGAACGGTCAGCGGGGGCGACGTCTGGCTTGTGGAGCTGCTCGGGCTCCTCGGCGCCGCTCTCACGGGCGCGGCCGCGCTGCGCAGCCTGGCGAGCAACTCGACGCCCTACGCGGTGCCGGTCACGCTCGCCATGTTCAAGCTGCCGACCGGGGCTGTCACCGCCGTCATCGGGCTGCTGCTCATGAGGGCCGACTTCGTTCCCGGCCTGAGCGCGCTGGACACCTCGGCGCAG
Source organism: Actinomycetota bacterium (assembly GCA_046735115.1). Lineage (GTDB taxonomy): Bacteria > Actinomycetota > Thermoleophilia > Solirubrobacterales > Thermoleophilaceae > JACVRW01. The sequence continues at coordinate 35,387 of JBKPSR010000070.1, forward strand.
ATCCTCGGCTGGGCGGTCGTGTTCGGCATCGCGCAGCAGCTGGTGACGCAGTTCGCCGACAGCCAGGCCTCCGGCCTGCTCGAGAACATCAAGGGCCGAGGCGCGGGCGGGGACCGAGAGCTAAAGGGCTAGGCGGGGCGATGGTCAAGGTGTTTTCGCGGAAGCGCCTCCAACTTGGGCGACCCCAGCGCATAGGATCCGACAGCTGCCTTTCGCGCACAGCAACAGTCGAGCATCGACGGCTCCTTCGCATGGAAGGCGACGCCATCTCGGGATCGACATTCGCGACGGTGGTAGCGTTGCCGCGGACCGTTCAACGGCGACTTCGAGAAGGTGTCCGATGACTGAAGTGCTCAAGGGAACTTGCTTGTGCGGCGGCGTCGAGTACGAGGTTCAAGACCCCGAGGCACTGGGTTACTGTCACTGCTCTCGCTGCCAGCGGTGGACGGGCTCGAGCCTTGCAGGGGTGGTAGTGGCCCCGGAGCACTTCAGGTTCACCAAGGGCGAGGACTTGGTCAAGCGCTACGAGAGCGAGCTCGCGCCCCGCAACTTCTGCAGCAACTGCGGATCGAGCCTCTATGACGACCTCGGCGCGAAGTACTTCGTGGCCGCAGGACTGATGGGCGACCTCGCCCTCACTCCGAGCTTTCACCAGCAGGTCGCCTACAAGGCCAGCTGGCACGCGATCGGCGACGACGCCCCGCAGTTCGCCGAGATGCCGCCGGCCTGACGCCCATCGCAGCAACGCGCTTATCGCGCAGAGCAGCAGCCGACGGAGCTACTCCCGCAGCCCGGCGGCTTCGATGGCTTCCGCGTGAGTCAGAAAGTCGCGGATGCGAACGATTTTCCCCGCTCGAAGCTCAAAGACTTCTCCAAGCTCCTGACTGAACTCGATGCCGGTCGCCCGGGCGCTCAAGTCCATGTGACCGAGCGCGAGGACCGACTCGCCGAGGTCGCGGAGCTCCTCGGGCCGATTGGTGAGGCGTTCCCACGCCTCGCCGCGGTCCTGCCTCCAAATCTTTCGCGCGCCGTCATGACCTCGGTAGATAGTTGCCTTTCCCTCGAGGCCCGGCTGGATCGCAGGGTGCCACTCGACGGCGGCGTCGAGCTCGGCCAAAAAGGCGTCCAGATCATCGGCATTCCACGCCTCGACGGCGCGCTGGACGGTCTCCACGTTCTCCTGCGACATCGCCCGCCCAGTATCCCGCGGGCTACTGGGCTTCGCGCAAAGCTCAACTCGACGACGAAGGGCCGGAGGCACTCGGGGCAGTGCCGCCAACGGCCGGGAGGTCGCCCATTGTGAATCAGGCGTATATTGACGCGCTCTTCTTGGAGGGAGGACAGATGAAGAAGTTGACGCGCCGCTCGCCACGAGCGTTTGCCGGAACCGTTGTAGTCGCCGCCGTAGCCGTAGCCGCAGCCGTCTGCGCGCCCGCGGCGATCGCGGTCCATGGGGGCGATACGCGCGTCATGGTCGGCAGTCCGGAAAGCCCGTTCTCCGCCAACAAGCAAAACGAGCCGGCGCTCGCGGTCGATCAATCGAATCCGGACGTCCTCGCCGCGGGCGCGAACGACAACATCGACATGGAGGCGTGCAACGCCGGCGACGACACCACGTGTCCGTTCACCCCGGGCGTGGGGTCGTCGGGAATAGCCTTCTCGCTCGACTCCGCCGACAGCTGGCGGCAACCGACGTACTCCGGCTACAGCGCAAGGGTGGGGGTCGACGGCAGCTGTCTGGGTGAGGTGGGCAATGACGATCCCGGGTGCGAGCCTCTCCCCCCCGACGAGGGCGGTCTGATCGGCACGCTGCCTTGGTACTACGAGAACGGCCTGGTCTCCGACGGCGATCCGGCTCTCGCTTTCGGTCCGCGTCCGGGCGAGGACGGCGAATTCTCGTGGGACAACGGATCGCGCCTCTATTACGCCAACCTGACGTCGAACTTCGAGTCCAAGCGGCGTGACTTCGCGTTCAAGGGCGTCGAGGCGATCGGCGTCTCGCGCAGCGACGATGCGGCCGCGGCCGCGGGCGGCGGCGTGCCCGGAAAGGCGGCTTGGATGCCACCGACCCTGATCACCGGGAGCGGGAGCGCCGCCGCGTTCGCCGACAAGGAGCAGATCTGGGCCGACAACGCAGCCGCGAGCGAGTTCTTCGGAAATGTGTACGTCTGCTTCGCACGGTATGTCGGAGGCCCGAGCGCGGGCTCGAACGCGCACACGCTCGACGTGGCGAGGTCGAGCGACGGCGGCGACAGCTGGTCGAAGACGACGGTCGTGAGCATCCCTGGCTCGTCATCCGGGAAATTCGCACTGCTGAGCGGACACAGCGGGTGCACGATCCGCACGGACAGCAGCGGGACGGTCTACGCCTTCTGGCTGGGCTGGGACAACCAGCTCAAAGAGCAGGGCATCTACATGGCGCGCTCGTTCGACGGCGGCGCGACGTTCGAGCAGCCCCGGCGTCTGTTTCTCTCGGTGCATAGCGGAATCGAGGACCCGGCGCTCGGCCGCACCACGATGGACGGGATCGCGGGCGCCCGGAACGACCTGTCGAATGCCCCTAGCGTCGACATCGCCAACGGGGCGCCGACCGGCGCGGACGCCAGTGACCAGATCGTGCTCACGTGGGTCGATGGGCGCGACGGCCTCAATGACGAGCATGTCGTCTTCACGACCTCTGCAGACGGCGGCGACAACTGGACGGATCTCCGCAACGTCGAGGACGAGACCGGGCACCCATCGGATCGCGGCTACTACTCGGCGCCGGCCATATCGCCCGACGGTCGCGACGTCTACCTCGTCTACAACGCGTTCCTCGAGCCGTACAAGGACAGCACGATCGGAGACGCGAATGATCGGCCGCTCGTCGGAGTCGTAACCCACGCCGACGTCGACGCGGATGGCGCAGTCGGCGACTTCTCGGAGCTGCATCGCAGCGTGCCGGGCGACGCCCGCGGCTCGAGCCAGAACGACCTCACCGCGGAGTTCCTCGGCGACTACGTCTACGCCGTGGCAACAAACGACTACGGCGCGGCCGTCTGGAACGACGTCCGCTTCGCTGCGGACTGCCCCGCGATCGACGCATGGCGGATGTCCCTTCGCGAGGGATCAGAGGTGCCGACACCCGCGCCCCAGCAGGACTGTCCGGAGACGTTCGGAAACAGCGACATATTCGGCGGCTCATACGGCGATCCGACGACTCCCTAGACGCTCGCCGACTGTAGTCAGCTCAATGGAATCGACGGGCCGGAAGTCACCGGTCCCCGGCCCACCGCCGCCCGGTCCTGGCGGGCGACGGTGGGCCACCCATGCTCCGGGCTACTCGTACCGGAGCGCCTCCACCACGTCGAGCGGGGCGGCACGGCGCGGCGGGTCGATCGCGGCCAGCACGCCGGCCACGCCGCCGACGATGGGCGTGCGCGACCCCGTGCAGGTCGTGGTGCTGGCCTACGAGTCCGGCGTCGTGGCGCCGGGCGCCACGCTCAGCGAGTAGTCGAGCCAGCGCTCGTCGCGCGTCGCGCCGACGCGTTCGTAGACCGCTTGCGCGCGCTGGTTCGTGCGGGCGGTCTGCCAGGCCAGCTCGGTGGCGCCGTGCTCGCGGCAGCGCTCGGCGCAGGCCGCGATCAGCGCGTCGGCGAAGCCGCCTCCGCGAGCGTCCTCGACGACGTAGAGGTCGTTCATCACGCCCAGGCGCGCCGCGCTCAGGGTCGACCAGGTCCAGAAGATCGTGGCGAAGCCGACCGCGCTTCCCACTTCGTCGCGCGCGAGCAGCTGGACGCCCTGGCCCGGGTCGTCGATCAGCACCCGCGCCATCGCCAGCAGCGCGTCGTCCGAGGGTGCGACCTCGTAGAAGTCGCAGTAGCCGCGCATGAGCGGCAGCAGCTCGGGTAGGTCGGTCTCCGTGACCGTCGCGATCACGGCGCCGACCCTAACCGCTCTAGGATCCGCGCGGTGAGCGCGGCGACCGACAAGATGCGGCGCGAGGAGCTGCCCGAGATCGCCATCGACACCTTCGAGCACTACGAGGGGCTGCTGCGCGAGGGGGACACCGGCACGCTCCCCGAGGCCGAGCTCGAGCCGCTCGACGACGTGCCGAGCATCGACGATCTGCCCGAGGCCGATTCCTCGGTGCTCGAGCGCGCCGTGGTCCTGAAGCTGAACGGCGGACTCGGCACGAGCATGGGGATGACGAAGGCGAAGTCGCTCCTCGAGGTAAAGGAGGGGCACACCTTCCTCGACGTGATCGTCCGGCAGGTGCTGCACCTGCGCGAGCGGGACGGGGCCGACATTCCGCTCGTGTTCATGAACAGCTTCGCCACCCGCGACGACACCCTGGCCGCGCTCGAGCGCTATCCGGAGCTCGAGTTCGAGGGCATCCCGCTCGACTTCCTCCAGGGCAAGGTGCCGAAGCTCTTGGCGGACGACCTGGAGCCCGTTACCTGGGAGGACGACTCCGCACTCGAGTGGGCACCCCCGGGGCACGGTGACGTGTACACGTCGCTCACCACCTCGGGGCTGCTCGACACGCTGCTCGATGGGGACTACGAGTACGCCTTCGTGTCGAACTCGGACAACCTCGGCGCCGTGCTCGAGCCGCGCATCCTCACCTGGTTCGCGCGCGAAGAGCTCCCGTTCGCCGCGGAGGTGGTGGACCGGACCGAGGCCGACCGCAAGGGCGGCCACCTCGCGCGCCGGCGCGACGACGGGCTCGTCCTGCGCGAGAGCGCCCAGGTGCCGGACGAGGACCAGGACGCGTTCCAGGACACCGAGCGCCACCACTTCTTCAACGCGAACAGCCTGTGGATCAACCTGCGGGCGCTGAAGCGCACGCTCGACGAGCGCGACGGCGTGCTGGGACTGCCGATGATCGTCAACAAGAAGACGGTCGACCCGAACGACTCGGCCTCCCCGGAGGTGGTCCAGCTGGAGACCGCGATGGGGGCGGCCATCGCCGTCTTCGACGGCGCGGCGGCCGTGCACGTTCCGCGCGGCCGGTTCGTGCCGGTGAAGACCACGGACCACCTGCTCGTCGTGCGCTCGGACGCCTTCGAGCTCGCGGACGACTGGACGATCAGGCTCGCGGCGGGCCGCGACAGCGCGCCGATCGTGGAGCTGTCGGAGGAGTTCAAGCTGCTGCGCGACTTCGAGTCGCGCTTTCCGGCCGGCCCGCCATCCCTGGTGGAGGCAGAGCGCCTCGAGGTCGAGGGCGACGTGCGCTTCGGCCGCGACGTGAAGGTGCGCGGGAGCGTGCACGTGGAGGGCCCGGCGGAGATCCCGGACGGCGCGGTGCTCGAGGACTGACGGGCCCGCGCGCTTGGCCTAGGCGTCCAGGGCGCTTCGCACCGCGTCCAGCTCCTCCAGGCGCTCCCGTCTCAGCTGCTCCTGCTCGGACTGGCTCAGCATCCGAACGAAGACCCAGACCATGACGAGCACGAGCGTCAGCGACTGCTCGACCATCATGATCACGCCCGCGACGTTCTGGTCCTCGACGGCGGTGAGACCCCAGATGCGCGGGGCGTGCTCGTAGAAGGGGTAGAACGCCGTGGAGCTCCAGGCCAGGACGAGCCCCAGCGCTGCGAGCCCGCCCTTCGCGGAGGCGATGTAGGCGAGCGGCTGGAGGCCGGTGAGCCTGCGCCGCATCGGAATCGGCTGGACGAGAGGCCACCAGAGCGCGATGCCGGCGGCGAAGAACGACACGTGCTCGAGCACGTGGATGAGCGGGTGCCGGATCGCGGCGTCGTAGAGGGCGGGGACGTGCCAGAGGTACATCGTCCCGAGCCAGATGAAGATGGCGGTGATCGGGCTGGCGAACGGCCCCAGCGCGCGCTCGAAGCCCATCAGCCGGCGGGTGACCGGTCTCAGGATCACGCGCGAGAGGGACAGCAGCAGCAGGAGGGGCGCGACGTCGCCGAGGAGCACGTGCTGGAACATGTGCGCCGAGAAGAGGTAGTCCTCGCCGAGCCCGTCAACGGGGGTGACGAGGGCGCCGAGGAGCGCGAGCATGGCGCCGGCGAAGGCGAGCGCGTGCCAGGCGGTGGCGCCCCGCCCGCCGGCCTCCTGCCTGGCCTCGCGGAAGCGGCGCACGTAGATCACCGCCAGCAGCAGCAGCGGCGCGAGCACGGCCGGATCCGCGAACCAGTGAATCTGCGGGTGCTCCACTGTCACCGGATTGTCGCAATGCCGGGTCCACCGGTCGCACACCGGCCGGGACGCTGCCCGAATGCCGCTCGGCACCGCCCTCGGCGGCCTCTTGGCGCCACCCATCTGCTGCGTCATCGCCCCACCCCTCGGCGCCCTTCTCGCCCCACCCGTCTGCTGGGGCTGCGACCGGCCGGCTCGACGACGCGAGCCACTCTGCCGCGGCTGCCGCGTGTCGCTCCATCGACTTGCGGCGGAGCCCGTGTGGCTTTCCGGCGTCCGCGTATGGGCCCCCGTCGCCTACTCGGGGCCGGCGCGCGAGCTGGTGCGCGCACTCAAGTTCAGCGGCGCGAGGGGCGTCGCCGACGCGATGGCGGCGCAGATCGTCGCGAACGCGCCGAGCGAGCTGCTGGCGCGGGCGCCGAGCGAATCGCTCGCCGCACCCACTCTCGTGCCCGTCCCGTTGCATCCGCGGCGTCTCCGGTCACGCGGTTACAACCAGGCGGCGGCCATCGCGGAGGCCGTCGCCCGGCGGGCCGGACTAGAGGTCGCCGACTGCCTAGCCCGGACCGGGCCGCCGGTCACTCAGGTCGGCCGCGACCGCGTGGAGCGCCGAGCCGGACCGGCCGGCGAGATCCAGGTCCGCGAAGGGGCGGCCCGGTTGCGGTGGCGGCGGGCGCCCGCACCGGCCGTGCCTCGGCGCGTGCTCATCGTTGACGATGTCGTCACAACCGGAGCCACTCTGGCGGCATGCCGTGCGTCGCTTGTCGCGGCGGGGGCGGTCGAGGTGGCCGCTGCGGCGTTCGCGCGAACCCTTGGCCGCTGACTCGGACCCTTGGCCGGTGGGCGGATGCTCACGTATCATCAGAGGCCCAACGTCGTCCAGGAGGGCATATGCGCATCCAGCTGAAGGGTCGAGGTGGCGCCACAGCGGACGAGGAGCTTCTCTCGCGTGTAGAGAAGAAGCTGGGGAAGGTGGCGCGTCAGGTGTCCCCCCGCGCGGAGTGCACGATCGAGCTTCGAGAGGAGCGTGGCGAGCACACCGCGGACGGCGCGCTGAAGCTCAAGGGCGTGACCCTGAGGGCGACCGAGAAGGCGAGCGACCCCGGGCACGCCCTCAACCTGGTTGCCGATGACCTCGCGCGGCAGGTCAAGAAGCACCGCGACAAGCGGCGCGGGCGCCGCGAGGCGCAACGCGCGGCAGCCCAGCAGCAGGCCGTTTAACAGGGCTTCGGGGGCCCGGGACCCCTTGCTACCGTTGCTCTGATGTCGATTCTGGACCGCGCGCTCCGCGTAGGCGAGGGCAAGAAGTTCAAGGCGTTCGAACGCAACGTCGAGCTGATCAACGCCTTCGAGCCCGAGCTCGAGCTGGAGAGCGACGAGGAGCTCCGCGACCGCTACGCCGCTCTGCGCGAGCGCCACCTGAACGGCGAGCCGCTCGACGACCTCCTCTTCGAGTCCTTCGCGCTCACGCGCGAGGCCGGCAAGCGCGCGCTCGGCCAGCGCCACTTCGACGTCCAGCTGATCGGCGGCATGGTCCTGCACGACGGCTCGATCGCCGAGATGAAGACCGGTGAGGGCAAGACGCTGACCGCGACGCTGCCCGTCGTCTTGAACGGGCTCGCCTCGCGCGACGAGAAGGGCTATGCGGTCCGCGGCCAGGGCGTGCACCTGGTCACGGTCAACGACTACCTGGCCCGCCGCGACGCCCTCTGGATGAAGCCGATCTACGACCTGCTGGGCGTGACCGTCGGCATCCTCCAGAGCGGCCAGAACGAGATCGACAAGCAGGAGGCGTACTCGCGCGACGTCGTCTACGGAACGAATTCCGAGTTCGGCTTCGACTACCTGCGCGACAACCTCGCGGTCGAGATGGACCAGAAGGCTCAGCGCGGCCACGGCTACGCGATCGTGGACGAGGTCGACAACATCCTCATCGACGAGGCGCGCACGCCGCTGATCATCTCGGGCCAGCCCGAGCAGGCGGCCGACCTCTATTACAAGTTCGCCAAGCTCGCGCGGATCATGGAGCCGGGCAAGAAGCCCGACAGCCTCGAGGCGAAGTCGAAGGCCTACGAGGCCGATTTCGACTTCGAGCCGGACGAGAAGCACAAGACCGTCTCCGTGACGGAGCGCGGCGTGGAGAAGGCCGAGAAGTTCCTCGGCATCGACAACCTCTACCGCGCCGAGTCCGGCAACCTCGTCAACCACCTCCAGCAGGCGCTGAAGGCCGAGGCGCTCTACAAGAAGGACGTCGACTACGCCGTGATCGACGGCGAGGTCAAGATCATCGACGAGTTCACCGGCCGCATCCTCGAGGGCCGGCGCTGGTCCGAGGGCCTCCACCAGGCGGTCGAGGCGAAGGAGGACGTGGCGATCCAGGAGGAGTCCCAGACGGTCGCCACGATCACCTACCAGAACTACTTCCGCCGCTACGACAAGCTCGCGGGCATGACCGGAACGGCGCTCACCGAGGCTACCGAGTTCATGAAGATCTACGAGCTCCAGGTCGTCGAGATCCCCACGAACCGGCCGATGATCCGCGAGGACAACAACGACCAGATCTACAAGACCAAGGACGGCAAGTGGGCCGCCGTCGTCAGGGAGATCGCGGAGCGAAACAACAGCGGCCAGCCGGTGTTGGTCGGCACGATCTCCGTCGAGGTCTCGGAGCTGCTCTCGCAGCAGCTCGACCGGGCCGGCATCAAGCACTCGGTGTTGAACGCGAAGCCCGAGCACGCCGAGCGCGAGGGCGAGGTCATCGCCGAGGCGGGCCGCCCGTTCGCGGTGACGATCGCCACGAACATGGCCGGCCGCGGCGTGGACATCAAGCTCGGCGGCAATGAGGAGCACCTCACGCAGGTGGAGCTCACGAAGCGCGGGCTCGAGCCGGACTCGGACCAGTGGAACAAGGCGTGGGACCAGCTCTTCCCGCAGATGGAGCGGCAGGTGCAGGAGGATCGCGAGAAGGTGAAGGACGCCGGCGGCCTCTTCATCTGCGGCACTGAGCGGCACGAGTCGCGCCGGATCGACAACCAGTTGCGCGGCCGCTCAGGCCGCCAGGGCGACCCGGGCGAGTCGCGCTTCTACCTGTCCGCCGAGGACGACCTCGTGCGCCTGTTCGCCGGCGACCGCATCTACAAGATCCTCGACAACAAGTTCCTCGCGCAGGTGGACGAGGACGGCCACGAGCTGCCGATCGAGCACAAGATGCTCTCGAAGCAGATCGAGGGCGCCCAGAAGAAGGTCGAGGAGCAGAACTTCCTGATCCGCAAGCGCGTCCTCGAGTACGACGACGTGATGAACCAGCAGCGCGAGATCATCTACGAGTACCGCGACCGGATCCTCGAGGGCCAGGACATGTCGGAGACCGCGCGCGATCAGATCGCCGACGCGGTCGAGCGCGTCGCGCGCGAGTACATGCAGGGCGAGTACCAGGAGGACTGGGAGCTCGACGCGCTGTTCACACAGCTGGACCAGATCTACGACCAGTCCTTCGAGATCGACGACATCAAGGAGGGCACGGACCGCGAGACGCTGGTCACGCAGCTGCGCGAGGACGTGATCCAGGCCTACGACGAGCGCGAGGAGGAGCTCGGGGAAGAGCTCATGCGCGCCCTCGAGCGCTTCATGCTGCTCCAGATCATCGACAACCGCTGGCGCGAGCACCTGCACGACATGGACTACCTGCGCGAGGGAATCCACCTCCGCGGCTTCGCCCAGATCGATCCGCTCGTCGCATACAAGAATGAGGGCTTCGAGATGTTCACGGAGCTCATGAACAACATCTGGGACGAGTTCGCGCGATACGTGTTCAACGTCGAGGTGCAGACGCAGGAGGAGCAGCAGGCGCAGGCCGCGGGCCCGCGCTGGGGGATGGGCTCGAACACCTCGACCACGCGCAACCTGAACACGTCGGGCGGCCGGGGGCTCGCGGGCAGCGACGCGATCGCCGCCGCGGCCGGCGCCGCGCTGCCGGCGGGAGCCGCCGAGGCCGGCGAGATGGCGGCCGAGTCCATGCAGATGCCGGTTGCCGTGGAGACCCGCCGGCTCGACGAGAACGAGAAGATCGGCCGCAACGACCCGTGCTGGTGCGGCTCCGGCAAGAAGTTCAAGAAGTGCCATGGTGCCTAACGGCATCGATGGCCTCCGCGGCCAGCTGAAGCTGCTCGCGGACTCCCTTTGACCCGGATGCGCTGCAGGCTCGGCTAGCCGAGCTCGAGGGCGAGATGCAGGCCCCCGGCTTCTGGGGCGACCAGGAGCGCGCGGCCTCCGTGTCGACCGAGCACGCATCGGTCGGGCGCCGACTCGAGACGTTCCGCTCGCTCGAGTCCGACATCGACGACCTCGAGGCGCTCGAGGAGCTGGCCGAGGAGGACCAGTCGATCGCGTCCGAGCTTGATGACCAGCGGGCGTCGATCGAGTCCCGCCTTGGCGAGCTCGAGGAGGCGCGCCTCTTCTCGGGCGAGTACGACACCGGTGACGCGCTCGTGACCGTCAACGCGGGCGCCGGCGGCACCGACTCGCAGGACTGGGCCGAGATGCTGCTGCGGATGGAGATGCGCTGGGCGGAGCGCCGCGGGATGAAGGTCGAGATCAAGGAGGCGTCCGAGGGGGAGGAGGCCGGGATCAAGTCCGCGACCTTCATCGCCAGGGGCGAGAACGCCTACGGCCTGTTCAGCGCCGAGAAGGGCGTGCACCGGCTGGTGCGGATCTCGCCCTTCGATGCGCAGTCGCGCCGTCACACCGCATTCGCGGGCGTGGAGGTCGCGCCGCTCGTCGAGGACGCCGTCGAGGTCGAGATCGAGCCCGACGACATCCAGATCGACACTTACCGCGCCTCAGGCGCCGGCGGGCAGCACGTGAACAAGACTGACTCCGCGGTGCGAATCACGCACCGCCCAAGCGGCATCGTCGTCCAGTGCCAGAACGAGCGCTCGCAGTCCGCCAACAAGGACACCGCGATGAAGATGCTGACGGCGAAGCTGATCGAGCGCGAGGAGCGGCGCCGTCAGGAGGAGATCGCCAAGGAGAAGGGCGAGGCCCAGGACGTGGGCTGGGGCTCGCAGATCCGCTCCTACGTGCTGCACCCATACACGATGGTGAAGGACCACCGGACGAACGTGGAGGTCGGCAACGCGCAGGGCGTGCTGGACGGCGACCTCGACGAGTTCGTGCGAGCGGAGCTACTCCGCCGAGCCGGCAACGGAGCCGCCGCTGCCTAGGCTCGCCTCGGGTGGGTCCCCGACCTCCTCGAGCACGCCCAGCAGCTGGCCCACGCGGCAGACGAGCAGCCGCTCCTCCTCGATGTCGATCCAGACGCCGGCGCTCGCGGGGAAGACGACGTGGTCGCCCGGGGCGACCGGCATCTTGATGCCGACGCCGCCCCACCAGTCGAGTCCGGGGCCGACGGCCAGCACGATGCCGTGCTGCGGAGGTGTCTCGTGCTCGCCCGGCGGGAGCAGGAGACCGGAGCGCCGGACGCGGTCAGGCTCGAGCTCCTTGATGACCACCTGGTCGAATAGCGGCCGCAGCTGCTGCTTCACCGAGAACTAACTGTAAGGCGTCGCCCCCTAGCATTGGCGTATGCCCGACGAGGCCCGCGCCCCGGACCCGCGCACCCCGCCCCCTCCGCCCGATCCGCGCCGCGGCAACGTGCGGGTCAGCGGTGCGCGCGACCGGCCGCCGATGATTCCCTGGAGCCCGCGGCGCTTCATCACGATCCTGATCGCGCTGTTCGTCCTGAACTGGCTGCTCGTGGCGGTGTTCGCGCCGCCCGAGAACAAGATCAAGGTGCCGTACAACCCGACCTTCCTCAACCAGGTCAGGGCCGGGAACGTCGAGGAGATCTCCGCCAGCGGCAACACGGTCAAGGGCGAGTTCAAGAAGGACGTCACCTACAAGGGCGACAAGGCGAAGCGGTTCGAGACCGAGGTTCCGATCTTCGCGAACAGGAAGCAGCTGTCGAGCCTGCTCGAGACCAACGACGTGGTGATCACCGCAGAACCGCCGGGCGAGCGCTCGCTGCTCGAGACACTCCTGTTCAGCTTCGGACCCACCATTCTGCTCGTTGGGCTGTTCGTGTGGTTCGCGCGCCGCGCGGCGGGCGGGGCCGGTGGCGGCGGCGTGCTCGGGCAGTTCGGCCGCAGCCGCGCCCGGCGTGTGGAGCCGGCGACTCAGGACGTGAGCTTCAAGGACGTGGCCGGGATCGAGGAGGCCGAGCAGGAGCTCGCTGAGGTGGTGGACTTTCTGAAGAACCCGGACCGCTATCGCCGCCTCGGCGCGCGGATCCCGCGCGGCGTGCTGCTCGCCGGCGCGCCCGGGACAGGCAAGACGCTCCTCGCACGCGCCGTCGCGGGCGAGGCGGGGGTGCCGTTCTTCTCGGCGTCGGCGTCCGAGTTCATCGAGGCGATCGTGGGCATCGGCGCCTCGCGCGTGCGCGACCTCTTCCAGCAGGCGAAGCAGGCCGCGCCGGCGATCATCTTCATCGACGAGCTCGACGCCGTCGGGCGCTCGCGCGGCGGCGCGGGTGCGATCGGCTCACACGACGAGCGCGAGCAGACGCTCAACCAGATCCTGACCGAGATGGACGGCTTCGACTCCGACGCGAACGTGATCGTGCTCGGCGCGACCAACCGGCCCGAGGTGCTCGACCCGGCGCTCCTGCGGCCCGGCCGCTTCGACAGGCGTGTGTTCGTGCAGGCGCCGGATGCTGCCGGCCGCGCGGCGATCCTGCGCGTGCACACCCGCTCGGTGCCGCTCGCCGACGACGTGGATCTCGACCGGCTCGCTTCGAGCACGCCTGGGATGGTCGGGGCGGACCTGGCGAACCTCGTGAACGAGGCTGCCCTGCTGGCGGCTCGCCGGAGCCACGACAAGGTCCGGTACGGCGACTTCACGGACGCGCTCGAGAAGATCGTGCTGGGCGCGGAGCGCAAGGTACTGATCGGAGCGGAGGACCGCCGCCGGATCGCCTACCACGAGGGAGGGCACGCGATCGTCGGCATGCTCACGCCGGAGGCCGACCCGGTCCGAAAGGTGTCGATCATCCCGCGTGGACAGGCGCTGGGCGTGACGCTTTCGACCCCGGAAGACGACCGGTTCAACTACTCGGAGCAGGAGCTGCGAGCGAAGATCCGGGTGTCGGCCGGCGGGCGTGCCGCCGAGGAGCTCGTCTTCGGCGACGCGACGACCGGCGCGGAGTCCGACATCCAGCAGGTCACGCGAATCGCCCGCGGGATGGTTGAGCGCTGGGGGATGAGCGAGAAGGTCGGCTTCCTTGCGGTCGCGCCGCAGGACGGGCAGAGCCCGCTGCTGCCGGGCTCGGAGCCGGTCTCGGAGGCCACGCAGGAGCTGATCGACGCCGAGGTGCGCCGGATCGTCGACGAGGAGATGGACGCCACCGAGCAGCTGCTCGCGGACAACCGCGAGCGGCTCGAGGCGCTCGCCGAGGCGCTCCTCGAGCGCGAAACGCTCGACGAGGTCGACGCCTACGCCGCCGCGGGCATCGAGCGGGCCGCCGTCGCCGCGACATGAGCGACCCGATCGAGCACGCGCTCGCCGAGGACATCGGCGAGGGCGACCTGACGACGCGCGCGGTGGTGCCGGAGGGCGCGCAGGCGCGGGCGCGGATCAACCAGAAGGCGCCGGGCGTGATCGCGGGCGTGCGCGTCGCGCAGGATGTCTTTCAGCACGTCGATCCCGAGCTGGTCTTCATCGCGCACTGCCCGGAGGGAAAGTGGCGTGAGGAGGGAGCCGTCGCCGAGATCTCCGGCTCGGCGGCCTCGATCCTCACGGCGGAACGAGTGGCGCTGAACTTCCTGGGCAGGCTGTCGGGCGTCGCGACGCTCACCGCCCGCTACGTCCGCGCGGTCGAGGGCACCGGGGCGCGCATCCTCGACACCCGCAAGACCACGCCGGGGCTCCGCGAGCTCGAGAAGCAGGCCGTGCGCGCGGGCGGAGGTGAGAACCACCGAAGAGGGCTGTACGACGCGATCCTCGTGAAGGAGAACCACGCCGCGCTCGCGGGCGGGGTGGGGGAGGCCGCGCGGCGCGCGAACCGGGCCGCAGGCGAGGGCGTCCCGGTGGAAGTCGAGTGCCGCAGCTCGGCGGAGATCGAGGAGGCGCTCGATGCCGGCGTCGGGCGCATCCTGCTCGACAACATGAGCCTGGACGAGCTGCGGGCGGCGGTCGAGATGGTGGCGGGACGGGCGGAGCTCGAGGCATCCGGCGGGATCACGCTCGACAGGGTTCGCGCAGTCGCGGAGACGGGCGTCGACTTCATCAGCGTCGGTGCGCTCACGCACTCGGCGCGGGCGCTCGACCTCAGTCTCCTGCTCGAGCCCCTGTAGGCGGCCGCAGGACCGCGAACGGATCGGTCACAGCGAGGTCGCGCGAGCCAAAGCGGTAGACCGCGCCCGGCCGGCCGCCGCCGGGCCCGGGCGAGCGGCGCGCGCCGGTCGCCTCGAGGAGGCCACGGCGCTCCAGCACGCGCCGCAGGTTGGTGGGGTCGACCGGGTAGCCGAGCGCGGCTGTGTAGATCGCCGAGAGCTCCGAGATCGTGAACGTCTCGGGCGCGAGCGCGAAGCCGATGTTGGTGTACGACAGCTTGGCCTGTAGGCGCTCGCGACCTGTCAGCACGATCGGGCCGTGGTCGAACGCGAGCTCTTCCGGGAGGTCGTCGACCGGGTGCCAGGCGGTGTCGCGCGGGAGCGCGGGGTCGAGACCGCGCGGCACGAGCCCCAGGTAGGCGGTGGCGAGCTGCCACTCGGCCGGATGCCGGTCGGGCTCGCCGACCGTCTCGAGCTGCTCGAGCCAGGACAGCTCGGCCACGTCCACCTTCCCGGCCAGCTGCGTCCGGATCGACTCCTCGAGCGCGTGGCCGCGCTCGAGGTAGCCGCCCGGAAGCGACCACGCGCCCTCGAACGGCGGCCGGGCGCGCTGCCAAAGCAGGACGCAGAGCGAGTCCCGACGCACCTGGAGGACCACGGCGAGCGTGACGTGGGTGGGAGCGGTCCGCCCAGCGGACCTGCCCGGGGTGCTATTCTGGTTCGGCACGGTTTTCGACTATAAGGCAAAAACCTGATGCAGCCAATCGAGCTCCCGACGCTCTCAGCCGCTGACCCGGCCGCCCTCAGCCCTGAGGACGCAGCTCGGATGGCGACCGAGGTCCGCGCCCTGGCCGAGGAGCGCAATGCGGTGATCCTCGCCCACAACTACCAGGTGCCCGAGGTCCAGGACGTGGCCGACTTCGTGGGCGACTCGCTCGGGCTGTCGAGGCGCGCGGCCGATGCGGATGCCGACGTGATCGCCTTCTGCGGCGTCCACTTCATGGCGGAGACCGCGTCGATCCTCTCGCCGGACAAGACCGTGCTGCTGCCGGACCTCGACGCCGGCTGCTCGCTCGCCGACTCGATCACCGCCGACCAGCTGCGGGCGTGGAAGGCGAAGCACCCCGGCGCCGTCGTCGTCATGTACGTGAACACGACGGCCGAGGTGAAGGCCGAGACCGACTACTGCTGCACGTCAGCGAATGCGGTGCAGGTGGTGGAGCACATCTACCGCGAGCACGGCGAGGACACGGAGATCCTGTTCGGCCCCGACATGTGGCTGGGCGCCTACGTCGAGCGCACGACCGGCCGCCGCATGCAGGTCTGGGACGGCGAGTGCCACGTCCACGCAGGCATCCGCCCGCGGGACATCTCCGCGGTGCGCGAGGAGCACCCGGACGCCGAGTTCATGATCCATCCCGAGTGCGGCTGCACGACCCAGGTCATGGAGTACGTGGCAGCCGGCGACGTCGACCCCGAGCGCACCCACATGCTCTCGACGGGCGGCATGCTGAACTTCGCGCGCAGCTCCGAGGCGGACACCTTCATCGTCGCGACCGAGACGGGGATGCTCCACCCGCTCGAGAAAGAGAACCCCGGCAAGGAGTTCATCCCGGCGAACCGCGCCGCCGCCTGCCGCTACATGAAGATGATCACGCTGCCGAAGCTGCGCGACACGTTGCGCGACCTGAAGCCGGTCGTGAAGGTCGACCCGGAGCTCGCGGAGCGAGCGCGCGTGCCGATCGACCGAATGGTCGCGATCGGCTAGCCCCGATCGTCGAAGGCGTGCGGCTACCCGGGGCCGGAGCTCGTGCCGGATCCGGAGCTGTCGAGCTCCTCGGATTCGAGCGTGGTGCCGCCGGAGGAGCCCGAGCCCGGGCCGGAGCTGCCGTCGAGGACCTCCTCGGGCTCCGGTAGTGGCTCGGTGCCGCCGCCGGGGCCGCTGTGGTCGTCGGTCGTCGTGGCCGTGTCGCCTCCGCCCGGGCCGCCTCGGTCGCCGCCGTCGCGGAGCTCGGTGGGATCGCCGCCGCTCGGGCCGCTCCGGTCGCCGCCGCTCGGACTGCTCCGGTCGCCGCCGCTCGGGCCGCCGCCGCCGTCGCCGCTTACCTCCTCGCCCCGGCGCCCGCCGTCGTCGCCGTCTCGGCCACTTCCGCTGCGCTCACTGCTGCCGTCCCCTCTGCCCGAGTGCCGGCCCGGACCGACGCCGCCCCTGTCGGCTCCATCCTCGCTCGTGTCGCCGCGGGCGGTCCCGTGGTCTTCGAGCGGCGATCCCCTGAAGCCCTTCTCCTCGTCATCGGACTCGTCCGCCGCCTCCGCCGCCGCCGCGCCCATCGGCTCGCCGCCCGACTGGTCGCGGCCCACGTCGGGCGCGACCGCGGCTCCGCCTACGACCGCGCTGGTCACGAGCGCGGTGGCGCACAGCTTTATCGCCAGGGCGCCCCCGCCGGCGCCCGTGAGCTCCGCGACCCGCGCGGCGATCGGCTCGGTCGAGTCTCCGGCCGCCAGGCGGGTCACGAGCGGCAACGGCACGAGCGCGGCGGCCGCTGCACGCAGGGAGTTCCGGGCGCGGTTCAGCAGCTGTCTGACGGCGCCGTCGGTCACGCCGAGCTCGGCGGCGATCTCGCTGTAGCTCCGTCCCTCCAGCTCGCGCAGCAGGATGGCGCTCCGCTGGCGCTCCGGAAGCGCCTGCACGGCGAGCACCAGCTCGTGCAGCCCCATCCTCCGCTCGAGCGCCTGCTCCGGGCGCTCCACGCCGTCCATCCGCTCGTCGAGCTCCGCGTGGCCGAGGGCCCGGTCGCGCAGCGCGTTGACCGCTCCGTTGTGGGCGATCCGGTAGAGCCACGGCCGCAGATTCAGGTCCGCGGTGTCGCGGTGCATCGCCTCGTAGGCCTTGACGAACGCCTGCTGGACGACGTCCTCGGCCCGCTCCGCCGGCAGGAGGCGTGACACGTACCGCATCAGCGCACGCCGGTAGCGCTCCACGATCGCCTCGAAGGCGGGGTCCGAGCCCGCCCTGACCAGGTCCACGAGGCGCTCGTCGGACTGCGTCGAGAGCACAGGCCTACGAGCCAGACGGGCTGGGTGGAAGAGCGCTCTCGGGGTCATCGTGTGGAAATCGGCCTGAACATTGAACACCGCGCGGAGCTCAACATCACGCCCATGGGCGTATTGGCGCGGTCGAGCGCCCTGTGCCGAGCGGGTATACGGCCGAGCGCCGCGGCCGGTTATACGCGAACTGACCTACGCTGCCGGTGTGCAGCTCATCCATCCCGAGCGACGGCCGACCTCGCCCGAGGAGCTTGCGTCTGAGCTCCGTCTGCACGAGCAAGCCCCGGCGGATCGCCCGTACCTCGGCCTCAACATGGTGGAGAGCATCGACGGCAAGGCCACGCTCGACTGGCGCACGAAGGGGCTCTCGAGCGACCTCGACCGTCGCCTGTTCCATCACCTCCGGACCCAGGCCGACGCCGTCATGGTCGGCGCGGGCACCGCGCGCGAGGAGCGCTACGGCCGGATCACCAAGACCGACGAGCTGCGTCAGAAGCGCGTGAACGAGGGGCTCGTTCCGGACGCGCTGGCCGTGATCGTCAGCGGGCGCCTCAACCTTCCGCCCAACCTGCCGCTCCTCAACGAGCCGGACCAGCGGGTCGTGGTCGCGACCGCCTCGGACGAGGAGCTGCCCGGCGTGACCGGCGACGTCGAGTACGTCCGCGTGGGGGACGACCTTCCGCGGCTGCTGGCGTACCTCGGCGAGCGCCACGCGGTGCGCTCCATCCTGTGCGAGGGCGGCCCCACGCTCAACTCGCACTTGTTCGCTTCGGACCTCGTGGACGAGCTCTTCCTGAGCGTCAGCCCCAAGGTCGTGGGCGGCTCCGCGGCGCTCACGATCGTCGCCGGGCGCGAACTGGTCGAGCCCGCCGAGGCCCGCCTCGTGTCAGTGGCGGAGGCGGAGGGCGAGGTGTTTACCCGCTGGCGGTTTCGCGCAGGCGGCGGGCGCTGACCGCCGCGCAGCGATGCCGCTTTCCCGTTGACAGTGCAGAAACCCTTGCATCTGTCGCGAATTCGGCACGTCTTCCGCTAGTAATCAGGCCAGTGGCAGTTGCCAAGGCACAGCGCGCCGACGCGCGCCGTAAGTCGGCTGCGGACGTGCCCGTCGTCGAGTTCAAGGACGTCACGAAGGTGTACGACGGCGGCTCGGTAGCGGTCCAGTCCGCCTCGGTGCGCATCGGGCGCGGCGAGTTCGTCTTCCTCGTGGGCCCGACGGGCTGCGGCAAGTCCACCTGCATCCGCCTCCTCATGAAGGAGCTGGAGCCGACCCGCGGCGAGGTCTCGATCGCGGGCCACCCGCTCAGCGAGGTGCCGCGCTCGCGCGTCCCGTTCCTGCGCCGCAACATCGGCGTCGTCTTCCAGGACTACAAGCTGCTGCCGAACCGCACCGTGTACGACAACGTCGCCTACTCCCTCCAGGTGATCGGCGAACCGCGCAAGGAGATCCGGCGCAAGGTGCCCGACATCCTGCGCCTCGTCGGGCTGTCGACGAAGCTGCACAACTTCCCGAACGAGCTGTCCGGCGGCGAGCAGCAGCGCGTCTCGGTGGCGCGCGCGTTCGTGAACCACCCGCCGCTCCTGCTCGCGGACGAGCCGACGGGCAACCTCGACCCGGAGACGTCCATCGGGATCATGCAGCTGATCTACCGGATCAACCGCACCGGCACGACTGTGATCGTCGCGACCCACGACAAGGAGATGGTCGACAAGATGCGCCGGCGCGTCGTCGAGCTCCGCGAGGGACGCATCGTCCGCGACGAACTGTCCGGCCTCTACCGCCCGGACGAGTCAACGACGGAGTTCGCGGTCCGGCTCCGCGGCGAGCTCGGCATCGGCGCCGAGGGGCATCCGAACTAGCCCATGCGCTTCGGCTTCTTCCTGAGAGAGGCGCTCCGCGGGCTGCGGCGCAGCTCCGCGCCGGCGCTGGCGGCCCTGCTCACCGTACTCATGACGGCGGTGGTGCTCGGCGTCTTCATTCCGATCGTCCAGGCCACCACCGGCACGGCCAACGAGGTGCGGAGCCGCGTGGTCGTGGACGTCTACATCAAGGACTCGGCGACGCCAACGGAGCAGGCCGACCTCCGGCGCGCTATCGAGGACACCGACAACGTGAAGTCCGTCGAGTACATCTCGAAGGCGGAGGCGCTGAGGCGCGCCGAGGGCAAGAACCCGAAGGCGTTCCAGGAGGGTGCCGAGCTGCTCGGCTCGAACCCGCTGCCGGCCTCGTTCCGGGTCACACCCGTGGACCCGGACAAGCTCGACCAGATCGTCCAGCGGCTGAACGCGGGCGGAGAGCCCCGGCTCGCCGCGATCGACGAGGTCCGCGATCGCGAGGAGGACACCGACAAGATCCTGTCTGCCACCGGGCTCGTGAAGGCGCTCACGGCCGGGCTCGCGGCGCTGCTCGTGCTCGCCTCGATCGCGCTCATCGCCAACAC
Organism: Actinomycetota bacterium; assembly: GCA_046735115.1. Classification (GTDB taxonomy): domain Bacteria; phylum Actinomycetota; class Thermoleophilia; order Solirubrobacterales; family Thermoleophilaceae; genus JACVRW01. The sequence goes on from JBKPSR010000070.1 coordinate 55,341, forward strand.
GATCCGCCTGTCCGTGTTCGCGCGCCGGCGCGAGGTCGAGGTGATGAAGCTCGTCGGGGCGACGAACTGGTTCATCCGCTGGCCGTTCGTGATCGAGGGGATAATCGTCGGCTTCTTCGGCGGCCTGCTCGCCGTGCTCCTGCTCGCGATCCTGAAGACCACGTTCGTCGACCCGCTCTCGGAGCGCTTCGCCCTGCTCGCCGCGCCGAACACGATCGACTTCCCGCTGCTCGTGGTGGTGCTGATGGTGGCGTGCATAATCGTCTCGGCGCTCGGCAGCGGCATCACACTCCGCCGCTTCCTCCGCGTTTAGGTCCACTGAAGCGCAGCCGACTAGCCTCTCTCGCCATATGTCGAGAGGCGTTCTCGTAGCGATAACCGCCCTGGTGGCGCTCGCCGCCGGGCTCTGGCTGGGCGGCCATCCGGGGGACCTGCCCGGCCCGGTTCGGGATGCCTTCGTGCAGGAGGATCGCGCTCTGCGGGCCGAGATCGTCGACTCGATCGAGGACAACTACTACAAGCCGGTCAACGAGAAGAAGCTCGACGACGCGTCGCTGAAGGGCATCGTCGAGTCGCTCGACGACCCCTATTCGAGCTATCTCACCGCCAAGGAGGCGCGCCAGTTCGACGAGGACGTGAGCGGGCACTTCGAGGGCGTGGGCATGAACGTGGAGCAGGACAAGCGCGGCCTCAAGGTGCTGCGCGTGTTCGGCGGCTCGCCCGCCGCCGATGCGCACATCCGAGCCGGCGACCTGATCATCGCGGTGAACGGCCGCCCGATCGCGGGAGTGAACAGCGAGGTCGCGACCAGTCGCATCAAAGGCCCGGCGGGCACGATGGTGGAGCTGCGGGTCTTCACGCCGAGCGAGCGCAATGACCGCACGGTGAAGGTCAAGCGCGAGCGCATCGAGGTGCCGTTGACCCGCGGACGGCTCGTGGAGCACGACGGCCACAAGCTCGGCGTCGTGGAGCTGATGGCCTTCAGCGAGGGCGCGCACGTGGCGCTGAGCCGCGAGATCAAGCGCCTGCGCAGCCAGGGGGCCGACGCGATCGTGCTCGACCTGCGTGGCAACCCCGGCGGCCTGCTGCTGGAGGGCGTCGCGGTTTCCAGCCTCTTCATCGAGGACGGGCCGATCGTGTCGGTGCGCGGGCGCCACCGCGCCGAGCGCGAGCACAACGCAGAGGGCGACGCGATCGTGCCCCAGGACGTGCCCGTGGCGGTGCTGGTCGACGGCGGCAGCGCAAGCGCGGCCGAGATCGTCACCGGGGCGCTGCGCGACCGCGGCCGCGCGACCGTCGTGGGCACGCGCACGTTCGGCAAGGGGCTCGTGCAGGAGGTCGAGAACCTCTCGAACGGCGGGGAGCTCAAGCTGACGACCGCGCACTACTACCTGCCGGACGGCGAAACGATCTCCACGAAGGGGATCAAGCCGCAGGTCCGAGCGCGGGACAACCCGGACACGCCGCGGGACGAGGCGCTACCCGTGGCGCTCGACACGGTCGCCCACAAGCTCTGATGAGCGCCGCCGTCCGGGGCCGGCCCGCGCGCCGGCTCGACCAGCCGATCGTGGCGGTGCTCGAGAAGCGCGGGCGCTTCCTCGTCGCAGAGCCGATCTTCGGTCCCGGCCCGCGCGCGGCCGTCGAGCGCGGCGGGGCGGGCGTCGGCGACCTCGTGCTGGTGGGCGGCGG
>JBKPSR010000071.1:0-41996 GCA_046735115.1 Actinomycetota bacterium
CCTCCGGCTGCGGCGCGTAGACACGCCCGAGGGCGCCACCAGCGTCCGAGCGCGGGCGGCGGATGCGTTCGGCGGGCGGCTCGAGGTGGCCGTGGCGGAGCCGCTCGACCGGCGCGACCGGGCGCTCGACCGGCTCGGGGAGCTCCTGCTCATCGTCGGCCCGCTCGCACTGCTGCTGGCGACTTACGCGGGCTACCAGGTCGCGGGCGCGGCCCTGCGCCCCGTAGAGCGCATGCGCGTCCGCGCCGCCCAGATCACCGAGCGCGACACCGCCGAGCGGCTCCCGGTGCCGGAGACGAGCGACGAGATCGAGGCGCTCGGGCGCACGCTGAACGAGCTGCTCGCGCGGCTGGACGGCGCCCTGGTTCGCGAGCGCCGCCTGCTGAGCGACGCGAGTCACGAGCTGCGCACCCCGCTGGCGGTGCTGCTGGCCGAGGTCCAGGTGACGCTTCGCGGCGAGCGCGGCGCGCACGAGCTGCGCGAGGCGCTCGAGTCGGTTGAGCACGAGGCACGAAGGCTGTCCCGGCTCGCCGGCGACCTGCTGGTGCTCGCACGCGCCGACGGCGGCCGCCTGCCGGTTCACCCCGAGCCGCTCGACGCGCAGGCCCTGCTGTCCGCCGCCGCACGCCGGGCTACCGCTGCGGCCGCAGCGGCGGGGCGCGCGGTCGCGACCGAGGCTGACGCGGGCGTCGTCTTGATGGCGGACCCGGATCGCGCCGCGCAGGCGCTCGACAATCTGGTCGCGAATGCGCTCGCGTACGGCGACGGCGAGGTCCGCCTGGCCGCGTGCGCGCGCAACGGAAGCGTCGAGCTCCACGTGACCGACGAGGGCCAGGGGTTCCCCGACGAGTTCCGCGAGCGTGCCTTCGAGCGCTTCAGCCGCGCCGATCCGGCTCGCCCCGGCGGGGGCAGCGGTCTCGGGCTGCCGATCGTCGCGACGATCGCGCAGTCGCACGGAGGCCGGGCGGGGGCGAGGAACTTACCGAGTGGGGGCGCCGACGTGTGGCTCTCGCTGCCGGCGGCGTAGGCGGGCCTGGGAGGGCTCCCACCTGAAGCGGCGCACGGCAACGATCGCGCCCGCGACGGTCCATGCGGCCAGCACGGCCAGGTCCTTCGGAGCGAAGCCGCTGCCGGTCGTGTGCGGGCTGAACGTGGCCGTGAAGGCGTCGACCAGATGGCGGAGCGGGAAGAAGCTCGCGAGCGACGTGAGCCACTGCGGCGCGTCGTGGAGCGGTGCGAAGACGCCCGAGATGAACGCGATCGGCAGCAGCGTGATGTTGGCCACGACGGGCGCGAGCTCGGTGCTCTCCACGAAGGAGGAGACGGCGAGCCCGAGCGTGCACAGGCAGAGCCCGCCGGCGACGATCGTGACCACCGCAGCGGGCAGCAGTGAGGGGTAGAGCTGCACCCCGAACTTCGCCACACCGAGCACCACGAGGACAACGACGGATCCGACTCCGGCCAGGAGCGCCACGCCGATCAGCGACGTGAGATACACCGACGGCGGCACGGGCGTGCCCCGCACCCGCTTCAGGATGCCGCGCTCCCGCGCGCGCGGGATGACGAAGATTAGGCTCGTGTAGCACCCGAACGAGAGCCCGAAGATCGCGAGCGACGGCGTGAAGTACTGGGCGGCGTCCACGCTGCCGCCGGCGCCCGTCACGGTGCCGCTGCTCGTCCCGTCGATGAAGACCAGCAGTACCGCCGGGAAGATGAAGGTGAAGAAGGCGGTGCGCGGGGTGCGGACCAGCGCACGCAGACCGGCGCGGATCCACACGCCGAGCAGCTGCAAGTCGGACCACCTGAGCTCGGTGCTCATGCCTCCTCCGCACGCGTCAGCTCGAGGTATACGTCCTCGAGCGAGGGCTGGGTTACGGACAGGCCCTCGAGCCGGTGGTCGTGGTCGTCCGCCCAGAGCAAGAGGCGCAGGAGCTCGTCCTGCGGCTCGTCTGTCTCGAAGGTCACCGCCTCGCCCTCCAGCCGGTAGCTGATCATCGCGGGCCTGCGCTCGGAGAGCGTGGCCGGGGCCGAGTCCGCGACGACCTGCCCCTCGGCGATCACCACGACCCGGTCGGCGAGCCGCTGCGCCTCCTCCATGTAGTGGGTCGTGAGTAGGATGGTGCGCCCCTGCGCGCCGAGCCGGCGGATCAGCTCCCATGACCTGCGCCTCGCGGACGGATCGAAGCCGGTCGTGGGCTCGTCCAAGAACAGCAGTTCGGGATCGCCGGCGATGCCGATCGCCAGGTCGAGCCGGCGCTGCTGGCCGCCGGAGAGCGAACTCACGCGCGAGGCGCGCTGGCCCTCGAGGTCGACGAGCCGGATGACGTCGCCGACCGGGCGCGGCACGGGGTAGGCGGCTGCGTACAGCTCGACCGTCTCCTCGACGGTGAGCACGGGCTCGACTGCCGTCTCCTGCGGGACGATCCCGATCCGCTCGCGGAGCGCGCGCGGCGAGCGCGCCGGGTCGAAGCCGAGGACCGTGACCTCGCCCGCGTTCCGGTGGCGGTGGCCCTCCAGGATCTCGAGGATCGTCGTCTTGCCGGCGCCGTTCGGGCCGAGGAAGGCGACGATCTCGCCCTCGCGAACCTCGAGGTCGACGCCGCGCACAGCCTCGACCAGTCCGTAGCTCTTCCGCAGGCCGCGGACGTCGATGACCGGCTCTTGGCCCACCCGGACAGCAAGACGATTCCTGATGAGGGCCCGATGAAGAGCCCGTCGCCTGCTTCATCACGCGCTCATCACACGGTTCGACGATCCGTCCCCGAATGACCAGTCGAGAAGGTGATCGCGATGCGGAAGGCAACCACCCTGACCGGAGTGGCGGCGATCTCCTGCGTGGCGGCGCTCGGAGTCGCCGCCTGCGGGAGCTCGAGTACGGCCACGAAGGAGGGCGGCACGGCGAACGTGCTGATGGGGACCGCGCCGGACTTCCTCGACCCGCAGGAGGGCTACACGACGCAGGCGGCCGAGCCCGACTGGATCAGCTATACGCCGCTCCTCACCTACAAGCACGCCTCCGGGCAGGACGGCACAACGCTGATCCCCGGTCTCGCGGACAACCTCCCGCAGGTGTCGAAGGACGGCAAGACGTACACGCTCACGCTTCGCAAGGGGCTTGTGTTCTCCGACGGGAAGGCGGTCAAGGCGAGCGACTTCCGCTACACGATCGAGCGCGCGATCAAGCTGAACTGGGGCGGCAAGTCGTTCTTCACGAACTACATCTCGGGCCTCCTCGGCCTTTGACACCGGCAAGAGCACGACGATCTCCGGCATCCAGACCGACGACGCCACCGGCAAGATCGTCATCCATCTGACGACTCCGTACGGCGCCTTCGCCAACGTGCTCGCGTTCCCGTCGGCGGGGCTGGTGCCCAGCGGCACGCCCAACACCAACCTGTCGAGCAACCCGCCGCCCGGCGTCGGGGCGTACATGATCAAGGACGTCTCGCCGAATCGCAGCTTCACCCTCGTCAAGAACCCGCACTTCGCCGGGCTCGGGATCCCCGGGATCCCGAAGGGCCACCTCGACACGATCAAGGTGACGATCACGTCGAACACGCAGTCCGAGGCCGAGCAGGTGCTCCAGGACCAGGCGGACGCCTTCGACCCGGGCGACACGCTGCCGGCGTCGCTCCTGCCGCAGATCGAGTCGAAGGCTTCGGGCCGGTTCTCGCGCGAGACGATCCCGTCGACCTTCTACTTCTTCCTCAACACGCGCATGGCGCCGTTCAACAACCCAAAGGCGCGTGAAGCCGTGAACTACGCGATCGATCGGCGTGCGTTCGTGCGCTTGGCGAGCGGCTTCCTGAAGCCCGTCGGCCCGTTCGACTCACCGTGTGCGGCCGTCCAGATCCCGATAATGAACCGCGCGGCGGCCGGACCGCTTGCGCAGATCAGCGGCTCCGCCACGTCCGTCGGCCTGACCCATGGGGGGCCCGGGGCGGCGCCCGGAGAGCCACAGAGGTACTACCCGACCGGCGTGCAGAGCTTCGCGCGGGTTGTCGCCGCAGACGACGTCCAGGGCCCGGCCGGCGCGCTGATGGCAAAACGGCTTGGCGTGAAGAGGCTGTTCGTGCTGGACGACGCCGAGCCATATGGGGAAGCGATCGCAGCCAAGGTGCGCGAGACGACCACGAAGATTGGGCTCGAGATCGCGGGCGCGGCAACCTGGGACTACCGCGATCGCAGCTTCGCGCGACCCGCGAAGCGGATTGCAAGGTCCGGGGCGGACGGCGTCTTCCTCGGCGGCATCCAGACCGCGAGCGGGCCGAGGCTCCTGAGAGACCTTCGCGCGGTCCTCGGCCGGGACGCCAAGCTGCTCGCACCCGACGGCTTCAGCGACTTCAAGGCGCTCGTCGCGGACACCGGCCCAGCGGCCGAGGGTCTCGTCGTGAGCCTGCCGGGGGTGGCCGCGAAGGAACTTCCCGACTCGGGACGCCGCTACGTCGAGGAGTTCGAGGAGGCGGTCGGTGCTGACGCGCTTCCCTATTCGATCACCTACGCCCAGGCAACCGAGGTGTTGCTGAAGGCGATTGCGGCATCCGACGGTACCCGAGCTTCCGTTGCCCGGCATCTGTTCCGAACGCGAATCGAGAACGGCATCCTCGGGACATTCGAGCTCAACGCGAACGGCGACACCACCGCCGGCGCCGTCACGATGTATCGCATCGAGGGCGGCGAGGAGAGGCCGGTCACAACCATCACGCCGCCGCAGAGCCTCGTTCGCTAACCGCCGCTCTCGTCGAGCTCCACGACGAGTGCTGCCACCCTCCGCGCGATCTCGTCGCGCGTTGCGCGGACCTCGTCGAGCGGCCGGCCCTTCGGGTCCTCGAGCTGCCAGTCGATGTACCGCTTGCCCGGGATGTAGGGGCACTCGTCGCCGCAGCCCATCGTCACCACGACGTCGGCGCGCTGGGCGAGCTCAAGAGTGAGCCTCTGCGGCACCTGGTCGGCGAGGTCCAGGCCGAGTTCGCGCATGACGGTCACAACCTCAGGGTGGACCCGGTCGGCCGGCGTCGTCCCCGCGCTGATCGCCTCGTGCCGACCGCAGGTCGCACGCTCGAATAGGGCCGAGCTGATCTGCGAGCGGCCGGCGTTGTGGAGGCAGACGAACAGGACCGTGGCCAACTTCGCCTGAAAGCATACATTGACATTCGCCGATTCAATCGATATATCTAGATAGATGGCTGTCGATCTGGAGCTCGCCCCCAAGCAGAAGCGGCCCGCCGGCGAGCCCTGTTGCCAGCCCGTCGTCTATCCCGACGTAGAGCGTGCGCAGGCGGAGCGCGTGGCGCAGGTCGCCAGGGCGCTGGGCGATCCGATCCGCCTGCAGCTCGTGGACGTGCTGCGCAGGCACGCCGGGAGGGTATGCGTCTGCGAGCTCGTCCCGCTGTTCGATCTTTCGCAGCCGACGGTCTCCCACCATCTGAAGGTGCTGCGGGACGCCGGGCTCGTGGACAGCGAGCGGCGCGGCCTGTGGGCCTACTACTACGTCATCCCCGACGCCCTGGAGGAGCTGTCCGCATGGCTGACCTGACCGACACCGACATCCGCGAACACGTACGTGAGCGCTATGCCGCTGCCGCGACCGCCGTGGCCGAGAGCACCGGTTCGGGGTGTTGCGGAGCAGAGGCCGCGATCGCCGGCTGCGGGCCGGACATCGCGTCGACCGACAAGCACGGCGACGAGGTCTTCGGCGCAACCCTCTACGACGATGCCGACGAGCCAGCCGTCAAGGCCGCGGTCGAGGCCTCGCTCGGTTGCGGCGTCCCGACCGCGGTCGCTGATCTCCACGAGGGCGAGACCGTGCTCGATCTCGGGTCGGGCGCCGGTGCCGACGTGCTGATCTCTGCCCGCCGGGTCGGCGAGACGGGCAAGGCGATCGGGCTCGACATGACCGACGAGATGCTCGAGCTGGCGCGCGCGAACGCCGCCGACGCGGGCGTCGAGAACGTCGAGTTCGTCAAGGGCTACATCGAGGACATCCCACTCGCCGACGGCACCGTCGACGTCGTGATCTCGAACTGCGTCATCAACCTCGCCGCCGACAAGCGGAAGGTGCTCGCCGAGACCGCGCGCGTGCTCAAGCCGGGCGGCCGCTTCGCCGTCTCCGACGTCATCGCCGACCCGGACATGGACGAGGCGACCCGCGCCGACATGCAGCAGTGGACCGGCTGCGTTGCAGGCGCGCTCACGCGCGACGAGTTCGAGCAGGCGCTCAGCGGCGCCGGCCTCACCGACATCGAAGTGCGCGAGACCCACCGCGTCCACGAGCACGCGACGTCGGCGATCGTCCGGGCCCGCAAGCCCGAAGAGGACTGACCTGTGAACGGCAGTCTCCGCGCCTTCTGAGCCGATGACCGCAGCGCGCGGCGACGTAGCGGCGTACCCGCTGCTCCTCGCGCTGGGCGCGCTCGACGCGACCGGCTACAGCGTCATCGTCCCGGTCGCGCCCGCGATCGCCCAGGCGACCGGAGCCGGGCCCGCAACGATCGGACTGTTGGTGGCGTCGTTCCCCGCCGGCATGGTCGCCGGGTTCGCGCTGGCCGGCTGGCTGGTCCGCCGCCTCGGGCCGCGATCGCTGCTCACCGCATCGCTGGCCATGGTCGCGCTGGGCGCGTTCGGCTTCGTGCTCGGCGAGTCGCTGGCGGCGTATTTCACCGCGCGCCTCCTGATGGGCATCGGCTCCGGGGGCATCTGGATCGGCGTCACGTTCGACACGCTCGAGCGCTGGCCGGGGCAGGAGTACCTATGCATGAGCCGTGTCTTTGCCGCTTATTCGGTGGGTGGGCTGATCGGGCCGGCACTCGGGGTCTTCGGCGGCATCCACGGCCCCTTCCTCATCTATCTCGTGCTCTTGGTCGTCGCCATGCCGCTCGTGCTGTTCGTCGGCGAGCCGGCCACCCGGCGCGATTTTGCCGCCGACCGGGGCGCGCTCCGCACACGCGGCTTCTGGGTCGCGTCAACGGCGATCCTGTTCGCTGCGCTCGCGCTCGGCGTGCTCGAGGGCGTACTGCCGCTTCACTTCGCCGAGGGGCTCGGCCAGGCGCAGATCGGAGCGCTCTATGTGGGCGCGTCCCTGGTGGTCGCCGCCAGCGCGACCGCCAGCGGCGGGATGCGACCGCGACCGCTTGTGTTCGCGGCAGTCTTGCTCGCGGTGACGGGCATCACGCTCGCAGGGTTGGCGGCCAACGTGCCGCTTTGGCTACTCGCGCTCCTGCTTGCGGCCCTCGGAATCGGCCTCGGCAACACGGGCTCGCTCGGCATGCTGATCACCGCGGTACCGGTGGAGCGAATCGTCACGGCGATGGTCGTCTGGTCGCAGGTGGGCATCATCGGCTACCTGCTCGGACCGCTCGCCGGCGGCATCGTCGCCGAGGAACCCGGCTTCGCGTACGTCGGCCTGGTCCCGGCCGCCGCGGGCTTGACCGTTTTCGCAAGCGTCCTGTTCGAGCGACGGCCGTCTCTTAGAGCATGAGTACTCATGCAAAGACAATCGGACATCCGGTCGAAGTACCGGTCCATCCAACCACGGTCCGACTCGACGACGCGGGTCGTGCGGGACGTGCGGGCGCAGCCCGAGCGGATCAGTGGAGCACGGCCGCCGCTGCGACCGCGCCTAGGCCCCAAAAAGCCGTGTGGTACGGTCGCTGGGCCCGGGTAGGCCAAAAGGTGAACGAGAGATCGGCCTTCCATGGATGGAGGAGCGATGCGGTTCACAAGAGGAAGCTCACTCGAAGTCTTGGCGGACGCCCTGAGGCGCGCCGACATCACGTGGCGGACCGAGCGGATCGAGGAATGGGGCTCAGTGTCGGACGTCGAGCGGCAGCGCTGGCGCGACCTCGCGCGCGACGCGGCCGATGCCGTCCATGAGGAGACCTCGCACGAGCAGCACCGTGTGGCTGCTGATTGACGCGCGCGCCGGTAGCGCTCAGGCGGGCACGTAGTCGAACCGGTCCGGGTGCGGGCCGTTTCGGCCGGCCTCGCCGCGGTCGAGCGAGTTGATCCGCTCGACGTCGCCTGGCTCGAGCTCGAAGTCGAACAGCGCGAAGTTCTCGCGCATGCGGTCGGGCGTGACGGACTTCGGGAAGACGATGTTCCCGCGCTGGATGTGCCAGCGCAGCACCACCTGTGCGGAGGTGCGTTCGAACTTCTCCGAGATCTCGACGATCACCGGGTCGTCCAGCACCTCGCCCTGCTTCAGCGGCGACCACGCCTCCGTCGCGATGCCGTGCGACTCGTCGTAGCCGCGCACCGCCTCGTTCAGGAGATACGGGTGGAGCTCGATCTGGTTGACAGCAGGCACGACGTCGGCCTCGGCCGCGAGCCGGTCAAGATGGTCGACCTCGAAGTTCGAGACGCCGATCGAGCGCGCTCGCCCGTCCGCCCTGAACTCCTCGAGCGTCTTCCAGGTGGAGACGAAGTCACCGTCATAGAGGGTCGGCAGCGGCCAGTGGATCAGGAACAGGTCGACGTAGTCGAAGTCGAGCTCGGCGAGCGTTTGGTCGAACGCCCGCCGTGCGTCGTCGGGCCGGTGGTAGCTGTTGTTCAGCTTGCTGGTGACGAACACCTCGTCGCGGTCGAGGCCGAATGCCCTGATTCCCTCGCCCACCTCGCGCTCGTTCCCGTACATCTCGGCGGTGTCGATGTGCCGGTAGCCGATCTCGAGCGCCCGCTCGACCGCCTCGGCCGTTCCGGACGGATCGATCTGGAACACCCCGAACCCGAGCTGGGGGATTGCGTGGCCGTCATTCAGCTTGATCGAGGGGACGTCGCTCATCCGGATGACGCTAGAGCACCGGCCCGGCCGAGCAGTATCTCGCGCTCGCGCCGGTTCCTCGTGAGCGACGCCGCCAGCTCGAATTCGGCCCTCGCCTCGTCGGTCCGGCCAAGCTTCTCGAGCAGGTCACCCCGCACCGCCGGCAGCAGGTGGTAGCCGTCCAATGCTCCGCGGGCGACGAGCTCGTCGACGATCTGGAGGCCGTCCTCGGGTCCTGACGCCATCGCGATCGCCACCGCGCGATTCAGCTCGACGACAGGGGACTGCGTGAGCTCGGCGAGCGCGTCGTAGAGCGCGACGATCCGGTCCCAGTCGGTTTCCTCGTTCGTCCGGGCGCGCGCGTGGCATGCGGCGATTGCCGCCTGTAGCGAGTACGGGCCGAGCGCTCCGCTCAGCGCCTCGGCGCGTTCCAGCGCTGCGAGCCCACGGCGGATCAGGAGCTGGTCCCAGCGCGCCCGGTCCTGGTCCTGCAGCAGGACCGGCTCGCCCGACGGTCCCGACCGCGCCCGGACGCGCGACGCCTGGATCTCCATCAGCGCCACGAGTCCATGCACCTCGGGCTCGTCGGGCACCAGCCCGGCGAGGACGCGTCCGAGCCGCAGCGCCTCCTCGAGCAGCGTAGGGCGCATCCAGTCATCGCCGGCCGTGGCGGCGTAGCCTTCGTTGAAGATCAGGTAGATGACCTCGAGCACCGACGCGAGCCGCGCACCCAGCTCTTCGCGCGGCGGCAGCTCGAACGGCACCCGCGCGGCCGCCAGAGTGCGCTTGGCGCGCACGATTCGCTGCGCGACGGTCGGCTCGGCGACGAGGAAGGCGCGCGCGATCTCGTCCGTGGTCAGGCCGCCCAGCAGGCGCAGCGTGAGCGCCGTCCGCGCCTCCTTGGAGAGCACCGGGTGGCAGCTGAGGAACATCAGTCGGAGCAGGTCGTCGCCGACGTAGTCGTCGAGCGCCGCGTCGATGTCCGGCCCGCCGCGCTGCTGCTCGAGCTCCAGCTCGCGGGCCAGCTCCTCCTGCTTCCGCTCCAGCGTCGCTCCGCGCCGGAGCAGGTCGATCGCGCGGTGCTTCGAGGTCGCCATGAGCCAGGCGCCCGGGTTGTCGGGCACGCCCGACTCTGTCCACTGCTCGAGCGCTGCGACGAGCGCGTCCTGCGCGAGCTCCTCGGCGAGCCCGAGGTCGCGAACGATTCGCGTCAGGCCGGCGATCAGCCTGGCGGACTCGATCCGCCAGACCGCCTCGACCGCGCGGTGCGGGTCGCGCTCGGGCGCTACGACCGCTCCTCGATCTGGCTCCGAAGCCGCTCGTCTCGCTCGCGGACCTCCGGTGTCACGTTGTCACCGAAGTCGTCCAGCTCGAACACCGGCCGCAGCTCGAGCACGCTCTCCGCACCGGTCGGGTTCGGGCAGCGCTTCGCCCACTCGATCGCCTCGTCCATGTCTCGCACCTGCCACACCCAGTAGCCGGCGATCAGCTCCTTGGTCTCGGTGAACGGGCCGTCGACGACGCTCCGCTGGTCGCCCGCGAACTGGATGCGGACGCCCTTCGAGCTCGGATGGAGGCCCTCGCCGTCGAGCATGATGCCCGCCTTGACGAGCTCCTCGTTGTACTTGCCCATCGCACCGAGGAGCTCCGTGCTCGGCATCACCCCCGCCTCGGATTCCTCGTTGGCCTTGACCATGACCATGACTCGCATCTGCTGCTCCTGTTTCGGGGACTCTGACTGGACGTCGAACGAGGGCCGGCCAAATCGACAAGTTAGGCTGAATCGGTGCGCGACTAGCCGCGGTTGCGCCGCGCCCGGCCGCCGCGCTTGACCTCCTCGACGAGCGCGTCGCGGGACCGCTTTGCACGCGCGGCGGCAGCCTGGTCGCCGCCCCGCAGCGCCGCCTTGTGCGCGCGGTGCTCGGCCTTGACCTCGCGCTTGAGCGTCTCCGCCCATTCCTTGGCAAACTTGTGGTGCGCCGCCTGGCGGGAGACGCCCAGTGCCGCGCCGATCTCCGCCCAGGTGTGGCTGCCCGCCGCGGCACGCACGGCGCTGCGCCGGTGCTCGGCGAGGTCGTGCTCGATGTTGCCGACGGCTCTCAGGGCGGCCAGGGCGTCGCGCTCGAGGGTCTCGTCGAGCGCCTGCTTAAGGTTGGTCCGTGCCTGTGCCAGGTCATCCATGATGCCTGTCAATTTACATTGACAGGCATGCGTTTGTCAATCCACGTTGACGGGCCAGCCGTCCACGAAGATGTCGAGCGCGAGGTCGGCGCCCGGCTTGCCGGCGTAGTCGTCGAGGTCCGTGACGCCGGCCTCGGCGAGCACCTCGTCGTCGATGAAGACGTTCCCGGTGCACTCCCGCGGGTCGCGGCTCAGGATCTCGTACGCGGCGTCGGCCACGATCTCGGGCATGCGCGAGCGGGCCATCGCCTCGTCGCCGCCGAGCAGGTTCTGGACGGCGGCGGTGGCGATGATCGTGCGCGGCCAGAGGCAGTTCGCACCGATGCCGGCCTCGGCCTCGTCGGCCGCTACTCCGAGCGTGATCATCGTCATGCCCATCTTCGAGAGCGTGTAGGCGCTGTGGCCGCGAAGCCAGCGCGGGTCAGCCGACAGCGGCGGCGACAGCGTCAGCACGTGCGCGTGGCCGGACTCGCGCAGGTGCGGCAGGCACGCGCGCGTGACCACGAAGGTGCCGCGCGAGTTGATCTGCTGCATCAGGTCGAAGCGCTTCACTTCTAGGTCTCGCATGGGAGCGAGGTTGATCGCGCTGGCGTTGTTCACCACCAGGTCGATGCTGCCGAACCGCTCCACGGCCTGGGCGACCGCGGCATCGACGCCCTCCGCGTCGCGGATGTCGCCGACGATCGGCAGCGCCTCGCCGCCGGCGGCCTCGATCTCATCGGCCGCCGTGTAGATCGTGCCGGGCAGCCTCGGGTGCGGCTCGGCGGTCTTGGCAATCAGCGCGACCTTCACGCCGTCGCGCGCGGCGCGCTTGGCGATGGCCAGCCCGATACCGCGGCTGCCGCCGGACATGAGCATCACTCGGTCGTTGAGCATGGCGGCAGCCTAAAGAAGCGGCATAACGTCGGCCGCGAACTGGTCGAGGAAGCGCGCCTGGTCCTCGCCGGGCGCGTGCACGATCAGCTCGTCGAAGCCGAGTTCCGCGTACCGACGGATGCCGGCGGCGACCTCCTCGGGGTCGTCCGAGACGATGAAGCGGGTGGGCGCCCGTTCGGCGTTCGCATCGGCGAGCTGCTCCATCTCGATCGGGTCGTCCACGCCCTCCTTCTCCTCAGGGGAGAGCGCGAGCGCCGCCCACCAGCGGCACGCGTCGCGGGCGAAGTCGGCGTCGCGGTCGTACGAGACCTTCACCTCGATCAGGCGCCTGATCTCGGCCGGGTCGCGGCCAGTCGCCCCGGCGCCCTCGGCGAGCGCCCCGAGCAGCCGGTCGTAGAGCTCGGGATTCTTGCCGCTCGTGGTGATGAAGCCGTCGCCAAGCCGGCCGGCGAGCTTGGCGGCGAGCGGCCCGGACGCGGCGATGTAGATCGGGAGGGGGTCGTCGGGCTTGTCGTAGATCGTCGCCTTGGAGGTCCGGTAGTAGTCGCCCTCGAAGTCCACGCGCTCACCGCTCCAGAGCTCCCGGATAAGCCTGATCGCCTCGGTGAGGCGCAGGCGCCGCTCCTTTCGGCCAGGGAACGCGTCGCCGGTCACGGGCGTCTCGTTCATGGCCTCGCCGGTGCCGACGCCGAGGAACAGCCGGCCGGGCGCGAGCAGGCCGAGCGTGGCGAACGCCTGCGCGACGACCGACGGGTGGTACCGCAGCGTGGGGGTGAGGACGCTCGTGCCGAGCACCGCTCGCTCCGTGGCGACCGCCGCCGCCCCAAGCCAGGCCAGCGCGTTCGGGCTGTGCCCGCCGTGGTGGCGCCACGGCTGGAAGTGATCGGAGATGGCGACGATCTCGAGCCCGACGCGCTCCGCGTGGCGGGCGTAGTCGAGCAGCTCCACCGGCCCGAACTGCTCCGCCGACGCCTTGTAGCCCAGCCTCACTAGGCAGCCGCCGCCAGCGGATGGTGCTTGCGGATCCCGTACAGCGTGTCGCGCTCCGCCGCGGGCCGCCCCGCCGCGTGAGCCGCGCCGATCAGGTCGGCCGGCTCGAGCTTCACGCCGTGGTAGGACCCGGCAAGCCGGCTGATCGACTCCTCCATCAGCGTGCCGCCGAGGTCGTTCACGCCCCAGTCGAGTGCCTCGGTGGCCGCCTCGAGGCCCATCTTCACCCAGCTCGCCTGGAGGCTCGGGATCGTCTTCCCCAGCGCGAGCCGGAACGCCGCCGTGTGCCGGAGGTTGTCCTCGCGCGAGATCTCCTCGATGCCGTGCGTGCGGCCGAGCAGCGTGTGGAAGGGGATGAACGAGAGCGGCACGAACTCGGTGAAGCCACCCGTTCGCTCCTGCAGCTCGCGTACGACGCGCATGTGTTCCGCGAGCTCCCAGGGCTCCTCGATGTGACCGAACATCACGGTGACCGTGCTGGGCACGCCCGCGGCATGCGCCGCCTCGACGATCTCGACCCAGCGCGCGACCGGCAGCTTGTTCGGCGAGATGCGCTGGCGCACGCCGTCGTGGAGCACCTCCGCTGCCGTGCCGGGGGTGGAGCCAAGCCCGGCCGCCTTCAGGCGCCCGAACACCTCCGTGAGCGGCAGCTCGCCCGCCATGAAGTGCACCTCCATGGGCGAGTACGCGTGCAGGTGGATGTGCGGCGCCTCGTCCTTGGCGATCACGAGCCAGCGCTCGTAGTCCTCGATCGTCCAGTCCGGGTGGATGCCGGACTGCATGCAGATCTCGGTGGCTCCGAATGCCACGGCCTCCCGGACGCGCCGCCTGAACTCCCCCTCCGAGTGCTCGTACGCGTCCGGCGACCGGCGGCCCTGGCCGAAGCCGCAGAACGCGCACCCGACCGTGCACACGTTCGACACGTTGATGTTCCGGTTCACGACGAACGTGACGGTGTCGCCGGCCAGCTCCGCGCGCAGCGCGTCCGCGGCCTGGCGCATGTCCTCGATCGCCTCCCGGCGCGTCTCGGCGAACAGCGCCGTCAGCTCCTCCTCGGAGAGCCATCCGCCGCCTGTCGCGCGCTCGATCGCCGCCGGCACGAGCTCATGCCTGACGGCGCGCTCCTCGCGCCGGCCCGAGCCGCTCCTGGGGATGAACGACCAGTACTTCAGCTTGATGACGTCCAGCACGCCCTGCTCGAGCCAGTCCGGCCCCATGTACTGCGGATAGACGCACAGCCGCTCGGCGAGCGCCTGACCGCGAGGGGCGAGCCGCTTGCGCATCTCATGAACGGATGGGAAGGGGTGCTCCGGCGAGATGTGGTCCCCATTCGCCGACAGGCCGCCGAGGTCGGTGGCGCCCTCGTCGACGAGTGGCAGCCACCAGTCGGACAGATTCGGCGGGATCTGGATGCCCACCTCCGGCATGAGGCGGCGGCACTCACGCACCAGCGTCCGCATGTGGTCGAGCGTCACCTCAGTCGCCCAGAAGGGCAGCTCGAGCGCCGCGCCGGACTCGCCGGTCCGCTGGGCCTCCTCCGCGATCGCGGCCGGCTCCTCGCCGTAGTAGCGGCGGTGCGGCACGAAGTTCTGGAGGATCACCTCCTGGAGGTGGCCGTAGTCCGCGTGGACGGCGGCCAGCGCCTCGAGCGCCTCGAGGCGGTCGTCATCGCTCTCGCCGATCCCCACGAGGATCCCGCTGGTGAACGGGATGCGAAGCTCGCCCGCTGCCCGGATCGTCTCGAGCCGCAGCGCCGGGTCCTTGGTCGGCGAGCCCTGGTGGGCCACGAGGTCCGGACGCATCGACTCGAGCATCAGGCCTTGCGAGGCCGTGACCTCGCGCAGGCGCGCGAGATCGTCGTGCGACAGTGCGCCCAGGTTCGTGTGCGGCAGGATGCCGCGCTCGAGCGCGCGCTCGCAGCACCAGGCCACGTAGGACACGAAATCGTCGAACCCAAGCGACGCCAGGCGCTCCCGCACGCCGGGGTGATGCGCGGGGTCGTCACCCGTGAGCACGAGCAGCTCCTTCACCCGCCGGCGCGCGGCGCCGTCCAGCAGGCGCACGACCTCATCCGGCTCGTGCAGGTGCGCGCGGTGGGTCGCGAACGCGCAGTACTTGCAGTGCGACACGCACGTGCGCGACAGCGACAGCGTCAGGTTCCTGGAGAAGGTGACGCGGCGCGTGGCCACGCCATCTCACGCTACAGGACGGCTCTCAGCTGCTCGGCTCAGCCCCTCAAGGCGAACGGGAAGTAGTTCGCGTATCCCTCGTCGCCGCCCGGTGCCGTCAGCTGGTCGCGGGCCGCCGCCAGCGCGTTCTCGTATGGGTCTTTACGTCCAGGATCGGCTGCGGGCGGACGGGCTTGAGCGCGCATGAGCGGCGGCAATTCAGGCGAACGACGGCATTGAGGTGTCGGCTCAAAACGGGGTGGGTCGACTCTTGCCCCTTCCAGGGGGCATAAATCGCCCCACCCCCTCTCCTCAATGCTGTAGTTGGCGGCCGCGCCAAGGCAGGCCGTACGATCGACGCCGGATGCTCTTCCGGCAGGACGTTCTGCGCCGCATCGGCGAGGGCGAGGTGACGCTGGCGTTCCGGCGCTGGCGGCGCCCGACCGTTAAGGCCGGCGGGACGCTCCGGACGCGGGTCGGCGTGCTCGCGATCGACTCGGTCGAGGTCGTGGACGAGCGGGACGTGACCGACGCGGACGCGCGTCGCGCCGGTGCACCGGACCGCGAGGCCGTGCTCAACGAGGGGCCGCGTGAGCGCCCGCTCTACCGGATCGAGTTCAGGCTCGCCGGCCCCGACCCACGCGTTGCCCTGCGTGAGCGCAGCGCCATCTCGCCGGGGGAACGCGCCGAGATCGATGCCCGGCTCGCCCGCCTGGACGCTGCCAGCCGGCACGGGCCCTGGACGGCGACGGTGCTCGGCCTGATCGCGGAGCGGCCCGGCACCCGCGCCCCGGACCTGGCGGCCTCGCTCGGCCGCGATACCGCGCCCTTCAAGGCTGACGTGCGCAAGCTGAAGGAGCTCGGGCTCACCGAGAGCCTCGAGGTCGGCTACCGGCTCTCGCCGCGCGGCCGCGCCTACTACGGATACAGCGGCGTGGCCCGGAAGCGGTCGCGCAGCAGGTAGTAGGCCGGCTTGGGCTGGCCCTCGTAGGTGATCAGGCCCTTCTGGTGGCGCGTGTTCGGCTCGAACTCCGGCGCGCGCCGCCCGGCTCCGCCCTCCCAGCCGGGGTTGATCTCGAACTCGCGGAGCGTCCAGTAGATCGCGCCCGAGAGCACCGGCGAGCGGTCGATGACGTCGATGGTGCGCTGGGCGTGGAAGGTCTGGAACGGGTAGCCGCCCTTGAGGTCGAGCGGCGCGCTAGCCAGCTCCGGGCGGCCCTCCGCGCCCCACTCGGTCATCATGATCGCCTTGCCCGGGTAGAGGTCGCGCAGCTCGTAGAGGTACGGCTCGAGCAGGCTGAAGTCCGCGACCCACCTGTACCAGCCGAAGTACTGGTTCACCCCGAGCATGTCGAAGCTGTGGTAGGTGAACTGCTCGGCGTAGCCCGGCCTCCCCTTGATGTCGACGGAGATCGGCAGCGTCGGGTCGATGTCGCGCGCCTCTGCCTGCGCCGCCAGCAGGAAGCGCTTCGTAGCCGGGTGCTGGTCGGGGGTGAAGGTCAGCTCGTTCGCGACCGAGTGGGTCAGCACCGACGGGTGGTTCCGCGCGGCGGTGACTGTGCGGCGCACGGTCAGCAGGGCACGCCGGCGCTCGTTCGGCCGGCGCAGGAGATGTGCCCCCGAGTCGCGCTGCCAGATGGGCGCCTGGCTCCAGACCATGATCCCGGCCCGGTCGAAGCGGGACAGGAGGCGGTCGTTGATCAAGTAGTGCGCGCGCGTGATATTGGCGCCCAGGTCCTTCAGCTCGGCGACGATCGTGTCCATGTCCCCCTTCGTGAGCGCGGCGCCGTGGCCCGGCATGTCCTCGTGAATCGAGGCGCCGCGGAACTGGATGCGGCGGTTGTTCAGCCACAGGTGGCCGCGCTTCACCTGAACCGAGCGGAGGCCGAAGCGGCGGCGCTCCCGCTGGACGATCCGCCCGCCGTCCCGGAGCGTGAACGAGCCCGTGTACAGGTTCGGCCGGTCGGGCGACCACAGCTCGGGCGCCGGGACCCGCATCGAGAGCTGGACCCGCCGCCGCTCTGCGCGCTGGTCGGGCAGGTCGAAGGTGTGCTCGGTGATGCGCCCGCCGGGCGCCCGGAGGCGCACCTCGAGCGACGGGCGGACGCGCCTCTCGCCGCGGCGCTCCAGCATGCCGTCCAGCAGGAGATCGGCGCGGCAGCGGCGCGCCGGCCCGCGGCAGCGCACCTTGGACATGGTGCCGAGGTCCTCGATGTGCGCCGGGCCTGCCGGCACCAGAGTCACGGGCCGGATGATCCCGTTCCAGTTCCACCAGGCCTCCGGCATATCCGGGTTCTTGCGGCCGTCCACGATCACCACGAGCTCGTTCGGCCGCCCGGGCCGCAGGCCGCGCGCGGGCACCGTGAACGGCGTGTAGGGGTCGACGTTCCGGCCGACCCGCCTCCCGTTGAAGATCACCGCCGCGTTCCGGCGCACGCTGTCGAACCGGATCAGCCAGCTGAACCCTGGCGGCGTGGGCGGGCCGAGGAACCTGATGCGGTAGCGCCGCACCGTGCCGGGATAAAGCGAGGGAAGGGCGCGCGCGTCGAACACGCTGGGCACGCGAGCCCGGTGCCAGTCGCCCGTCATCTGGACGGCGCGTCCGGGCGGGCTGAGCCGGACGGAAGCCCGAGCGGGCTCGGGCGAGGTCTCCTCCGGCGGGGCGGGCTGGGGCGGCGCAGGCACGGCCGCCTCCAGCCGCATCTCCCATCCGCTCGACAGCGTGCGCTCCGACGGAACGGCCCGCTGCGCGGCCACCGCGGGCGGCGCCGTCAGAGCGACGAGGGCTGTGGTCAGGGCAGCGGCGCGCCGCATGAGCGCATCACCGTAGCTTTTTGCGGCGCCGGCGTCTGAGACAGTTCGCCCGTGCCGCCGCTGGCAGCAGGGGTGGGTTTTCTCGACGCGCCGCTGGCGGTCTTCGGCCTGATGCTCGTGGTGGGGGCGCTGATCTCGGGCCTCGCCGGGCGGAGCTTCCTGTCGCTGACCGCGGCGTTCGTGATCGCCGGCTTCGTCCTCGGCGAGGGCGGGCTCGAGGTGATCGAGTTCGACCCGACGTCCGCCTTCGTGCAGGGGCTGGCCGTGGTGGCGCTGATCCTGATCCTGTTCCGCGACGGACTCCAGGTCGAGGAGGAGATGCTCCGCGGAGCGTGGCACCTGCCGCTCCGCAAGCTGGTACTTGCCATGCCGATCACGGCGGTGCTGGTCGCCCTGGCCACGCACGCCCTGACCGACCTCGGCTGGACCGAGTCGTTCCTGGTCGGGGCGCTGCTCTCGCCCACGGACCCGGTGCTGTCCTCGGCGATCGTGAACAACCCTCGCGTCCCGCGTCTCATCCGCCACTCGCTCAACCTCGAGTCGGGCCTCAACGACGGTCTCGCGCTCCCCGCGGTGCTCGCGTTCACGGCGTCCGCCGCCGGCGACGAGGACTTCGCCTGGTGGCAGTTCGTGGTCCAGGACGTGCTCGTCGGCTTGGCGACCGGCCTGGCGGTGGCGTTCATCGCCTCGCGGTTGATGCCCGGCGGGCGCGCGCTCGGACACGAGATCAGCAGGCATCAGAAGGCGCTGTACGCGCTCGGCGTCGCCTTCAGCGCCTACGGGATCGCGACGCTGCCTCCCGAGGGGAACGGGCTCGTCGCCGTGTTCGCCACCGCCGTGGCATTCGGGATCTGGCGGCCGGACATCGCCGAGTGCTTCGAGACGCAGTCGGAGGACGTGGTCGAGCTGGTCAAGGTGGGCGTCTTCCTGGTGTTCGGTGCGATCGTCACGGTGGACGGGCTGTTCGGCGACGGGTGGGCCGCGGTCGCGATCGTCGCGTTCACCCTGCTGGTGGCGCGTCCGGCCGCTGTGTTCATCGCGCTGGCGGGCACGCGTCAGGTCGGGACAGCGGAGAAGGCGTTCATGGCCTGGTTCGGTCCGAAGGGCGTCGCCACGATGGCCTTCGCCCTCTTCGTGCTCGGCTCGAGCGCCTCGCATGCGGAGCGCGTCTTCAACATCGCCGCGCTTGCGGTGCTCGTCTCGATCATCGCCCACGGGCTGACCGACAACGCGGGCTCCGAGTGGATCTCGCGGCGGGAATCGACGCAGGGCAGTCGCGCCGCGTAGTAGGTTGCGCCCGCCCTCTGGCAGGGGGCTGGGGACTGTTCGAATGGTGGCCTCCTCCTCGGGACGCGGCGCGCTGAGTCGGCACGGCCCTCGTCACCCGCGCGTGTAGCTCCGGCATAACTTCACGCGGTACTTCCCGTGCGTTTCTTGTCGTCCGGACCGGGCGATACGGTCGCCGCTCCGCTTGCAGGACGACAGAGCGAACCATCTGGGGGCTTTCATGCAACACCTGTGCTCGCGCGCCGGCAGCCTCGCCATGACGGCCGGCGCCCTTGTTCTTCTATCGCTTCCGGTGGTCGCGATCGCGAAAGGCCCGCCGGATGTGGTGGGCGGTGGCACTGACACGGCCCGCACCGTGGTCGCGCCCCAGGCGAAGGTGCCGGACCCGCCGCCCGGGCAGCTGCACAACTCGCCACAGGCCTCGAAGCCCGCCCCGCGGCCTCACCCCGAAGCACAGACGCACACCTCTGCGCCGGCGGCGCGGCCGCCCTCGCCCGGCAGTGGGCCCGTGGGCTCCGGCCCCGGGCGGCGAGGGCCGAAGACGGTCCATCCGGGGCGCGGGCCCAAGGCAAAGAAGGCCGCAACGCCACCCACCGCCGACACCCCGTCACCGGAGCCGGAGCAGACCGCGCCGGACGGCGGATCCGGCGGAGGCGGCGAGCAAGGCGGCGATAGCGAGCAAGGCGGCGGCACGGAGGAGCGCTCGCACCCCCGCTCGCACGACAAGCGGAAGGCGACGGGCGACCTCGAGCTTCCCCGCGCTGACACCGGCGATACAGCGGGCGAGGAGATCTTCGGGTCCATCACAGGCGACACCGTCGAGCTGCCGGACGATGCGAGCCCCGAGACGCTCCCGTTCACCGGGCTTCAGCTGCTCCTCATCACGATGACCGGCCTCGCGGCGATCGGCGGCGGGGCCGCGCTCCGCAGGAGGGTTCACCGCGGACGGGCATAGGGCAGAGCGAGGTATGTTCCCGGCATGCAGACCTGGGACATCGCCTCGCTCGACGTGGAACCGCACCAGCCGGAAGTCCTGCGGAGCGACGCCGAGGCGCGCGCCATCGCGATCAACCTCCCGGCCGGCGAGCAGCTCCAGGAGCACCAGGTCCACGAGCGTGCGTGGCTCGTGGTCGCGGCGGGCCAGGTCGAGGTCGAGGAGGACGGGAAGGTGGTCTCCGGCGGCCCCGGCTTCGTGGCGCACTTCGAGCCCAGGGTGAGACACGAGGTGCGCGCCGCGAGCGATGCGCGGCTGCTGCTGTTCTTGGCGCCCTGGCCGGGCAAGGGCCACCCGAGCCAGCGCTAGCATCCGGGTCGTGGACCCCTCCCGCAAGCGGAAGGTGCGGCTCGTCGTCGCGCTCACGTCGGCCGTCCTGCTCGCGACGGCGCTCGTCTACACCAGCTTCAGCGCGTCGACGGAGGCCAGCAAGCCGAGCGAGATCAAGCCCGGCCGCGCCTACGAGCTGACCGGCAAGGTCGTGAAGGGCTCGATCAGCCACCAGGGCGACGACCTGCGCTTCCGAGTGCGCGACCGCGACGGGACCGCCTCGGTGCCGGTCTCCTACACCGGCGTTGTGCCCGATCCCTTCCGGGAGGGCCGCGAGGTGATCGTCTCGGGTGAGCTGAAGAACGGGATGTTCGTGGCTGAGCGCGACTCGCTCGTCACGAAGTGCCCGTCGAAGTTCACGAAGGAGCAGCGGTCGAGCTGAAATGGCGGGCGTCGGGTCTGCCTGCCTTGTCGTCGCGCTGCTGACCGCGCTGTACGCGGTCGGGGCGTCGCTCTACGGAGCGCTCGCCGGGGGCCGCGCGCGCGAGGGCCGGCCGGGCCGGCGCGAGTGGGTCACCTCGGGTCGGCGGGCGATCTACTGCGTGGCGGTGCTCTGCGTCATCGCCTTCGGCCTGCTGGAGGCGGCCTTCCTGCGCTCCGACTTCTCGTACGCCCTCGTGGCGGAGGGTTCCTCGATCGACACCCCGACCTTCTACAAGGTCACCGCGCTGTGGGCGACCCAGGACGGCTCGCTGCTGCTGTGGGCCACGCTGCTGTCGCTGTTCTCGACCGCGGTGCTGTTCCTGACGCGGCGCTCGCTGCGCGACATCGCCCCCTACGCCACGGCCGTGCTCGGCTGCGTCGCGGCCTTCTTCCTGCTCCTGATGGTCGCCTGGGAGAACCCGTTCCGCACGCTCGCGATGCCCCCGCTCGACGGCAACGGGCTCAACCCGCTGCTCCGCCACCCGGCGATGATGATCCACCCGCCGATGCTCTACACCGGTTACGTCGGGTTCTCCGTGCCGTTCGCGTTCTGCATCGGCGCCCTAGCCGCGCGCCGCACGGGCGCCGACTGGATCCGCGCGACCCGCCGCTTCGCGCTCATCGCGTGGACCTTCCTCGGCACCGGGATCCTGCTCGGCACGCTGTGGTCGTACACCGAGCTCGGCTGGGGCGGCTACTGGGCCTGGGACCCGGTGGAGAACGCCTCGCTGATGCCGTGGCTCGTGGGCACCGCGTTCCTCCACTCGATCATCGTGCAGGAGAAGCGCGGGATGCTGAAGGTCTGGAACGTCTCGCTCATCTGCGCCACCTTCACGCTCGCGCTGCTCGGCACGTTCCTCGTGCGGAGCGGGATCCTCGACTCGATCCACGCCTTCGGTGCGTCGACGATCGGCGTCCAGTTCCTGATCTTCATCGGGCTGGTGATCGCGCTCTCGGCGGGCCTCATCATCTCCCGGCTCCCGCTGCTCCGCTCGGAGGCGAAGCTCGACTCGCTGCTGTCGCGCGAGGCGTTCTTCCTGCTCAACAACCTCGTTCTCGTCGGCCTCTGCCTAGTGATCATGTGGGGCACCTTCTTCCCGCTGATCTCCGAGGCCATCACGGGCACCGAGGCGAGCGTGGGGCCGCCCTGGTTCGACCGGCTCGTGACGCCGCTGGCGCTCGTGCTGGTGCTCCTCACGGGAATCGGGCCGGTGCTGGCGTGGCGCCGCTTCACGCCGGCGGCGCTCTGGCGTGTGCTGTCGGTGCCGGTCTCCGTCACCGCCGCCTGCCTCGTCCTCCTGCTCGCTTTGACGAACGCCGCCGACAGCCCGCCGTCGCTCGCGATGTTCTGCCTCGTGGCCTTCGTGCTGACGGTGGTGAGCCAGGAGCTGTGGCGCGGCACCGCGGCGCGCCGGACGATGACCGGCGAGTCGTGGCCACGCGCGCTCGCCCGTCTCACCGGGCGGAACAGGCGGCGCTACGGCGGCTACCTCGTGCACGCGGGGATGGCGGTGCTGTTCCTCGGGGTGGCCGCGTCGTCGGCGTTCGTCGACCAGCGGGACGTGCGGCTCTCGCCGGGCCAGTCGTTCGAGGTGAACGGCTACACGGTGACCTACCGGCACGCGACGGCGAAGCTCGGAGGCGACTCGTCCGGCACCGGCGCGCCGGTGTCCCTGGGCGCGGTCCTCGACGTACGCAAGGGCGGGAAGCACTTCGTGATGCGGCCCTCCCGCAACTACTACTCGAGCCCCGACCCGTCACTCGGAGCGATCTCGCGCTTCTTCGAGGGCGAGGCCACGAGCGAGGTCGACGTGCGCTGGGGCCTGAAGCGCGACCTCTGGCTGGCGGTGCGACCGGACCTCGGAGCGCTGGACAAGTCGATCCAGGAGGCCGACCGCAGGTTCGCCGACTCGCCCGGCGACGTGCAGGCGTTCATCATCGCGGCGCTCGCCAACCGTTACCGGGACAACCCACCGCCGGCGGCGTTCCGGGCGATCGCATCGCCGCTCGTCCTGTGGATCTGGATCGGTGGGGCGATCGTGGTCCTGGGCGCCCTCGTGGCGGCGTGGCCGTCGCCCGAGGCGCGGCTGCGGCGAGTGCGCTCGCTCTACTCGGCTCGCCTCGGCCGAGAGCTGTCGCGCGCCTAGGCCCCCGATGGAGTACGTACTCGCCCTGCTGGTCCTGGCGCTGCTCGTGAGCGCCATCCTCGCGAGTCCGCTGCGACGCCGCGGGGAGGAGGAGCTGCGTGAGGAGACCCGACTGGCCGAGCTGCGCGCGGCGAAGGAGGCGAAGTACCGCGAGATCCGCGACGCCGAGCTGGACCACCAGATGGGCAAGCTGAGCCGCGAGGACTGGCGCGCCGTGGACCGCGACCTGCGCGGCGAGGCCATCGAGATCCTGCGCCAGCTGGACCGGCTCGAGGGAAGGACGCTCGACGGCGGAATGGACCGCTAGCCTCCTGAGCGATGGAAGCCATTCTCAGCGGGATTCAGGTCATCCTCGCCGTCGTTGTGATCGTGCTCGTTCTGATGCACTCAGGTAAGGACTCCGGGCTCTCTGGCGCGTTCGGCGTCGGAACGGGAGCGGGCCCATTCGGCGGTGGCTCGCTGGTGGAGCGCAACCTGAATCGCTGGACGATCTTCTTCACGGTGCTGTTCGCCGTGAACGTGATCGTGCTGCTGAAGATCTAACCGGCGGCGCCGGTAAACCGCACCCCGTCCGCCTGCAGCGCCGGGCAGACCACCCCGTAGGCGAAGCGGCGGCCGTAGAACTCGCCGTCGCTCGTGAGCGTCTGGTTGCGTGCGAGCGCCTGGGTGTTGGAGAGGATCCGAAGCACGCTTTCGGTGAGGCGCAGGTCGCGCAGGGGGCGCGCGATCCGGCCGTCCTCGATCAGGAACGTGCCGTCGCGCGTGACGGCGGTGACCAGCGTCTCCTTCGGGCGCACCACGTTCTCGTACCAGAGCCGCGTCACGTAGATGCCCCGCTCAACCGGAGCGCACAGCTCCGTCTCGTCCGAGGCGCTGCCGCCCGACAGGACGAGGTTGGTGGGGTGGGGGCCCGCGCCGTCACCGCCCGGCGCCAGCGCATGGCCGGTCGTGACCGCGCCGTCCCCGGCGGCAGCGGCGCTCCGGATGTCGTGGGCCACGCCCTGCGCCACGCCATCCTGGATCAGCGGAATCGGCGTCTTCGCGGTGCCCTCGGCATCGAAGGAGCGGGGCAGCGTGCGCGGGTGGTTCGGCGAGTCGGCGAGGTGAATCGCGGACGCGGCCACCTGCTCGCCGATCCGGCCGTCCAGCGCGCCGCGGCCCTCCGCGTGCGCCAGTCCGTTGAAGGCGCAGGAGGCGAGCAGGTCGCACAGCGTGCCGACCGCGTGCGCTTCGAACACGACCGGGTACTCCCCGGGCTGAAGCTGGGCGGGCTCCTCATCCGCGAGCGCCTTCCGCGCGGCGCGCTCGGCAAGCCCCTCAGCCGAGATGGCGCCCGCCGCCACCGTGCTCTGGGCCACGTAGCCGCTTCGGCCGCTCGGCGCGATGCAGATCACCTTCATGAAGGCGTCGGTGCGCCGCTCGGCGCCGCCGTCGGCGCCGTTCGCCCAGGCCTGCTCCTGCTCGGCGACCGTCCAGATCCCATGCGCCTCGAGGCCGTGCGTCTCAGCCACGGCGAATGCGTCGGCGAGCGCGGCCCCGCCCAGCACCGGATCGAGCTCCGCGGTGGAAGGGTCGAACGCGTCGAGCAGCGCCGCCTCGTGAGCTGAGGGGCCGAAGCCCGGGAAGTTGCCCTCGCCGCCCGAGGTCTCGGCAGCCCGTGCCGCAAGCCGGGCGCGCTCCGCGCAGTCGGCCAGCGACGCGTCGTCGACCGCGTTCGTCGATGCCCTCCCGACCTGGCCCTTCTGAGGGATCGCGATCTCGACCGTGCAGTCGTCGATGGCCGTCGACTGGGTGGGGCGCCCGGCGGCGAAGCGCAGCATCAGCGAGCGCTCGCGGGTGACCAGCGCGAGTGCGTCGGGGCCGGCCTGGGACGCGGCCCGCCCGGCGATTTCGTCGGTGTTCACGCCAGGCCCACCTCGACGTCGCGGAAGCGCGCCGGCGCCATGCCGTGCGACACCCGCATCACCTGCCCGGGCTCGCCCTTCCCGCAGTCGAGCAGCGAGATGAGCCGCCACTCGCCGTGCGAGCAGACGGCGTCGCAGCTGCCCCAGAACCGGGGCGTGACGCCGGCGTAGCTCGGATTGCGAAGCAGCCGGCCGCGCTCGCCGTTCCTGATCTCCCAGGCGGCCTCGCCCTCGAACTGGAAGTTGAGCCTGCGGTTGTCGATCGACCAGGACCGGTTGGTCTCGATCAGGAGGCCTTCACCTGTGTCCGCGATCAGCTCGTCGAGGCTGCCCGCGTCGCCCGGTTCCAGGTTCACGTTCGTCATCCGTACGATCGGCTGGCGGGCGAATCCCTCCGCTCGCATGCAGCCGCCGGAGCGCTCGAGCCCGATCTCGGACGCCGTCTCGCGCGAGGACAGGAACCCGGCCAGCACGCCGTCGCGCACGATCGGCACCGGCCGGCCCTCCACGCCCTCGTCGTCCCAGCGGAAGCTGCCGAGCCCCGCCGGGGTGGTGGCGTCCGCGGTCACGTTCACCTGCTCGGAGCCGAAGCGCAGCGAGCCGATGCCGTCGGCCGGCACGAAGCTCGTGCCCGCGTAAGAGGCCTCCCGTCCGAGCACCCGGTCCAGCTCGACCGCATGCCCGACGGACTCGTGCACCTGAAGCCCGAGCTGCTCGCCGCAGAGCACGAGCGTCGTGCGCCCGTGCGGGCAGGCGGGCGCGCGCAGGAGCGCCACGGCCTCCTCGGCCACGCGCGGCGCGTGCCCGGGCAGCTCGAGCTCCAGGAAGTGCTCGTAGCCGGCTGCCGCGACGTGCCCGCCGTGCGAGGCGGGATACGACCGGATCTGGCTGTCGGCGCCCTCCACGGCCACCGCGGCGATTCCGCCGCCGCACTCCGTCAGGCGCTGCTCGCAGAGAGCTCCCTCGGTGCTGGCGAAGACTGTCTCGGTCTGGAACGCCGAGTAGCGCGCGCGGGTCAGGTTCACGCCCGGCTCGGTGCGGAGACCCGCGTCCGCCGCCAGCAGGACCGCGAGCTTCTCCTCGAGCGGCACCTGGAAGGGGTCCCGGCCGTGGTCGCTCGCCCACTCGCCGCGTGCCGGGGGCTCGGGGGCGAGCGGTGCGGCGTCGGGCACTGCGGGCTGCGCCTCCGCGATCGCGAGCGCGCGGGTGAGCGCGGCCTCGGCGTCGCGCCTCTCCGTCCCGCGCACGGCCGCGAAGCCCCATGCGCCCCGTACGCGCACGCGGATTCCGACGCCCTCGCTCTCGTGCGAGTCGAGCTGGTCGAGTCGCCCGTTGCGGGTCGAGAGCCGCTCGACCCTGGAGCGAACGAAGCGCGCGTCGGCATAGCCGGCGCGCGCCCGCGCTGAATCCATTAGCTCGGTGAGCAGGTCCTGCACTCCGCGAGCCTACCCGCGAGGCTGCAGATTAGGCCTGCTTAACCGCCGCAATATCGAGCTGCAGCTTGACCTTCTCGCCCACCAGCAGGTTGCCGCTGCCGAGCGCCTGGTTGAAGGTCATGCCCCAGTCGCCTCGGTTCAGCTGGCCGCTGACCTCGAGCGCCACGCGCTCGTTGCCCCACGGGTCGGTTTCGGTTCCCTGGACCTCGGCCGTCAGCGTGATCGGCTTCGTCACGCCGTTCATCGTGAGGTCGCCGGCGATCTCAAAGCCGTCGTCGTCGACCTGCGTGATCTCGGCCGACTCGAAGCGAAGCTCCGGGTTCTGCTCGACGCCGAAGAAGTCGGCGGAGCGGAGATGCTCGTCACGCCCTGCGTCGCCCGTGTTCACCGAGACGCCCTGGACCGTGCCGTAGGCACGCGCCGACTCGTCGCCCTCGCCGATCTCGAGCGTGCCCTCGAAGTCCTCGAACTTGCCGCGCACTGTTGCGATCCCCAGGTGCTTCACCGAGAAGCCCACCGTCGAGTGGGCGCGGTCCACCGTCCATGTACCGGCCGGGACCAGAGTTGTCTTCGCAGTGGAAATCATGTTGCTCCCTCCAAATGCATCACCAAGAAACTGCTTGCGGATACAACTATTCCACCGCGGGCGGTCCCTGCCCATGGCAGAAACCGGCGCGTGCATGTACTTATCTTACGTAAGTGCTTAGTGCCGCGGCCGCGGCGCCGCGACCCGTCCGGACGGCGCCCTCCATGTAGCCGGCGACCCACTGGTCGGACCCGCACACGTAGAACGGCGCCTCGTGCGTTCCGCGGAGCGGGCCCACGGAGGATCTCGCGCAACGGCCGCTGCCTCAGCGAGCTGATGGACGAGCTGGTCGCGGCGTGGCCGGTCGAGGTCGAGCGGATCGCGCTCGTGGGACACTCGATGGGCGGACTTGTCGCGCGGAGCGCCTGCCAGTGCGGGATCGAGGACGGCGCCGAGTGGGTGACCCTCGTGAGGCAGAGCGTGTCGCTCGGGACGCCGCACATGGGCGCGCCGCTCGAGCAGGCGGTGCACTACCTGAGCGCCGGGCTGGCGCAGCTGCCCGAGACGCGCCCGCTCTCGAACTTTCTGCGCCGCCGCAGCGGCGGCATCCGGGATCTGCGGCAGGGCTCGCTCGTCGATTCCGACTGGAGCGGCCTGAACCCCGACGCCCTGCGCGCCGCGGCCTGCGCCGAGGTGCCGCTGCTCGAGGGCGCAACGCACTGCTTCGTCTCCGCCACCGTCACGCGCAGCGACCGGCATCCCGTCGGCCGGCTCCTCGGCGACACGCTCGTGCTGAAGCCGAGCGCGACCGGGCGCGGCCGCACCCGGCGGATCCTGTTCGCCGAGGAGTTCGGCATGCACCTCGGCGGAGCGCACCACTTCGCCCTCCTGAACCACCCGGCGGTCTACGAGAAGCTGCGCGCCTGGCTCGCTTAGACGCCGCGCGGAACCGCGTTGTCGAGCACCACGCGCATCAGGTCGCGGATCGACAGCATGCCGACCACCCGCTCGCCCTCGACAAGCGGCATGTGGCGGAAGCCGCCGTGAATCATCAGCACGGCGGCGTGCTGGGTGGTGTCGTCGGGCGACATCGTCTCGGGATCGCGCGTCATCCAGTCGGAGACGATCGTCTGGTCCTCGATCCCGGCGGCGACCGCGCGCAGCACGTCGCGCTCGGTGAGGATGCCCGTCAGCTCCTCGCCCTCCATCACGAGCACGGCGCCGACGTCGCGCTCGACCATGCGCTGCGCCACCTCGCCGAGCGCATCGCCGGGCCCCACCGTCAAGAGATCGCGCGACATGTGGTTGCGGGCGATCGGCATGCGCGGACTCTAGCCCTAGTGGATCAACGACACGATCCCGACGAGCGCCGGCGCGAAGACGAGCGCGGGCAGGAAGTTCCCGACCTTTACGTCGGTCAGCTCGAGGAGCTTCAGCGAGATCCCGATGATCAGGACGCCGCCCGCGCTCGTGAGGGCATCCAGCGCCTCGCCCTGCAGGATGTCCTCGAAGAGGGTCGCGCCGAGCGACAGCGCGCCCTGATAGACGAGCACCGTGATCGCGGCGAGCGCGACGCCCCAGCCGAGCGTCGCCGACAGGGCGATCGAGGCGAAGCCGTCCAGCATCGCCTTGGTGGCGAGTGCCTCGTAGTCGCCGGTGAGGCCGTCCTGGATCGCGCCGACCACGGCCAGCGGGCCGACGCAGAAGAGGAGGCTCGCGTCGAAGAAGGCCTCGCTCACGGGAGAGGAAGTGCCGCGCGCGGCCTCGACGCGGCGCTGGATCGTGTCGCCGAGCGAGGCGAGCCGGTCCTCGATGCCGACCAGCTCGCCCACGAGGCCGCCCAGGAGAACCCCACCCAGCACGTAGAGCGGACTGGTGTCGCGCCAGGCCAGCGCGAGATCCACGCCGATGACAAGCACGACCAGGCCCAGCCCTGCGAGCACACGCCGCTGCAGCCCCTCCGGCATCCGGCCCCCGAGGACCGTGCCGATCAGCGTCCCCGCCAGGATGGCGCCGACGTTGATGAAGGTGCCGGTCACTCAGGCCTCGTGGCCCGGGTCGATGCGCTTGGCGCGGTGGAAGCCGAGCTGGCCGGAGTCCTCGTCCTCCTCGGCGAAGAACGGCTCGAGCACCATCCCGAGGTGGTCGCCGAAGTCGATCCGCTCCAGGATGCGGCCGACGAAGCGATTCGGGCAGTCGTCGAGGAGCGGCACGCCGCCAGGCCCCGCGCGCCAAGGGCAGCGAGCGAACTTGTCCAGCTCGTCACCCGTCTCTCCACCGAACAGCTCCGCGAGCCCGACTGCGTTCTCGGGCACCAGATGGATCGCCATCGAGTCGGCGTCCTTGGCGACGCGGAAGGTACGGTTCTTGTCCGAGATCCCCGCGAGGAAGCGGGGCGGGTGGATGCTGCACTGGGTGGCGAACCCGATCAGGCAGCCGGCGCGCTCGCCGCCCGCCGCGACAGTCGCGATGAACATTGGATAGTCGAGCTGGGCGACCAGCCGCTGGAAGGTCTCCTCGGGCGCGCCCATGGCGAGCGCCAAGACTAGGTGTCGCGGATGTCCTCCGTGTCGCGGATGTCCTCCGTGTCGCGGATGTCCTCCGTGTCGCGGATGTCCTCCGCCACGCGCTCCTTGAACGGCTTCAGCTTGTCGTAGAGCTCGTCCGGCGGCACCGCCTCGTGCGGGTCGGACTCGCCCACGAGCCACGGCGCTGCATCGACTGCGGTGCGCCAGGCCGCCTCCTCGGGGTCGCTGTCGTCGGCAGCTGCCTCGGGCGGTGCGGGCTCGACCTTGTCGAGGTACACGTTCGTGTACTGCCCGCGCTGCTGCTCGTGGTACTCGATCCGCGCGCGCTTTCCCTCGAGCTCCTGCGCGCGCCGGCCGATCGACTCCCGGAAGGTCGTGTACTCGTTGCCGTCCTGGTCCCTCACGGCGTAGCGGATCGTGCCGCTGCGGGTCTTCACTGCCTCGACCTCGGCGATTCTCACAACCGCGTCCATGGCGTCGTTCTGTTACCCATGCGCCTGTACGACTACGCAGCATCCGGCAACTGCTACAAGGTCCGGCTCGCGCTGGCCCAGCTCGAGATTCCCTACGAGCGGGTGCGCGTCGACATCTTCGCGGGCGACACGCTGACCGAGGAGTACGCGCGGCTGAACCCCGCGCGCACCACTCCGCTGCTGGTCCGTGACGGCGCCGAGCCGCTGCCCGAATCGAGCGCGATCCTGCTGCACGTCGCCGAGGGGAGCGACCTGCTGCCCGCGGATCCGGCGCACCGGGCGCAGGTCTACCGCTGGCTGTTCTTCGAGCAGACAGATGTCATTCCGGCGATCGCGGGCCTGCGCTTCCGGCTCCTGACCGGGCGCCTCCGCCCCGACGACGACGAGGCGCTGGCGCGGCGGGCGGCGGGGGAGGAGCTCCTCCGGCTGCTCGACGAGCACCTGTCGAGCCGGCACTGGGTGGTGGACGCGGGATACTCCGTTGCGGACATCGCCCTGTACGGCTACCTGCACGTCGCACACGAGGCGGGCTATCAGCTCCCGGCCGCCGTGAGCGCTTGGCTCGAGCGCGTCGAGGCCACGCCGGGCTTCGTCGACGACCTCGAGCCGTACCCGCCGAACGCGCGGCCCGGCGCGGGCCGCTCGACGTACGACGCAGCGGGCTAGGACGAACGACGGCAATGAGGGAAAGCCGGACAGTGGACAGGGGTTCGGACACTTTTTGGTCGTATCGACGAACAACCGTCCGATGACCCGCCGGTCCCTTCACCGCGCTATGCGCGGTCAACTCGCCGAGGACCCTGTCCTCAATGCACGTAGTTCGCCGGCCAACTCCGCACTTGCATTCCGGCCGCTGATTGGATTAGTCTGGTTTGGAAAGTTACCTAACTAGATGAGAGGTGGCTGGGGATGGGGATCCGGACGGCGTTGAGGATGAGGTTCAGGCGCTCGGTCATCGCGGCTCTTGCCGGGGCGGTCGTGCTCGGTGCATCCGGGTGCATGGGCGGCGACGACGACTCGTCCGGTGACAAGGCGGCTGCCGCGTACGACGGCAAGCCGGTAACGATCACGCTCTGGACGGGCTTTTCGGACCGCGAGCTCGGGGTGATCAAGGGCGTCACGGAGGACTTCCATAAGAAGAACCCCAAGATCACCGTGAAGGTCCTCGGCGGGGTGGACGACGACAAGATCATCGCCGCCGCCCGCGGGGGCAACTCGCCCGACGTGGCGCATTCGTTCTCCACCGACAATACCGGCGCGTTCTGCTCGTCGGGCGCGTGGATCAAGCTCCAGCCCTACATGGACCGGGACGGCCTGAGCGCCAGCGCGTTCCCGGAGTCGGTTCAGGAGTACACGAAGTTCGAGGGGAACCAGTGCACGCTGCCGATGCTCGCCGACGTTTACGGGCTCTTCTACAACAAGGACCTGCTCGCAAAGGCCGGCATAAAGGCGCCGCCGAAGACGTTCTCGCGGCTGGCGGCCGACGCCAAGAAGCTCACGCAGCGGAAGCCCGACGGCACGATCGAGGTGGCGGGGTACGTCCCGACTTGGGGCTTTTACGAGAACCAGGCCGCCCACTACGCGCCGCAGTTCGACGCGCACTGGACCGACGACCAGGGCAAGTCCTCGCTCTCCAGCGACCCGAACTGGAAGAAGATGCTGACCTGGTCGAAGAACCTCGTCGACTGGTACGGCTACGACAACCTCGTGCGCTTCCAGGCCGGCGCCGGCGACGAGTACTCGGCGCAGAACGCCTTCGAGCGCGGGAAGATCGCGATGATGATCGACGGCGAGTACCGGACCGCGTTCATCGAGAACGAGCATCCGGATCTCAACTACGGCACGGCGCCGATGGTCGTGGACGCCGACCAGCCCGACCTGTACGGCGGCGGGTACGTGACAGGGAGCATCATCGGCATTCCGAAGGGCGCGAAGAACCCGGCGGCGGCGTGGGAGCTCGTCAAGTACCTGGCGTACGACGAGCACGCGCTCGCCACGCTCTCGAACGGGCTGCGGAACGTGCCGACGACGGCCGCGTCACTGCATTCGAGCGAGCTGAAGCCGAACCCGAACTTCGAGACCTTCCTGAAGATCTTCCCGGACGAGCACAGCGCCACCAACCCGATAACCGCGGCCGGAGCCGCGTATCAGGAGGCGGCCGAGGAGTTCTTCGCGCAGTATCAGACCGGCAAGATTCCCGACCTCCAGGCCGGGCTCGAGGACCTCGACAAGCAGATCGACGACCAGCTCGCGCAGATCACCCAAGGGCAGACGCCCTAGCGCCGTGACCGCGGTGGCGCTCACACCCGAGCGCCGCCGCGCCAGGCGGCGGGCCGCCTGGCGCCGGCGGCGCCTCGTCCTGCTGCTGATGAGCCCGTGGATCGTCGGCTTCGGCGTGTTCTTCGCCTATCCGCTGATCAGCAACGCGTACCTGTCGTTCACCCACTACGACCTGCTCTCGAAGCCGCGCTGGATCGGCTTCTCGAACTACCAGTTCCTGTTCGAGAAGGACCACTCGATCTGGCCCGCCGTGCGCAACACACTGTGGCTCGTCGCGATCATGGTGCCGCTCCAGGTCGTGTTCGCGATTGGCGTCGCGATGGCGCTCCAGCGCGCGCGGAGGGGCGTCGGCTTCTTCCGCACGGTCTTCTACCTGCCGACGCTCGCGCCGCCGGTGGCCGCCACGCTCGGGTTCGTCTTCCTGCTGAACCCGGCGACCGGGCCGGTCAATACGATCCTCGGCAAGCTCGGCATCGAGGGGCCGCTCTGGTTCAACTCGCCGACCTGGTCGAAGCCGGCGCTCGTGCTGCTCGCACTCTGGGGGATCGGCAACACGATGATCATCTTCATGGCGGCGCTGCTGGATGTGCCGCGCCACCTGTACGAGTCGGCCGAGCTCGACGGCGCGAGCGCGCTGAAGCGCTTCCGCTGGGTCACGCTGCCCTCGATCAGCCCGGTGATCCTGTTCGCGGTCGTGATCGGGGTGATCGAGGCGCTCCAGTACTTCACCCAGGCGTACGTCGCGGCGCAGATCGCGCGCGGCGGCCAGGCGGGCGACTCGCTCTCGGTGCTCGGCTACCCGGAGCAGTCGACGCTCTTCTTCCCCGTGCTCCTCTACCAGCAGGGCTTCCGCTTCTTCAACATGGGCTACGCCGCGGCGATGGCCGTGCTGCTCCTGATCGTCTCGCTCGCGGTGACGTTCGTGATCCTGCGCCGCGCCGAGCGCCTCATCCACTACCAGGGGCTGATGCGCTGATGGCGTCAGCGGTGCGCCG
This sequence comes from Actinomycetota bacterium, assembly GCA_046735115.1. Lineage (GTDB taxonomy): Bacteria > Actinomycetota > Thermoleophilia > Solirubrobacterales > Thermoleophilaceae > JACVRW01. The sequence goes on from JBKPSR010000071.1 coordinate 33,111, forward strand.
CCGGAGGTTCTTGATCGCCGTCGCCGAGCACAGCGTGCTGATCGCGCTGGCGATCGCGTTCCTCGCGCCGCTGGTCTTCATCGTGGCGACGGCGCTGATGACGAACCAGCAGGCGCTCTCGCCCGATCTCTGGCCCAACCCGCTGTCCTGGAACTTCGACGACGTGTTCGCCCGCGCGCCGCTGTGGCGCTACGCCGGCAACACCTTCCTCTACGCGGGGCTGTCGACGCTCGGGGTGGTGATCTCGAGCGTGCCGGTGGCGTACGCGCTCGCCCGGCTCCGCTGGCGCGGCCGGAACGCCGCGCTCCTGCTCGTGCTGGCGATGATGATGCTCCCGCCGCAGGTCACGGTCGTGCCGCTCTACTCGATGTTTTCGGATCTGCACCTCACCGGGACGCTGTGGCCGGTGATCCTGCCGAACTTCTTCGGCGACGCCTTCTCGATCTTCCTCCTGCGGCAGTTCTTCATGACCATCCCCGAGGAGTACGCCGACGCGGCCCGGGTCGACGGAGCCGGTGAGCTGCGCGTGATGATCTCGGTGGTCGCGCGGCTGGCGAAGCCGGCGATCGCGGCGGTCGCGCTGTTCGCCTTCCTGTACGCCTGGAACGACTTCTTCCTGCCGCTGCTCTACACGTCCGACAACCCCGACAATTGGCCGCTGTCGGTGGGGCTGTCGCACTTCCGCACCACACACCAGGTCGAGTGGAACATCACGATGGCGGCGACGCTCCTGTTCATGGCCCCGGTGATCGCGCTGTTCTTCTGCGCGCAGCGGGCGTTCGTCGAGGGCGTGACGCTCACGGGGGTGAAGGGATGAAGCTCGCCGTGATCGGCGCGGGCTCCACCTACACGCCCGAGCTCATCTCCGGTCTGTCGCGGGAGCGCGAGCGGGTGCCGCTCGACGAGCTCGTGCTCCACGACATCGACGCGGAGCGGCGCAATGTGGTGGGCGGGCTCGCCGGCCGGATGCTGGAGCAGCAGGGCTACTCGGGCCGGCTCACGCTCACCGGCGAGCTTACCCGCGCGCTCGACGGCGCCGACTTCGTGCTGATCCAGATCCGCGTCGGGGGTCAGGAGGCGCGTCTCCGCGACGAGACGATCCCGCTGGCCTGCGGCTGCATCGGCCAGGAGACCACCGGCGCCGGAGGCCTCGCGAAGGCGCTCCGGACCGTGCCGGTGGCTCTCGAGATCGCGGCCGAGGCGAGGGAGCGCGCGGCCGGCGAAGCGTGGATCGTGGACTTCACGAACCCGGTCGGGATCGTCACGCGCGCGCTGCTCGACGGGGGCCACAGGGCGGTCGGGCTATGCAACGTCGCGATCGGGTTCCAGCGCGCGATCGCGCGCTCGTTCGGGGTCGGGCCCGAGCGCGTGGCGGTTGACCAGGTGGGCCTCAACCACCTGACCTGGATCCGCGGGGTCCACGTGGACGGCCGTGAGGTGCTCGCAGAGGTGCTCGCGGCCCACATCGACGCGGTCACCGAGCAGGCCGAACTGCCGGCCGAGCTCATCCGCGAGCTCGGGGCGATCCCCTCGTACTACCTGCGCTACTTCTACAGACGCGACGAGGAGGTCGCCAGGCTGCGTCAGGCGAAGCCGCGCGCGCAGGAGGTGGCCGAGATCGAGCGCGAGCTGCTCGGCATGTACCGCGATCCGCAGCTCGCGGAGAAGCCGACGCTTCTCGAGCGCCGCGGCGGCGCCTTCTACAGCGAGGCGGCCACACAGCTCGTGGCCGCGCTGGCGACCGCGTCCGGGGAGGCGCAGGTGGTGGACGTGCGCAACGGCGGCGCGCTCGCCGGGCTGGCGGACGACGACGTGGTGGAGCTGCCGGCCCGGATCGGGCGCGACGGCCCCGAACCGCTCCCACAGGACCCGCTAGCCCCCGAGCTGCTCGGGTTGGTGCAGCATGTGGCGGCGTACGAGCGACTCGCGGCGGAGGCGGCCGTCACGCGCGACCGGGACACGGCGGCGCGGGCGCTCCTCGCGCACCCGCTGGTCGGTCAGTGGCCGCTGTCGGACGAGCTGCTCGACAGGATGCTGGCCGCGGAGGCTGACGCGGAGGTGCGCGCATGAGCGTCGTCCTCGCCGTCGACGGCGGCGGCTTCAAGACGCATCTCGCCCTCGTGCAGGACGACGGCGCGCTGCTCGCCTTCGTGCGCGGACCGCTCAGCTCGCCCCACCAGATCGGCGTCGGCGGCTGCCTGGACCTGCTCGAGCGGCTGCTCGGGCAGGCGCGCGAGCGCGCCGGCTGGACGCCCGGGGACGGCCCCGCCGCCGACCTCGGGCACGTGATGATGGCCGGCGTCGACCTCCCGCGCGAGGAGGAGGAGCTCCAGGCCGCGGTGGACGCGCGGGGCTGGGCCAGGCGCGTGACAGTCGCCAACGACACGTTCGCGCTGCTTCGCGCGGGCACCGACCGCGGCTGGGGCGTGGCGCTCGTCTGCGGCGCGGGGATGAACTGCCTGGGTGTGGGCCCCGACGGGGAGCACGTCCGCTACGGGGCGCTGGGGGCCATCACCGGGGATTGGGGCGGCGGCTACGACGTGGGCCTCGCCGGGATCAGCGCCGCTGCGCGGAGCGCCGATGGCCGCGGGCCCAAGACCGCACTCGAGCACGAGGTGCCGGCGCACTTCGGCCTCGAAACGCCGATGCAGCTCGCCGAGGCCATCCACCTGGACGGGCTGGAGCACCGGCGAATCGGCGAGCTCGCCCCGCTCGTGCTCGCCGCCGCGCGCGAGGACGATGTGGCCGGCGGAATCGCGGCGCGGCTCGTGAGCGAGGCGATCGCGTTCGTGCGGGTCACGCTCGAGCGGCTTGGCCTGTCCGCGGAGCCGGCCGACGTCGTGCTCGGCGGCGGCCTCTTCCAGAACGACGCCGCCTGGCTCGTCGACCGGATCGCGGAGCGGCTCGCGACGGTGGCGCCGGCGGCCTCGTTGAAACTGGTCGACTCGCCGCCGATCGTCGGCGCCGCGCTGCTCGGGCTAGACGAGCTCGGCGCACCCGGGGCCGCGCAGGAGCGCGCCAGGCGCGACCTGAGCGCGGCAGCGGGGGAAGCCGGGCATGGCTGAGCTCCGCTTCGAGGGCGCGACGCGCATCTACCCCGGCTCGGACGAGGCCGCCCTACACGGGCTCGACCTCGACATCCGCGACGGCGAGCTGATGGTTCTCGTTGGGCCGTCCGGATCCGGCAAGACGACGGCGCTCCGGATGCTGGCGGGATTGGAGGATGTCGACGAGGGCTCGATCTGGATCGGCGACACCGACGTGACGTTCGTCGCGCCGAAGGACCGCGACGTGGCGATGGTCTTCCAGAACTACGCGCTCTACCCGTACCTCGACGTCGCCGCAAACATCGCGTTCCCGCTCCGGATGGCGCGCGTGCCCAAGACCGAGCGCGACGAGCGCGTGCGCAGGGTGGCAGAGATGCTCGAGCTGACCGAGTTCCTGGCCCGCAAGCCGTCGCAGCTCTCGGGCGGCCAGCGCCAGCGCGTGGCCATGGGCCGCGCGGTGGTGCGCGAGCCGAAGGCGTTCCTGATGGACGAGCCGCTGTCGAACCTGGACGCGAAGCTGCGCGTGCAGATGCGCGCCGACATCGCGGCGCTGCAGCAGCGGCTCGGCGTCACGACCGTCTACGTGACGCACGACCAGGTGGAGGCGATGACGATGGGCCACCGCATCGCGGTGCTTCGCGACGGCCGCCTCCAGCAGTGCGACGCTCCGCGCGCGGTCTACGCCCGCCCCGCCAACGTGTTCGTGGCCGGCTTCATCGGTTCGCCCGCGATGAACCTCGTGGATGCCGACGTGAAGGACGGCGCCTGCGAGCTGGGCGGCATCCGGCTCCCGTTGCCGGACGGCCTCGGGTCGACCGCGACCCCGCTCGGTCGCGTGGTCGTGGGCCTCCGCCCGGACGCGCTCGAGCTCGCGCCGGAGGGCGTGCGGGCGAGGGTCGACGTGGTCGAGGACGTGGGCGCCGAGGCGTACGCGTTCTGCACCGCCGAGCTGCCCGGCGGAGACGGACGGCTGATCGCGCGCGTGAGCTCGCGCAGGCCGCCTGCACAGGGCGAGGCGGTCCGGCTGCGCCCGCTAACGGAGGAGATGCACCTGTTCGACCCGGAGAGCGGGAAGCGCCTGTGAGCCAGCCGGCCACTCCGCCGCTCCTGAAGGACCTGAACGAGCGCACGGTGCTCGAGACGATCCGCGCCGGCGCCCCGATCTCGCGGGCGGAGATCTCGCGACGCGCGGGCATCTCGAAGCCGACGGTGTCGGTAGCGCTCCAGTCGCTGCTCGACGTCGGCCTCGTGCGCAGCACGGAGCCGGATGGCGACGGGCCGCGCTACGGCGCCATCTTCTTCGAGCCGGTGGCCGAGGCCGCCGGCGTGCTAGGCCTGGACGTGGGGGCGCGCTTCCTGCGCGGCGGCGTGTGCGACCTCTCCGGTGAGGTGCGTGCGCGCGAGGACGTGGAGCTCGCGGGCGCGGACGCGAGCGTGGTCTTCGAGGCGGCGGCCGCGCTGGCGGCGGGCCTGATCGCGGCGAGCGCGGTGCCGGCGGAGCGGGTCCAGACGGCGGTCGTCGGCGTACCCGGAGTCGTCAGCGCCGCGAGCGGTCGCATCTCGCTGGCCGACAACATCCACGGGCTCGACGGGCTCGAGGTGGGGGTGGAGCTGGACCGGCGGCTCGGCCTCGGAGTCACCTTGGAGAACGACGTGAATTTGGCGGCGCTCGGCGAGCGCTGGCGCGGGGTGGCGGAGGGGCGCGACGACTTCGCCTTCCTCTCGATCGGCACCGGCCTTGGCGCCGGGCTCGTACTGCGCGGCGAGCTTCACCGCGGGTATCACGGGGCGGCCGGGGAGGTCGACTACGCATTCGGGGACGGGATCGACCGCGAGATCGATCCATGCGCTGCGGCGCTGGTGGCGTACGTCGAGCAGCTCGCCGCACGCGGCCAGCACGGCACGACGCTGGCGGCGCCCTTCGCGCTCCCGGCGGTGTTCGCCGCCGCGCGTGCGGGCGACCAGCTCGCCCGGGCCGCGGTTCGCGAGGAGGCGCGCCGGATCGCACTCCACATAGCCCCCCTCGCGGCGGTGGCTGACATAGGGCTCGTCGTGATCGGCGGTGGCATCGGCGCAAACGGCGACCTGCTCCTGGAGCCGGTCCGCGCCGAGCTCAGCTCCCGGCTCCCCTACCCGCCGCGCGTAGAGGTGTCGAGCCTCGGGGACGGCGCGGTGTTGAGCGGCGCGCTGTCCGTCGGGCTAGAGGACGCGCTCGAGGCCGTCTTCGTGAACCGCCGCGTCGCCTAGCGCGTATCGCCCCCCACACCGACCGAAGGGGGAGTGATGCGCAAGAGGCGGATGTTGCTCGGGGCGATCGCGGCCGCAGGACTGGTGCTGGGGATTGCCACGCAGGTCGTGGCGCAGGGCGGCGCCGGCGACAACAAGGCCTTCTTTGCCGTGATGACCGGTGCCAAGGAGGTCAATCCCGCAGGGGATCCCAACGGCCGCGGCTCGTTCAGCGCGACCCTGGACGGGCGGACGCTCTGCTACGGCATTCAGGTCAAGAACATCGGCAATCCAGTCCAGGCCCACATCCACAGGGGCGGAGCCGACGTCGCGGCAGGAGAGGTTGTCCAGCCCCTGAAGCAGCCCGGGAAGGGCGATCCGGGCGCCTCGGCGCAATGTCTGAGGATCAAGGCGGGCCTGGCAAGCAATCTGAAGGCCAATCCCAGCAACTTTTATGTGAACGTGCACACAGCCGCACTCCCGAACGGAGCCGTTCGCGGCCAGTTGTTCGCCCGCTCGCGCTGAGCCGGCGGCCGGACTATCCGTCCGGCGCGATGTTCGCGTTGCTTCGGAAGACGTTCTCCGGGTCGTACGCCCGCGTGACGTCGACCAGGCGGGCGTACTTTCGGGGCCCAAGCCGGCCTGGATGGCTCCGACGCTCGGGTCCCCGGTGAAGTTGACGTAGACGCCGTCCTCGGCGTACGCGGACATCGCCCTGTCGAACTCGCGCGTGCACGCGACGTTGCGCTCGGTGTCCGCCGGGTCGGCCCATTGGCCGAGCAGGTGGTAATTCCACTTGGCGTCGCGATAGGCGAGCGGGGCTGACTCCGCGTCCACGGGGCCGATGTGGGGGGGTGCGGGTCCGCGGCTCAGTCTCGTAAAGAACGGCGTGTCGCGAACGCTGGATGTGCGCGGATCCGCGTCTGCAAGTTGCCGCCCGCGAAGAAGGAGAAACGCGTGCGGGGCCGATGGCGCGGGGGAGGGCCCCATGAGCTTCCGCGCCGCGAGATATCTGACGCCGCTCCTCGCCACCGCAGTGGCGGCCGTCGCCATGCCCGCCGAGGCGAGCGCGGCACGCTATGGGTCGCGCACCCTGAAGATGGGCTCACGCGGCGGCGACGTGAGGGTGCTGCAGCGCTACCTCGGTTCGGCCGGGCACCGGGTGGCGCGCGACGGTGACTTCGGGCCGAAGACGCGGCGGGCGCTCAGGGCCACGGAGTCCGAGCTCGAGCTGCGCGCCGACGGCATTGCCACGGCGCGCGAGCAGCGGGCGATCCGGCTCGCCGTCAAGGACCCCGGTCCGGGCGGCGCCGCGTACAACCCCGAGCCTCCGCCGGAGCAGGTCGTGCCGGGGGCGAAGGGCTCGGTCACGCCCGACGGCTTCGCCGTTCCGCCCGGCTCGGCGCCGAGGGCCGTCAAGCGGGTGATCGCTGCCGGCAACACGATCGCCAAGGAGCCCTACAAGTGGGGCGGCGGGCACGCCCGCTGGGACGACACCGGCTACGACTGCTCGGGGTCGGTGTCCTATGCGCTCCACGGCGCGGGCCTGCTCGACAGCCCGCTCGTCTCCGGCGACTTCGCCCACTGGGGATCGCCCGGCGAGGGCCGCTGGATCACGATCTACGCCAACGCCGACCACGTCTACATGGTCGTGGCCGGCATGCGCTTCGACACGAGCGCCCGCTCGCGGACCGGGTCGCGCTGGACGATTCAGCAGCGGCCCTCGGATGGGTTCGCCGTGACCCACCCGGAGGGGTTTTAGCTCTTGCGGGCATCCTGCCCGCGCTCTGATCGCGTGCTGCGCCGTCCCGGCCCAGTAATCCGGGCCCGGCTACGCCGAGCCCTCAGTAGTACGCGCGCGTGACGCGCAAGTGGGCTGTCACGCCGAGGTTGCCACCGCCGCAGCGCCCCCTGATCGCGTAGCGGTCCGGACGCCGGCCCGCGGGTATCCGCGTGCGCTTCGAGTATGTATGGCCAGTCCCCACCTCGGCGGAGATCGCGGGCACGCCGGCGAACTCGTGGCGGTGCGAGAACGCGCGCGAGAGGAGGGTCACCCGGTTGCCGATCGCGCAGCCGGGCACGACCCCAAAGACGCGGACGACATAGCCGCGCTGCACGCTCGTGGGATCGACCTTGATCGTCGGCCCCGCGGCGAGCACGACCCCGGTCGACGCCAGGAGCCCGGCGAGGACGACGGCGATCGACAGCTTCCGCACGGTGCGACGGTACACCGCGGCGACGAGCGAGATTGCGCCAACGTGGGAAGATGCGCCATGCCCAAGGAGGGCGTTGACCGCGTGCCGCGCGAAGGCTGGGAGGCACTCGCCGCTGCCGACTGGCAGTCGGCGCGCGCATCCTTCGAGCAGGCGCTCGCGGAATCCGAGACCGCCGAGGCGCTGGACGGCCTCAGCCAGGCGCTCCACTTCCAGGGCGAGTACGACGCCGCGATCGAGGTGAAGGAGCACGCCTTCGCGGCGTACCGGAGCGAAGGACGGCCGGCCGACGCCGCGGACGCAGCGCGCTGGCTCGCGTTCCTGCACGGCACCTACCACGGCAACTACGCCGTCGCGAGCGGCTGGATGGCCCGCGCGGGCAGCCTGCTCGAGGACGTAGACGAGTGCGCCTCGCATGGATGGCTGGTCCTCGACGGCGCCGTCTTCTCGAGTGACGCGAAGGAGCGCGAGCAATGCGCCCTGTCGGCGCTGGCGATCGCGCGCCGCTTCGGCGACGCCGACCTCGAGTTCGACGCCATCGCCCTCCTCGGGGAGACGCTGGTCGCCTCGGGCCGCGTGCTCGAGGGGATGAAGCTGCTCGACCAGGCGATGGCGGCCGTGACGAGCGGCGAGGTGGCGGCGCACGGCGCCGTCGGGGAAATCTGCTGCCGGCTCCTGAGCGCGTGCGAGCACGCCACCGATGCGAGGCGGGCCGAGGAGTGGATGGCGCTCGCGGAGCGCTACGTCGTCTGGACGGATTTCGTCCGGCCCACCTGCAGGACCCACTACGGCGGGATCCTGGTCGCCCTCGGCAGGTGGACGGAGGCCGAGGCCGAGCTGCGCGGGGCGATCGAGACCTTCGAGCACGGCTACCGCGGCGACCGCACGTTTCCGGTCGTGCGCCTGGCGGGACTGCGCGTGCGCCAGGGCCGCTACGAGGAGGCCGAGCGCCTTTTGGAGGGTGTCGAGTGGCATCCGGCCGCGAGGCGCGCGGCCGCGACCATCGCATTCGCCCGCGGCGACCTCGGCCTCGCCGAGGAGCTCGCCCAGCTCTGCTTCGATGGGAGCGACCCCGCCGACCTCGCCCGCGGACCGCTGCTCGAGCTGCTCGTGGGGATCCAGCTCGCCCGCGGGAAGACCGAGGAGGCGATGGCGACGCTGGCGCGCCTTGAGGCGCTCGCCACCGACACGGGCGACGAACTCGTGAGCGCCCTCGCCGATCTTGGCGCGGGGCGAATGCACGCCGCGGACGGCGACGAGCGCGCCGTGGCGCAGCTCACGCGCGCGCTCGAAGCCCTTGGCAGGCTGGGCCTGCCTCACGAAGCCGGGCGGGCGCGGCTCGAGCTCGCCCGGGCGCTCGCCGAGCGCGCCCCCGACGCCGCGGCCCGTGAGGCCAAGCT
>JBKPSR010000072.1:0-6482 GCA_046735115.1 Actinomycetota bacterium
CGGACGACGAGCTGCGCTCGCTGCTCGAGGGCTATGGGCACGCCCCGGTGTTCGTAGAGGGAGACGAGCGCGAGGCGGTGCATCGCGAGCTGGCGGCGGGCCTGGACAGCTGCCTCAACGACATCGCGCGGATCCAGGACAAGGCCCGAGAGGGTGCCATCGAACGCCCCCGCTGGCCCATGATCGTCCTGCGAACGCCAAAGGGCTGGACCGGGCCGAAGGAAGTGGACGGCCTACCCGCGGAGGGCACTTACCGCTCGCACCAAGTGCCGCTCGCCGGCGTCGGCAAGAACCCGGAGCACCTCCGTCTACTCGAGGAATGGCTCCGCTCCTACCGCCCGCATGAGCTCTTCGACGAGTCCGGGGCGCTCCGCGCCGAGCTGCGCGAGCTGCGCCCGGAGGGTGAGCGGCGCATGGGTGCAAATCCGCACGCGAACGGCGGGTTGATCCTCCGGGACCTCGAGCTACCCGACTTTCGGAGGTATGGGGTCGCCGTCGAGCAGCCCGGCAGCGCGGCATCCGAGGCCACGCGCGTCCTCGGAGCCTGGTTGCGGGACGTGATGCGCGCGAACGAATCCGCGAGCAACTTCAGGGTCATGGGACCGGACGAGACGGCCTCCAATCGGCTGAGCCCGCTGTTCGAGGTCACGAACCGTGCTTGGATGACCGAGCGCCTCGAAGGCGACGACCACCTCTCGCCCGACGGTCGCGTCATGGAGATCCTGAGCGAGCACCTCTGCCAGGGCTGGCTCGAGGGCTACCTGCTCACGGGACGGCACGGGCTCTTCAACTCCTACGAGGCGTTCATCCACATCGTGGACTCGATGTTCAACCAGCACGCGAAGTGGCTGAAGGTCACGCGGGACATCCCCTGGCGGCGGCCGATCGCGTCGCTCAACTACCTCCTCTCGTCACACGTCTGGCGCCAGGACCACAACGGGTTCTCGCATCAGGACCCCGGCTTCATCGACCACGTCGCGAACAAGAAGGCCGAGATCGTGCGCGTGTATCTGCCGCCGGACGCCAACTGCCTGCTGTCCGTCGCGGACCACTGCCTCCGGTCGCGCGACTACGTCAACGTGATCGTCGCAGGGAAGCAGCCCTCGCTGGACTACCTCTCCATCGACGAGGCGATCATCCACTGCACGCGTGGGATCGGAATCTGGGAGTGGGCCTCGAGCGGCAACGGGGAGCCCGACGTCGTGCTGGGATGCGCAGGCGACATCCCGACGCTCGAGACGCTGGCTGCGGCGGCGCTCCTGCGCGAGCACCTTCCCGACCTGAGCGTGCGCGTAGTGAACGTCGTCGACCTCATGCGCATCCAGCCGCCCTCCCAGCACCCGCACGGGCTGCCCGACTCGGAGTTCGACGCGCTGTTCACGACGTCGCAGCCGATCATCTTCGCCTACCACGGCTACCCGTCGCTGATCCATCGCCTCGCCTACCGGCGCACCAACCACCGCAACCTGCACGTGCGCGGCTACCGGGAAGAGGGCACCACCACTACGCCATTCGACATGGTGATGCTGAACGATCTGGATCGCTACCACCTGGTGATGGACGTGATCGACCGGGTGCCTGGCCTGGGCGAGCAGGCTGCCGGCCTGCGCCAGCAGATGGCCGACGAGCGGCTGCGACATCGCGCCTACACTCGCGAGCACGGCGACGATCCGCCCGACGTGCGCGACTGGGCGTGGCCGGGGGCCGCCTCGATCCGACCCGAGCCCGCTCGCGGCGTTCCTGGCTGACGCGCAGGTGCGCGTGCTCGTCGCCAACGCCGGGTCGAGCAGCCTCAAGCTCTCGCTGCTGGATTCGGACGACAGCGAGCTGTGGGCGTCCGAGCTCGAGGCCCCGCGGGCGGTGGTCGAGCGCGACGCCGTTGCGGCGGCGCTCGCGGAGCTGCCCGAGGCGCCCGCCGTGGCGGGGCACCGCATCGTTCACGGGGGTGAGTGCTTTCGACAGGCGGTTGTCATCGACGAAGGCGTGGAGGCGGCGCTCCACGAGCTCGCCGTGCTCGCGCCTCTCCACCAGCCGAAGTCGCTCGCCGCGCTCGGCGCCGTTCGGCACGCGCTGCCGGGCGTGCCGGAGGTCGCATGCTTCGACACGGCATTTCATTCCACGCTTCCGTCCGCAGCAGCGACCTACGCGCTCCCACGCCAGTGGCGCGAGCGCTATGGCGTGCGGCGCTACGGCTTCCACGGCCTTTCGCATGCCTACGCCGCACGAGCAGCCGGGGCTGCGCGCAGGATCGTGACCTGCCACCTGGGGGCCGGCGCATCGCTGTGCGCGGTGCTCGACGGCCGCTCCGTCGACACGACCATGGGATTCACCCCGCTCGACGGCCTCGTGATGGCCACGAGGTCGGGCTCGGTCGATCCCGGCCTGCTGCTCTGGCTCCAGCAGAACGAAAACGTCTCGGTCGACTCGATGACCGAGGCGCTCGAGCACGAGTCCGGCCTCCTCGGTCTAGCGGGCACTGCCGACATGCGAGCGCTGCTGGAACGCGATGACGCCGAGGCCAGGCTGGGGGTCGACGTCTACATCCACCGTCTGCGGTCGGGCATCGGGGCGATGGCAGCGTCACTCGGCGGGCTCGACGCGCTCGTCTTCACCGGCGGAGTCGGCGAGAACTCCCCCCGGATCCGCGAGCTCGCGTGCGAGGGGCTGGGGCACCTCGGCGTCGGCGCTCCGGAGAGCGGCGTCCGCGTGCTCGTCATACACGCGCGCGAGGACCTGGAGATCGCGCGGCAGGTGCGGGCGCTACTCGGCGTGCAGGGCCTCGAGGACCTGTAGCCGCGCACCGCGCCGGGCGGGCGCGGCGGCGGCGATCACCCCGACCAGAACGGCCAGCACGAGGAAGATCGCGAGCTGTCCGGGCGGAGGCTCGAAGCCCAGGCCGAGGTCACCGAGCGACTCGGTGACGAGGAACGCAAACAGCAGACCCACGCCGATTCCCATTACGCCGCCGATCACCGCGGTGATGACGCTCTCGTAGCGCACCATGCGCCGCACCTGTGCGCGCGTCGCTCCGACCGCTCGCAGCAGGCCGAACTCGCGCGTTCGCTCGTGGATCGACAGGAAGAGCGAGTTCGCGATGCCGAACAACGAGATGACGACGCTCATCCCGAGCAATGCGTAGAGGAGATACACGAACTGATCTAGCACCTTGGTCTCGGCCTCGGCGAACTCGGAGCGCGACTTGACGCTCGCGACCGGGAACGGCTCAACGGCGTTCTCAACCGCGTGCTTCGCAACGTCCTGCGGAACACCCGAGAGGGTGTGCGCGAAGATCAACCACGGATCTCGCGCCGACGAGATCTCGTCGAACAGCGCGTACGGGACAATGGTGCCCTGGAGCATCTGGGGATCGTGGTAGACGCCGACAACATGGAGCCGCGCCCGGCCGCCGGTCGGCGTCTCGACCCTGTACGAGTCTCCGACGCCCAGGTGATGCGCCTTGGCGAACTGTTCCTCGATCAGGGCGTTGTGACCGCCTAGCTGGGCGAGGGCTCCGGGGCCGCTCGAGCCGACCCAGTCGATCCTGTAGAGCTTCTCGATCGTGGATGGGTCGACGCCGTTGATGACGTCGGTTATGGGGCTCGACTTCTTGCCGTTCACCTTGACCTGATCGAGCAAGACGCTCGACGAGGTCGCCACCTCGGGCGTTTGCGCGACCGCGTCGGCGGCCGCGGCCGGAATCGGCTGCATCGTGTCCGAGCGAACGATCAGGTCGGCTGTCACCACACGCGAGACGGTCGCGTCAAACGATGCCTTGATGCCGTTCGCGAAAACCGCAACGAACACCACGAGGCCGAGGCCGACCATCAACGCAGCCGCGGTCGTTGCGGTTCGGGCGGGGTTCCTCATCGCGTTCTCGCGCGCGAGGAGCCCTGGCTCCGCGAACAGACGCTCGAGCGGCCAGCCCACCGCTCCGGCCAGCGGGCGAACGAACCACCGGGCGCTGAGTCCGACGCCGACGAACAGGAACACCACGCCCACAGCCATCGTGCTGAGGCGGCTCGTCGCCGGTCCTGAGCCGAAGAGCCCGGCTATCAGCATTCCGACGCCGAGCACGGCGATGAGCCCAGCGAGCCAAGGCCTCCAGCGCCGGTGCCGTGTGGGGACTTCCTGATCGCCACGCTGCAGGGCGGCGATGGGAGGCACGCGCGTTGCACGGCGTGCGGGGGTGATTGCCGCAACCTGGGTGACGCCGATCCCGATCAGGAGCGAGACGGCGATCGTCCGCGGCGCGAGTTCGAGGCCACCGGTGGGTATCCCGAGACCCACGGCCTCGAACAACTGGGCGGTTCCCTTCGCGAACAGCAGGCCGAGCGCAAGTCCCAGTAGCGAAGCGGCCAGCCCGATCGCAAGCGCTTCCAGTGCCACGCTGCCGAGGATCTGCCGACGCGTGGCGCCGAGCGTGCGCAGCATGGCGAACTCGCGTGTTCGCTCGGCCACAGTGATCGTGAAGGTGTTGAAGATGATGAATGCGCCGACCAGCAGCGCCGCGCCCGCGAAGGCGAGCAGAGCCGGCTTCAGAAAGCCGCCGATCTGGTCGTTGATGTCGCCCGCCGTCTCTTCGGCGGCCTTGTCCCCCGTCCGCACCTGAACCCGATGGGGTACCACCGACTGGATCCGCCGCTCGAGCTGTTGAGGCGAGACGCCGTCGGCGGCGGCGACGTCGATCGATGTCACCTTGCCGGCTCGGTCGAACCACGACTGGAGATCCTCGAGGCGCGCCGACACGACGTCGGTCCCACCCGTGTCCGAGCTGCCGAACTCGTACGAGCCCACCACCGTCACGGGCACGATCCCGCGGTGGGTGGCGATCCCGATGTGGTCCCCGGGCCTCAGGTGGTACTTGTCGGCGGTGGCGCGAATGAGCGCCACCTCCCCGGAGCTCTGCGGCAGACGCCCATCCACGACCGTCTCGGCCCTGAACGGCTCGCCGAGGATCGCGGTGACGATCGTCCCGCCGCCGCCGGTGGACTTCTTGAGGTCGCCGTCGATGACGAGCCCGCCCGGCGACCACAACGCGCCCTCGGCCCTCGCCACGCCGGGAACTTGGCGCACGCGCCCGACCAGGCTCTCGTTCAGCGGCCGCGGGGTGCTGAACTGGCTGGTGAAGGCGTCCTTCGGGCTCAGCTCGACGTCGACTCCGCTGTACGCGGTGTTCTCGAGATCCTCGAAGCCCGTCCGGATCTGGTCCGTGAGCACGTAGGTGCCCGCGATCATGGCGACGCCGAGCAGGACCGCAATGGCGGTCAGTGCGGAGCGGAGCTTGCGCTCGACGAGGCCGCCGAGGGTGAGGCCGATCACGCGGCGAGCTCCTTGAGGTGATCGAGGATCTGCTCCTGCGAGGGACGCTCCTGCCGGTCGACTATCCGCCCGTCCGCGAGGAACAGCACCGAGTCGGCGATCGCGGCCGCGCCGGCGTCGTGCGTGACCATCACGATCGTCTGGCCGAACTCGTCGACCGCGCGACGTAGGAGCGCAAGCACGTCGCGGCTCGCGTTGGAATCGAGGTTGCCGGTTGGCTCGTCGGCGAATACCACGGCCGGGTGGGTGATCAGCGCACGGGCGACTGCGACACGCTGCGCCTGGCCACCCGAGAGCTCGCTGGGCCGATGGTGACGACGGTCGCCGAGGCCGACCGTGTCGATCAGCGTCTCGAGCCAGTTGCGGTCCGGCTCGTCACCGCCGATCCGCACCGGCAGCAGGATGTTCTGCTCGGCGTTCAGTACCGGCAGCAGGTTGTAGCTCTGGAAGATGAAGCCGACCTCACGGCGCCGGTGGAGCGTGAGCCGGCGATCATCCAGCCCATCGAGCCGAGTTCCGTCGATTTCGACCCAGCCGCTCGTCGGGACGTCGAGGCCGGCCAATATGTGCATGAGCGTCGACTTGCCGGACCCGGACGGGCCCATGATCGCGGTGAACGAGCCGCGCGCAAAGTCGACCGACACGCCGCGCAGAGCGTCCACGGCTGCGGCCCCCTCCCCAAACCGCTTCGTGATCTCGTGCCCGCGGACGACGATGTCCGTCGCCGGTGCGTCGGTCAGCTCCTGAACTGTGGCGCTGCGAGTAGGCATGCGCCCATGCTGATAGCGCCGCTCACTCGGGTCGTCGGGGACGACCCGCACAGGTATGCGGGCAACTACTTACGGCCGGGCGGACCCGCGGGGAGATACTCGCGGCGTGGTCAGCCGCCGTCTTGTGACCGTCGCAGCGTGCACGGCCGGTGCGTACGCGTTCCTCGTTCGGCCGCGAATGCTCCGTTTCGGCGCGTCGGACGACGAGGTCGAGTCCGCCTATCCCGGCGCTGATCTCATCCCGGGTGGGAAGCGCGGCGCCACGATGGCGGTGACGATCGATGCGCCGCCCTCCGCGGTTTGGCCCTGGCTCGTCCAGATGGGCTGTGACCGCGCGGGTTGGTACAGCTGGGACAGGCTCGACAACGCCGGCGAGCCGAGCGCTGAGCGAAT
>JBKPSR010000073.1:0-25921 GCA_046735115.1 Actinomycetota bacterium
GTCGGCTCGCGGCCCAGCTCCGTGACGAGCTTGCGCTCCGCGCGGCCGATCTTGTTGAGCTTCTCGACCACGTGCACCGGGATGCGGATCGTGCGCGCCTTGTCGGCGAGCGCGCGGGCGATCGCCTGGCGGATCCACCAGGTCGCGTACGTGGAGAACTTGAAGCCCTTGCGGTAATCGAACTTCTCCGCGGCGCGGACGAGGCCGAGCGTGCCCTCCTGGATCAGGTCGAGGAACGGCAGGCCCTGGTTGCGGTAGTTCTTCGCGATCGAGACGACCAGCCGGAGGTTCGACTCGACCATCTTCTGCTTGGCGTCGAGGTCGCCGCGCTCGATGCGCTTGGCAAGGTCGACCTCCTCCTGCGCCGTGAGCAGCCGCACCTTCCCGATGTCCTTCAGGAACAGCTGAAGGGAGTCGGTCGTCATGTCCGGCTTGAGGTCGATCGTGGCCTTCTTGCGCCGGCTGCGTCGGTCGACGGCGCGCTCGACCTCGGGCGCGGAGTGCGTCGGGTCGTCCTCGACCAGCTCGATCTCGGACTTCTCGAAGTAGCCGTGCAGCTCCTCGATATCGCTCTCGTCGAGCTCCACCTCGCTCAGCGCGGTGGCGACCTCGGCGTAGGTCAGAACGCCGGTCGCCTGACCCTTCACGACAAGGAGCTTTACCTCCTCAAGCTCTTGCAGATCGGCTACAGACATCCCTTTCCTTAACGGCGCGCAGGGCCCAGCGCTAGGGCGCCGGGCCCAGTCAAACAGACGATGTAGACACTAACGCTACAGATAGTGAAGTCAAGCGGCCCAGAGCGCAATTTCCACCGACTAGCCAGTCAACCAAAATGATCTCTTATGACTTTATCGTCCGCTCTTCTAGGTGCGGGATACCCAAAACGGGCACAAGTAGAATCACTGTCCATGACGGACGAGAGCGGAGTGCTCGGGAACCTGCCCAACTCGCGGCCCGGAAGGCGAAGCGCGAAGCGGGATCGGCCGGCGCGTGGCGGGCGAGCTACGGCGATGAAGGGTGCCCCCGCCGAGGCTGATCGCCCGGAGCTGCCGGGAGATCCGCTCAATGCTGCCGTTCGTACCGCAGCCGGGCTCGCGGTCGGGGGCGTCAAGGTCGCCGGCGCCGTCACCCAGGAGCTCCTTCGCCGGCTCCCGCTCCCGTAACGGTGACGGTGCGCAGCTAGCTGGTTACTCCGCACCGGGGAAACCGTGCGTTTCCGAGGTATGCTGGCGCGGTGCCCTCCGGCGGCAAGCACGCGCCTCGCTGCCTGATCGTGGATGACCACCCGGTTGTCCGGGCCGGCGTACGGGCGGTTCTCGAGCAGGCCTTCGACCAAGCCGTCGTGACCGACGCGGAGTCGATCGAGCAGGCCGGCGACATGGCGAACGGCGACGCTCCCGACGTCGTGATCATCGATCCCTGGCGGGCCGGTGTGGATGTGGGCGAGATCGTCAACCGCCTGCGCGACCAGGTGGACGCTCCGATCGTCGTCTTCACCTCGGACGGCGGCGCCCGCCTGCTGAGCGAGGCGCTCAAGGCCGGCGTAAAGGGCTACGTGCGCAAGGACTCGCCGTCCGAGGACCTGGTCCGCGCCATCGAGGCCGCGCGCGACGGCGAGTTCTACGTCGACCCGGGCCTGTCCTCGACGATCGTGCTCGACGAGGGCGACCGCACCCTGAGCGCTCGGCAGCGCGAGATCCTCCAGATGCTGGCCGACGGGATGCAGACCGACGCCGTGGCCGAGCAGCTCGGCCTATCCACCGAGACCGTCCGCACGCACACGAAGCGGATACTGGCCAAGCTCGAGGCGTCAACGCGCACGCAGGCTGTCGCGATCGGGATCCGCCACGGCCTGATCGAGTAGCACTCGGCAACGACAATCCTGGCTTGCCCACCGATACGGTGGCTTAGCCAGGATCGTCGAAGGAGTCGACCATCCGGCCCACCCCCTCAATGCCGTAGCTCGCCGACCGGGAGGGCGCGCGCCCTACGTCGTCGCCTCTTCGGCGCCCACACCCTGCGTCCCGGGCGGGTCGCCCAGCGCGATCCCCTCCCCGGCGGCCTTCGCGCGGTACATCGCCCGGTCGGCGCTGTCGATCAGCGCTTCCGCCTCGTCGCCGTGCTCGGGCGAGGCTGACACGCCGATCGAGATCGTCACCGGCGGCTCGCCGGGCGAGGCCACCTCCTCCTCCACCGCCGTCGCGAGGCGCGCCGCGAGCTTGGCAGCGCTCTTCAGGTCCTGCTGAGGAAGGAGCACGCAGAACTCGTCGCCGCCGATCCGCGCCGCCGTGTCGACCGAGCGGATCGACCTCCGCAGCGACATCCCGACCTGCATCAGCACGCGGTCGCCCGCCTGGTGCCCGTGCGAGTCGTTGATCCGCTTCAGCCCGTCGATGTCCATGAGCAGCAGGCCGAACGGGTGCTGGTAGCGCCTCTGGGTCTCGAGCAGGTTCGCCAGCGCGCGCTGGAGGGCGCGCAGGTTCCCGAGGCCGGTCAGCGGGTCGGTGTGCGCCTGCGACTCGAGCTCGCGCGAGCGCGTCTGGACGTGGGCCTCCATCGCCTCGGCCTGGATCGCGGCGATCGCCTCGACGAGCTGCTCGACCGCCTCGGCGAAGCGCACCGGGTCGTCCTCGAGGTCCTCGCGCAGCGCGTGCAGGAGCACGGTCTGAAGGGCCGCGACGTCGCGGGCAACGTCGGCTGCTCTCGCGTCGCGCCCGCCCCCGCGCAGCCCGGCGAGCGACGCCGCGCGCTCCGACTGCTCCTGCGGGAGCGCGTAGGGATCCCCGTCGGCTTCGGAGATTGCGCCGACGATCCCGCTGATCAGCTCCGGCAGCTCTCGCGCGATGCGCTCCGTAGGCAGCTCGCGGATCTCGTCGAGCGACGCGCGCTCGATGAGTCGGACGAGCCATTGCTTCGCAAGCTCGTCGCGCGAGCGCTCAAGGCGCGCGAGCGGTCCCCGCATGGCAGACACTGCCGTCGATCGTACCCTCGGAAACGGCGGACCGCAGGCGGAATTTCGGAGAAGATTCGCCGTGTGAGCGAGCTGATCTCGATCGCCGAAGCCCGCCGGCGGGTCCTCGAGGCCATCACCCGGCTTGGGGACGAGCCCGCCGCGCTCGACGCTGCGCTGGGGCGGGTGCTCGCGGAGAACGTGACCAGCCCGACCGCCGTGCCGCCGTTCGACAGCTCGGGAATGGACGGCTACGCGGTGGCGACCCTGGACGGCGGCGACCTGAATGTGATCGGCGAGGCGCGCGCGGGGCATCCGTGGGATGGGACGCTCGGCCCGGGCATGGCGGTGCGGATCTCGACGGGGGCTTTGGTGCCGGAGGGCGCTGCCGCGGTGGTCCCCGTAGAGCGAACGACGGCATTGAGCGGGGATCGGATCTCTGTGCCGGAAACCGAGACGGGCGCGAACATCCGCCGCGCAGGTGAGGACATTCCCCTACATGCCGTAGTTCTCGAAGCCGGCTCAAAGCTCGGCCCTGCGGAGCTCGGCGTCGCCGCCTCCGTTGGAAGGGCCGACCTGCGGTGCGCCCGGCAACCCCGCGTCGCCGTCCTCATCACCGGCGACGAGCTCACGCCTCCCGGCCGGCCGCTCGGGCCGGGGAGGATCTACAGCTCGAACGGCTTCGCGCTCGGCGCGCAGGTGGAGCGGGCCGGCGCGCTGCTCGCGGGGCGCGCCACCGTTCCCGACGACCCCGACGGCACCCGCTCGGCGATCGCGGGGGCGCTCGACGACGCTGACGTGGTGCTGGTCTCCGGTGGCGTGTCGGTCGGCCCGCACGACCACGTCAAGGCCGCGCTCCGCGAACTCGGCGTTGAGGAGCGGTTCTGGGGCGTAAGGCTCCGCCCGGGCAAGCCCACGTGGTTCGGGACGCGCGGTCAGCAGCTCGCCTTCGGCCTGCCCGGCAACCCGGTCTCGGCGATGGTCACCTTCCACCTGTTCGCCCGGCCGGCGCTCGCGGCGCTTCAGGGCGCCGCGCCCGACACGGCACGCTCCCTAGCCAGACTCGATGAGCCGATCGCCCGCAATCCGCAGCGCGAGCAGGCCATTCGAGTCCGGCTCCTCCAGAGCGAAAACGGCCTCGTCGCCACTCCCACCACCGGGGCGCAGGGCTCGCACGTACTCACCTCGATGCTGGGCGCCGACGCGCTCGCGTTCATCGTACCCGGGGAGGGCGAGGTGCCCGCGGGCGAGCGCGTGGAGGTCGAGCTCCTGTGAGGCCGCGCGACCCGCGCCGGCTGCTCGAGCGCCATCGCCGCGCGCGGGCGCGCGTGACGATTCTGCATGAGCCCGAGTCGGGCGACTCCGAGAGCGGGGCCACGGGCAGCCGCCAGGTGGCCGAGGTCACGCTGCCCACGGCGGAGCTCGAGAAGCTTTGGGCGCCTGAGCACCTGGAGAGCCTCGCGCGCACGTACTGGAGCTCCCTGTCGCGCTTCTCGCTCGGGCTGATCCGCGTGCTGTACAGCGACGACTCGCGCGAGGTGGTGTTGCTGCGGCGCCCCTTCGTCCTGCTCCGCTTCCGCAAGCCCGAGTACGAGTTCAACAGAGACGGCGGGACGGTCACCTGGCCGATCGACCGCGGCGTACTGGTTGCGAGGCGCGGGCGCGACCGCGGCTACCTGCGTCTCAGCGTCAGGCGCAAGCCGGCCGAGGACGGGAGCGGGGTGGTGACCGTGGTGGTCTCCTCGGAGGTCGTCAACTTCTACCCGACCATCGCCACGCGGCTCAGCCGCTGGATGTACGAGCAGACGCAGCTGCGGATCCACGTCATCGTGACGCACGCCTTCCTGCGTTCGCTCGCGAACCTCGAGCTCGAGCCCTCGCGCGTCGGCACTCTGCGCGCCGCCGCGGAGGCTGCGATCACCCCAGCCGCTCGCCGGTGATCTCGCGCAGTTTGGCGCGGTCATGCCGCGCCACGATCCGGCGCACCGTGCCGGAGCGCGAGCGCATCGAGACGGACTCGGTCTCCGCCCCCTGGGCTCCCCTGTAGTGGACACCCTCGAGCAGCTCGCCGTCGGTGACCCCGGTGGCCGCGAAGAAGACGTCGTTGCCCGACACCAGCCGGTCCTTGTCGAGCACCTCGTCGAGGTCGTAGCCGGCCTCGAGCGCGGCGTTCCGCTCCTCGTCCGAGCGCGGCCACAGACGCCCGAGTATCTGGCCGCCCGTGCACTGGATCGCCGCCGCGGCGAGCACCCCCTCGGGCGTCCCGCCGATGCCGAACAGCAGGTCTACGGCCGAGTCCTCGGAGACCGCCGCGAGCGCCGCCGACACATCGCCGTGCGGTATCAGCCGGATGCGCGCCCCGACCGCGCGGATCTCGCTCATGTACTCCTCGTGGCGCGGACGGTCGAGCATGATCACGACCAGGTCGCCCACCCCGACGCCCTTCTCCTTCGCCATGAGCTGGAGCGTCTCCCCGATCGGCCGCTCGACGTCGAGCACGTGGGCCATGCTGCGCGAGGTCGCCATCTTCAGCATGTACACGCACGGGCCAGGGTCGAACATCGCCCCGCGCTCGGACAGCGCGATCGTGGCGATCGCGTTCGGCAGGCCCTTCGCGCACAGCTCGGTGCCCTCAAGCGGGTCCACCGCGATGTCCACCTGAGGCGGCGAGCCGTCCCCGATGTGCTCGCCGTTGTAGAGCATCGGCGCCTCGTCCTTCTCCCCCTCGCCGATCACGACCACGCCGTCCATCGAGACCGTGTCGAGGAGCAGGCGCATCGCGTCAACCGCCGCGCCGTCCGCGCCCTCCTTGTCGCCGCGCCCGATCCAGCGCGCGCACGCCAGAGCCGCGTACTCGGTCGTCCTCACCAGCTCCATGGCGAGGTTGCGGTCGGGCCTCGGCCTCCCCTCCATGCGCGGGAACCTAACTCAGATCACGCCCGGCGGCTTGCGCGCTGTCGTGTAGAAGGCCTGCCTCAGGTATCCCGCGGCGAGCAGCCCGACCGATGCGAGCAGCGCCACGAAGTAGCCGATCCCGAGGCCGATGTCCACGCTGTCGCCGGGGCGCCCCAGGATGATCCCGTTGCACAGGATCAGCACGAACGCCACGATGCCGACGATCATCGTCACCTCGCCCGGCTTCCAGGTCAGCTTGTGGCCGCGGGCGACGATCCACGTGAGGATGAACGGCGCGGCACATGCCGCCACCAGCAGCCAGTCGAGCGTGCTGAAGACCTGCCAGGCGTTCGCGGAGTCCCCGCCGGTCGCACCGCCCGGCAGCTTCGAGTTCGGGTTGTCCGAGCTCGTGGTGAACCAGGGCATCCATAGCGACGCGAGCAGGACCAGCGCGGCTCCCATCCCGAGAAGCTCGCCGGGCGAGACTCTCGAGAAGTCGAGGTAGCCGCTCCTCTCCTCGGCGCTGGCCTCCATCGAGGCATCAAGCTACATGACCGGGATAGGCTCCGCAGGACCCCGAACGAAGGGAGCCCGGCGTTGGCAGTGACGAAGATCATCGAAGTGGTGGGAAGCTCGCCCGACAGCTCCGACGGCGCGGTGAAGGCCGCGCTGGCGGACGCGAGCCAGACCCTGCGCAACATCAAGGCGGTGGACGTCGTGTCGACGGGGCTCCGCGGCGAGAACCTCGACGAGTGGCGTGCGCTCGTGCGGATCTCGTTCCTGGTAGAGCGCGTCAGCGAGTAGTTGCAGCTGGACGGCATAGGGGCGCTCGTCGCCGGCGGCGCCTCCGGCCTCGGTGAGGCGACCGCGCGCGAGCTCGCGGCCCGCGGCACGCGCGTCACGATCGCCGACCTGAACGACGAGCGCGGCGAGGCGCTCGCGGACGAGATCGGCGCCGCGTTCGCGCGCGCCGACGTGACCGACGAGGCGCAGCTGAATGCCGCGGTCGAAACCGCCGGCGAGCTGCGCCTCGCCGTCTCCTGCGCGGGCGTCGGCTGGGCCGAGCGCACGGTGAAGAAGGACGGCCCGGCGGCGCTCGAGCCATTCGAGGCCGTCGTGCGCGTGAACCTGATCGGCACGTTCAACGTGCTGCGACTGGCGGCGGCCGCAATGGCGAGCAACGACCCCGACGAGGGCGGCGAGCGCGGCACGGTCGTGATGACCGCATCGATCGCCGCCTTCGACGGTCAGATCGGGCAGGCGGCCTACTCGGCGTCGAAGGGCGGCGTCGTAGGCCTCACGCTCCCGGCGGCGCGCGACCTGGCGCGGCTCGGCATCCGCGTCTGCACGATCGCCCCGGGGCTCTTCGACACGCCGCTGCTGGCCGCGCTGCCGGAGGATGCGCGCCAGGCGCTCGGCGCCCAGGTGCCGCATCCGCCGCGGCTCGGCCGGCCCGAGGAGTACGCCCGGCTGGCCTGCCACATCGCCGAGAACCCGATGCTGAACGGCGAGACGATCAGGCTCGACGGCGCCCTGCGAATGCCTCCTAAGTAGAGGACGCGGAGCGTCCGCTTACAGCGCCTGGATGACGCCGCCGGCATCGGGGCGCGGGGATGGATGCCCGCGGAGGTATCTTCCCCGCCATGCCTGAACCAGTGATCGTCGATGCGGTGCGGACACCCATTGGCCGCGCCTTCAAGGGCTCGCTCGCCTCGCTTCGCCCCGACGAGATGGGGGCGTTGGTGGTCGACGCCCTGCTCGCGCGCAACGAGCAGGTCGACCCCGCCCTGATCGAGGAGGTCTACTGCGGCGTCGGCCTTCCGCAGGGCCTGCAGGGCTTCAACATGGGCCGCATCGTCGCGCTGCTGTCCGAGCGGCTGCCGCTGGAGACGAACGGGGCGACCATCTCGCGCTACTGCGCTTCGAGCCTCGAGTCAATCCGCCAGGCGTCGAACGCAATCGTCGCCGCCCAGGGCGACGCCTACATCGCCGCCGGCGTCGAGTGGGTGTCGCGCTACAACGAGGCGGTGGACGCCGCGCGCCCGCAGGACCAGAACGAGAAGCTTCAGGGCGGCAACGGGCGCCCGGACGCGTACATCACGATGGGCCTGACCGCCGAGAACGTAGCTGAGCGCTACGAGGTCAGCCGGGCGGACATGGACAAGTACGCGCAGCGCTCACAGGAGCTGGCGGTGCAGTCGCAGGAGTCGGGCTACTTCGACCGCGAGATCGTGCCCGTGACGCTCGCGGACGGGACCGTCGTGTCCAGGGACGACGGCCCGCGGCCGGACTCGACGCTCGAGAAGCTGTCGCAGCTCGACCCCGCGTTCAAGGAGGACGGCAAGGTCACCGCCGGCAACTCCTGCCCGCTGAACGACGGCGCCGCTGCGGTGCTCGTCATGTCGGACACGAAGGCGAGCGAGCTGGGCCTCGAGCCCCGGGCGCGCATCGTGGCCTCGGCGACCGCCGCCAACGAGCCCGAGTACATGGGCGTCGCGCCGATCTGGGCGATCAAGAAGGTGCTGGAGCGCGCCGGGATGTCGATCGATGACGTGGACACCGTCGAGCTCAACGAGGCGTTCGCGGCCCAGGTGATCCCGATCATGGCCGAGTGCGGCATCCCGCTCGAGAAGCTGAATCCGCACGGCGGGGCGATCGCGCTCGGGCACCCGTTCGGCATGACCGGCGCCCGCATCATGACCACGCTGCTGAACGGGCTCGAGACCGACGACAAGACGATCGGGCTCGAGACGATGTGCGTGGCCGGCGGGCAGGGCCAGGCGATGATCGTCGAGCGGTTGAGCTAGACGGCGCGCAGCACCGGGCGCCCTACGTCCGAGCGCAGCAGCTCCACGCGGCGGAGTGCCGCGTCGGCCTCGGTGGGCATGCCGTAGAAGTAGCCCTGGCCGAGGTTGCAGCCGAATGCGCGGAGAGCGGCGATCTGCTCCGGCGTCTCGATCCCCTCGGCGATCACCTTCAGGTCGAGCGCCGACCCGAGCTCGATCACCGCGCGCGCGAGCGCGTGATGCTCGCGCGAGCCGGTCACCTCGTCGATGAACTGCTTGGGGATCTTCATCGTGTCGACGGGCAGCCGCGACAGGTAGGCGAGCGACGAGTAGCCGGTGCCGAAGTCGTCGACCGCCACGCCCATGCCGCGCTGGTGCAGCGCCTCGAGGACCGCGACCGGCACCGGGTCGTCGCCGACGAAGGCGCGCTCGGTGAGCTCGAAGACGAGCAGCTCCGGCGGCAGCTGGTGGATGTGGACCAGAGCGTCGAGCCGGTCGAGGAAGCCGGGGTCGATCAGCTCGGGCGCGCACACGTTCGCGTGGATCGGCATGCGGAGCTTCGCCGCCTCCCGCACCACCTTCTCGAGGACGATGGCCCCGATCTCGACGACCGCGCCGGTCTCCTCGGCAAACGCGATGAAGTCGGCGGGCGGCACGAGCCCGCGCTCCGGGTGGTTCCAGCGCACGAGCGCCTCGAGGGCCACCGCGCGGCAAGCGCTCAGCGAGACCACCGGCTGATACACCACAGTCAACTCCTCGGCTGACACCGCGCGCTCGAGCTCGTACGCCAGCGTCCGGCGCTTGCGCAGCGCGTCGCGCATGGACGGATGGAAGACGCGGTACTGGCTCTTGCCGCGCCGCTTGGCCTCGTAGAGCGCCACGTCGGCCTTCCGCAGCATCTCGTCCGGACCCTCGCCGCCGGGCGCGCCGATCGCGATCCCGATGCTCATGTGCACGCGTACGCGTTCGCCGACCACCTCGATGCGATTCTCGAAGTCGGTCAGCAGCCGCCTCGCGACGGTCACGGCGTCCGACTCGCCGCCGGAGCGGTCGAGCAGCAGCGCAAACTCATCGCCGCCGAGGCGCGCCGCGGTGTCGCCCTCGCGGAGGCAGCCGCGGAGGCGGTCCGCCACGGCACGGAGCAGGTCGTCGCCGGCGTGGTGGCCGTGGCTGTCGTTGATGGCCTTGAACTCGTCGATGTCGAGCAGCAGCACGCACACGTCCGGACGGCGGCTGCGCAGCGCGTGATCGAGCCGGTTGTGGAAGAGCGAGCGGTTGGCGAGCTGGGTCAGGGAGTCGTACAGCGCCTTGCGCTCGAGTTCCTGCTGGAGCGACTCGAGCTGGCGCACGGCCTGCTCCAGCCTGTCGTACTGGAGCGCGACGGTGACGTTGCCGGTGAGCGTCTCGAGCAGCCGCAGGTCCTCCTCCGAGAAGCTGCGGTCGACGCTCTCGCGACCCGCGATCGCGAACAGCCCGACGCAGCCGGCCTCTCCGTGGAGCGGGGCGGTCACGCCGGTCACCATGCCGCGGGAGCGGAAGTACTCGCGCTGGGCCGGGTCGAAGAGGCGCTCGATCTCGGCGGGCCCGCTGAGCCCGGCCGCTAGGCAGCGGAGGCTCTCGGCGAGCGGCTCCTCGATCGGCTCGAGCATCCGGCGCTCGCCGTCGCGGTCGAGCGACGAGCGGGCCGACCGGTTCGGCTCCGCGGAGAAGAGCACGAGATCCACCGCGCTCACGCGGAATGCGGAGGCCGTCCGCGCCAGCAGCGCCTCGAGCTCGGGAACGATCTCGGACGAGCGTGACAGCGTGCGCGTGGCCTCGTACAGGAACTCGAGCTCGGCGTTGCGCTTCCGCTCCGAGAGGTAGGCGCGATACGCCGCCATCAGGAGCACGGTCGGCGGCACGAGCAGGAGGCCGCCCTCGGGCTGGGCGGCCACCACGGCGGCGATCGCCAGCCCCAGGCAGGTGTTGCTGAGCGCGACCGTCCAGTTCGTGAGGAGCATGTCGAGCCGCTGATGCGTTTCGAGCCTGCCCTCGGCGATCGTCACGGCGGCGCCCACGCAGATGTCGGCCACGAGCGTCGCGGCGGACACCGCGGCGAACACGGCCACCCACACGATCGGGTCGAGCGGCGTGCGGTCGTTCACGAGGCCCTCGATCACGAACAGCGCGACGCAGGTGCCGAGCGTGAACTGCGCGAGGTTGAAGAACGCCTTGAAGGTCGGAATCTCGCGGTCGAACGCCAGCGCCAGCGAGGCCCCCACCAGGCCCGCGAGCACGAGCTCGTGCGCGGGCAGGAAGAGCAAGCCGGCCACGAGCGGCAGCTCGCCGAGCGAGAGCGAGTGCGTGCTCCGCCGGAAGTGGAGGTGCACGACCCAACGCTCGGCGGCCGCGAAGCCCGCCGCCACGGCCCACCACGGCACGTCGAGCATGCTCGGTCCCGTGCCGACCGGCTCGACCAGCGTCGCGTAAGCCGCCACGGCCAGGCCGGCGACCACGCCGGTGAGGATCCAGATCTTCGCTTCGAGGCTGAACTGCCGGTGGAGGGCCTCCATGGTGCTAGCCCCCGAAGTCGGTCGTCTTGCGGAAGCTGACCCTGCGGAAGCTCACCCGCGTCGGATCGACCTCGCCGCTGTCGGTGAATCCGCAGTCGCAGCGGAAGCTGGCCCGGCTCCACGAGGCGCTGAGCGGCGAGCCGCTCGCGTCGCGGAAGCTGGCGCGGCGGAAGCTGGCTCGTGTCCAGTCGATCAGGCCGCTGGCCGGGTCGATCAGGCCGTTCGGCGGCAGGCTCACCGAGCTCGAGGCGTTGGCGTCGAGCGCGGCGGCGACGTCGATCACACCGCCCGTCCCGGGGACGTCGACCAGCTTCGAGGTCAGCGCCCCCTTCAGCTGCGCGGGAGTCCAATCGGGGTGCGCCTCGACCAGAAGCGCGGGCGCGCCGGACACGACGGCCGAAGCCATCGACGTGCCACCCGCGCGAAAGTAGCGCCCGCTCTCCGTGATGCAGTTGGAGCAGAGGCGGGCGAAGTCGCTGCCCGGCGCAAACGTCGACACGAGGCCCGCTCCCGGCGCCAGCACCTCCGGCTTGCGGACGCCGTCCTGCGTCATGCCGCGGCTCGACCAGGACGCCAGCGCGTCGTCGAGCCGGGTCAAGGTGCCCTTGTCGTCGAGCGGATCGCTGCGGTACGACTCGGCGACGGTCGAAGACAGCGACAGGTTCACGACCCGAATGCCGTATGCGGCCTTGTTGTCCACGGCGAACTGGATGCCATAGATCACGTCGAGGACCGTGGTGTTGCCGTCGTCATCGGAGACCTTGACCGAGATCAGGTTTGCCCGCGGCGCGACGCCCATGTACTTGCCATGGAGCCCGTTCCCGTAGATGAGGCCGTTGCCGGCGATCAGGCCGGCGACGTGCGTCCCGTGGCCGTACTGGTCGTTGGCGTCGCGAGCGCACGGGTTCGTCACAGCCGAGGCGATCACGCGGGAGCCGCCGCGCGGGTTCTGAAGTCGGGAACGTCGCCCGCGATCCCGGTGTCGATCACCGCGACGCCCACGCCCCGTCCGGTGGCGCGAGTCCAGGCCGCGTCCGCGCGGATCGCCTTGATGAACGGCTGGTCGACGCGAGTCACGGAGCTCAGCCATTGGATTAGTTCCTCCTGTGGAAGTGATCCGGCAGCTGAGCCGCCTCCACCGTCCTTGGGGAGGCCTCTGGCTTTGCGTCCCCGCCTCGCGGCGAGTTTGCCTTGGTCGGTCTGGAACGAGTTATCGGCCGAGTGTGCGGTCGCCCTGAGCACCGACCGGGTCGGACATACGCCGATCGAACAGACGTTTAGGCCGAGATCTCGCCGCGCTGGAGGCGACGTGATCGTCGCCGATGATGACGTTCAGCGAGGTGTGTTCGGCGGGCGGCACCCTATTAACGTTTCGGGGAGGGTCCACGACCTCCGGCATTTGCGGGAGGGGAGAAGTCTTCAGCTATGCGATGAAGACGATCTTCCCGAGCTTGCCGCCGGCGGCGAAGCGGTCATAAGCCTCCTCGGCGCGCTCGAGCGGGAATGTCTCCGCCACGGGCACCAGGAGCGTTCCGTTCGCGAAGTTCGGCAGCACCTCCTTCTCGACCGCCCTCATGGCCACCGCCTTCTCCTCGAGCGGGCGCGCGCGGAGCGTCGAGCCGTGGATCCTCCCGCGCCTTTGCATGAGCGTCACGAGGTTGATCTCCCCCTTCGGGCCGGTGCCGCCGACGCCGATCACGGCGATCCGCCCGCCGGTGGCGAGCGACCTCAGGTTGTCGGTCAGATTCGATGCGCCGACCAGCTCGAGGACGACGTCGAAGGGGCCCTCGTCGGCGAAGCCCTCGGGGGCGATCACGCGGGCGCCGAGCTCCTCGACTCGCGCGCGCAGCTCCTCGTTGCGAACCGTTGCCGTGACCCGGGCACCCGCCGCGCGACCGAGCTGGACCGCGGCGGTGCCGACCCCGCCCGCGGCCCCGTGGACGAGCACGTGCTCGCCGGGGTGGAGGTCCGCCTGGGTGAAGAGCGCGTCGTGCGCCGTGGTGAACACCTCGGGCAGCCCGCCGGCCTCGGGCCACCCGAGCGGCTGGGGCTCTGCGCCGTCGCGCCGGACCTCGGGCACCGGCATGGCGGCGCGCTCGTGCACTACGGCGAGCTCTGCGTGGCCGCCGCCGCCGACCACCGCCATGACGCGATCGCCCTCGTCGAAGCGGGTGACCGCCGGCCCGAGCGCCTGGACCTCGCCGGCGAGCTCGAGGCCGGGGATGTCCGGCGGCGAGCCGGGTGGGGCAGCGTAGGCGCCCTGCCGCTGCAGCATGTCGGCGCCGTTCAGGCCCGCGGCGCGCACGCGGACGAGCAGCTCGCCGGTGCCCGGCGCCGGGTCGTCGCGCTCCTCCACAACCAGAGTTCGGTCCTGAATGGTTACGGCGCGCACCGGCGGGGAATCTAACGTCACCTTGTTATAGGGGTGTCAAAGGGAGCCGTCCTGCGTGGCCTTTACGGTCACGGGCGTCCGGATGAGAGCTCCTGCCCTCAGCTCGCTCGGCGCCCGGCCGCCGCTCTGGCGCGAGGCTCGGATCGGCCTCGAGGCGGCCGCTCTCGTCCGCGATCCGATCTTCCGCGGAGACGGCATGGCGGACGGCCGTGGCCGCCCCGTGCTCCTGGTCCCGGGCTTCCTCGCCGGCGATGGGTCGCTCTCGCCGATGGCCGGCTGGCTGAAGCGGGCGGGCTACCGCCCCAGCCGGGCCGGGATCGTGTCGAACGTGAACTGCGCCGGAGTGCTCATGCCGCGGCTTGAGGAGCGGCTCGAACGGCTGGTGTCCCTCCAGGGCCGCCGCGCCGCGATCGTCGGCCAGAGCCGCGGCGGCACGTTCGCCAAGGTGCTCGCGCACCGGCGTCCGGACCTGGTGTCGGGCGTGGTGGCGCTGGGCTCTCCCCACGTGAGCCCGCTGGCCGTGCACCCGCTGGTGCGGCTCCAGGTCGAGGCCGTCAGCCGCCTGGGCTCGCTCGGCGCGCCGGGCCTGTTCAAGCGCTCCTGCCTCGACGGCGACTGCTGCGCCTCGTTCTGGCGCGAGCTCGCGGAGCCCCCGCCGGACGGAGTCCAGCTGGTCTCTGTCTACTCGAAGAGCGACGGCATCGTGGACTGGCGCTCCTGCCTCGACCCGCACGCGACGCAGCTCGTACAGGTCAGGGCCTCACACTGCGGGATGGCCGTGTCGCGCGCGGCGTGGCGAGCGGTCGCCGCCGCGCTCGAGAGCTTCGGGCAGGCCGACGCGGGCCGGCGCCCGGCGGCGGGTGCCGGGGTGCGCAGGTTCCCGCGCGCGGCGTAGGTCGTCTCGGCCGCAGTCCTCGGTTCCCCGAACGACGCCATTGAGGGTGCCGTTCCCCCGATGCTTCGACAATCCTGCCTAGGGCACCGCATAGGTGCCTAATCCAGGATTGTCGAAAAATCCGACTACCCGGGCCACCCCTCAATGCCCGTCGTTCGCCGGACTCAGCGCAGGGCCCGCCAGCGAACCGTCCCGCTGTCGCAGCTCCCGACCTCCTCCCCATCGCTCCGCCGCCGCACCACGCCGTGGAGCTCGAACGTCCCGCGTGCGCCGATCCGGCCGAAGCGGCCGCGGAGCTTCCACGAGTAGCTCTCCACGACCGGCACTCCGTCCGACGTCGTGAAGGGCCGGGTGAACTCGTCCTTCGCGCCGAAGCGGCCGCGCCGGACTCGCACGCGATGGGCGACCAGGTCGAGGGGCACTCCCACCGCGCTCGGACAGGTCACGCGCGCGGTCATGCCCGCACGCGCGACCAGCCGGCCGCGGCGAGTGACCCTCATCAGGACCGGCTCCCGCTGGCGCGTGGCGCCGCGGAGGGTCCCCGGCTGGAGCGCCGGCGTGCCGCCACCCGCGCCGGCGGGTGGTCGCCGGGCGCTCCATAAAATTCGGCCGGTGTCGCAGCGCGACAGCTCGGCGCCGCTCGCCGGGTCGCTGTAGGTGGTCCGGACGCGCACGGTCCCGCGTGCGAGTGCGCCGGCCAGGACGCGGGTGGAGTAGGTGACGGTCCCCTCGGCGTGCAGGCCGCCGATCAGCGGCGCACCGCGCGGGATGTCCTCGGTGAAGGCTGTCGTCGAGTGGTGACGACCGCCGTCGGAGAGGCGCGCGTTCCGCACCGCGATGTTCTCGTTGAGCACGTCTCCGAACCGCGGCGCGCACTCGGTGACGAGCGTCGCGTGGGCATCGAAGCGCCCACCGGGGCGGACGCCCAGCGACACGAACTGAAGGAAGCCCTGAACGGCGCCGCCGCCGTAGTAGCCCGAGCGGCCGGAAGGAAACGCGGCCGGCCGGGCCACCGGGCCGGTAGCCGCGGCCCGTGCTGTTGCGGTGGTTGCTGCCGGCGCGGCCGTCGTCGCCGCCGTTGCTCCCGTCGCCATTGCGCTCGCGGCCAGCGCGGCCGTCAGCCCGATACGGCGTGCGGTGGACACGCCCGCATCACAGCACGAGCACCGCGGCCCCGCGCAGGTTCCCCGACCTGAGCCGGTCGAGGGCCTCGTTGGCCTCCTCCAGGGGAAAGGTCTCCGTCTCGGTTTGCACCGGCACTCTGGGCGCCAGCGCCAGGAACTCCTCCGCATCCCCGCGCGTCAGGTTCGCCACCGACCGCAGCACACGTTCGCCCCAGAGCAGCTCGTACGGCATCGCCGGGATGTCGGTCATGTGAATGCCGCCGCACACGACCGTCCCGCCCTTGGCCACGGCCTTGAGTGCAGGCGGGACGAGGTCCCCGACCGGCGCGAAGATCAGCGCGGCGTCGAGCTCCTCGGGCGGCGGGCCGAGCGCGTCGCCTGCCCACTCCGCGCCCAGCTCGATGGCGAACGCCTGGGAAGCCTCGTCGTCCGCGCGCGTGAAGGCGAACACGCGCCTGCCCTCGTGGACCGCCACCTGGCAGACGATGTGCGCAGCGGCGCCGAAGCCGTAGATACCCAGCCGCTCGGCATCGCCGGCCAGCCGAAGCGTCCGGTGCCCGATCAGGCCCGCGCACAGAAGCGGCGCCGCCTGGAGGTCCTCATAGCCGTCGGGCAGGGGGAAGCAGAAGCGCTCGTCGGCGACCGTCATCTCCGCGTAGCCGCCGTCGATGTGGTAGCCGGTGAAGCGAGCGCTGTCGCAGAGGTTCTCGCGGGCCGAGCGGCAGTATCGGCACGTGCCGTCGGTCCAGCCGAGCCACGGCACCCCGACGCGCTGCCCGATCGCGAAGCGCTCGCCGCCCCCGGCCACCCGTCCCACGATCTGGTGCCCAGGGACGAGTGGGAGCTTCGGCTCCGTGAGCTCGCCGTCCACGATGTGGACGTCGGTCCGGCAGATGCCGCACGCGGCGACCTCGAGGAGGACCTGTCCGCGCCCGGGCACCGGCTGCGGGAGGTCCGTCGGCCGGAGCGGCTCGCGCGGCCGTTCCAGCACCATCGCGCGCATGGACTCAGCCTAGCCCCGGGGCATAGGCTGCGCTGGGGATGACGCAGGACTACCGCCAAGCGAGCCTCGACACCTGGGACCGGATGGCCGCCGGCTGGGAAGACGACCGGCGCTCGGTGTGGGAGTCGTCGCGTGTGGTCGGCGAGTGGCTCGTGGACGCGCTCGATCCGCAGCCCGGCGAGACCGTTCTGGAGCTCGCCTGCGGGGTCGGCGACACGGGGCTCGCCGCGGCGGCCCGGCTGGGCTCGTCGGGCCGGCTGATCTCGACGGACTTCTCGACGCAGATGGTCGCGGCCGCGCGCCGCCGCGCGGATGAGCTCGGAGTCTCGAACGTCGAGTTCAGGACCATGGACGCCGAGCGGATGGACCTGGACGACGACAGCGTCGACGGCGTGCTGTGCCGCTGGGGCTACATGCTCATGGCCGACCCGGCCGCCGCGCTGAGGGAGACGCGCCGCGTCCTGCGCCCGGGTGGCCGGCTGACGTTCTCGGTCTGGGGCGACCCGGCCGCGAACCCGTGGGCGTCCGTGCCGGCCCAGGCGATCTTCGAGCACACCGGCCAGCCGCCCCCGGATCCACTCGCGCCCGGGATATTCGCGATGGCGAGCGAGGACCGGACCCGCGAGCTGCTGAACGACGCGGGGCTGTCTCCCCTGCGCGCCGAGCTCGTGGAGATGGAGTGGGCGTTCGAGTCTCCCGACGCGCACTGGCACTACGTCCTGGATCTCGCCGGAGCGCTCGCAATGCTGGTGCGCTCGCTGCCGGAGCGCGAGCAGGCGGCGGTCCGGCGGTTGTGCGAGGAGCGGCTGCGGCCGGTGGCCGGGAGTCCCGGCTACGGCCTGCCGGGCGTCTGCCTGAACGTGCTCGCTCGGTGAGCGGCCCGCTGGTGACCCCGGACCGGCTGCGCGAGCGACTGCGCGCTTCCGAGCCAGATCTTCAGATCGTCGATTGCCGCTACCGGCTCGGCGACCCGGGCGCCGGCGAGTTGCTGTGGCGGGAGGGCCACATTCCGGGAGCTTCCTTCCTCGACGTCGACCGCGATCTCGCGGATCCGCCGGGCGAGCGCGGCCGCCATCCCCTGCCCGCTGCCGACCGCTTCGAAGCGGCCGCCCGCCGCGCCGGGATCGGGCAGGACACGCTGGTGGTGGCGTACGACGAGGCCGGCGAGGGAGGAGCGGCACGCCTCTGGTGGCTGCTGAGACATTTCGGCCACCGAAACGTGGCCGTCCTGGACGGCGGCCTTCGCGGCTGGCGCGAGCAGGGCGGCGAGCTGCGCGCGGGCCACGAGAAGGTCCAACCGGGCGACTTCCGGGCACGGACCGAAGCCGGCGGCGCCCACCGGCCGGCGGACGCCGAGGAGCTGGGCCCCGGCGGCCCGCTGCTCCTCGACGCGCGCGTGCCCGAGCGCTACCGGGGCGAGGTCGAGCCGATCGACCCTGTGGCGGGACACATCCCCGGCGCCGTGAACGTGCCCTTCATGGAACTTGCTCCCACAGGGCAATTCCTGCCGCCAGAAGAGCTTCGAGCCCGCTTCGAGGCCGCCGGCGTGGCCTCGGGCGACGACCCCGTCGCGTACTGCGGTTCGGGCATCACCGCCTGCGTCGTGGTGCTGGCCGCGGAGGTGGCCGGAATCGGTCCGGCACGGCTGTACCCGGGCTCGTGGAGCGAGTGGTCCGGCCGCGGTTTGCCGGTAGAGCGCGGGAACCTGAAGGGGACGCGCGGTTGACGAACCGACGAACTACGGCATTGAGGGGTGGGCTGACGGCCGGACTTTCGACAATCCTGGATTAGGTACCTCTACGGTGCCCTAGTCAGGATCGTCGAAGAATCGGGGCGGCTGGGATCCCCCTCAATGCAGTAGTTCGAGCGAGTCACCGTCCCGGGTTTACGTTCCGGCTCGCCAGTGGAGCGCGCGCTCCACGCTGAGGCGGAGCAGCGGTCCGGGTGGGGTTCGCGCCGAGTACTGCTCGTATTTCTCGGCCAGCGCGGCCATTGCGCCGGCCGATGACCCCACCGGCACCACCTCGACTTGGCCCAGCAGCTGGACCCACGCGAGCCGGGTCCAGTCGTCGTCGTACACGTCCACGAGGAGCGCCGCATCGGGCCTCCGTTGCAGGTAGCGCAGGCGGGCCGGCTCAGGGCTCCGCTTGGGCTTCTCGTCGATGGCGCTCCACACGCAGCCGTCCGACAGGGCGAAGGTCACCGGCAGCACTCGCGGGCGGTCGTCGGAATCGAGGTACCCGAGCCGGGCCACGCGCTCGGCCGCGAGCAGGTCGCGGGCCCACCCGGGCAGCGTCTCTAGTGTCATCGGCATGAAGGTTGGCATCGGGCTGCCGAGCGCGATTCCCGGTGTCCGGCGCGCGCAGCTGCTCGACTGGGCGCGCCGGGCCGACGCGGCCGGGTTCTCCAGCCTTGGCACGCTCGACCGGCTCGTCTACCTGAACCTCGAGCCGCTCGTGGCACTCGGCGCCGCGGCCGCGGTCACCGAGCGGATCGGCCTGATGACGGCCGTCCTGCTTCTCCCCTACCGCCAGAACGCGGCCGTGGTCGCGAAGCAGGCGGCGACCGTCCACGTGCTCTCTGGCGGCCGGCTAGCTATGGGCGTGGGCCTCGGCTCCCGCGACGACGACTTCGCCGTGTCCGGGGTGCCGCTGAGGGGCCGCGGGAGGCGCGCCAACGAGATGCTCGCGCAGATCAGGCGCCTATGGGAGGGCGAGGAGGTCGGCTACGCCGGCGGGGTCGGGCCGGACGTGCGCGACGACCCGCCCGAGCTCCTCGTCGGCGGCTTGAGCGACGCCGCATTCCGCCGCGCCGCCCGATACGGAGACGGCTGGATACTCGGCGCGGGGTCGCCCGACCGCTACGCCGAGCTGGCCGAGAAGCTCGGCGCAGCCTGGCGTGAGCGCGGCCGCGAGGGCGAGCCGCGTCGCGTGGCGATCACCTACTTCGCGCTCGGCGACGACCCCGAGGGCGACACGCGCCGCTCCATCGGCCACTACTACTCGTTCACCCCGGAGTACGCGGAGACCGTGGTACAGGTGACCGCGAAGGGCGAGGACGGCGTCCGCGAGCGCCTCGATCACTTCCAGCGGACCGACGTCGACGAGCTCGTCATGTTCCCCTCGTCGGCGGACCCCGAGCAGGTCGACTTGCTAGCACGCCTCGCGCTCTGAGCGCAGGGGGCCCGCGGCCGTGCCTTCCGTCCACCGCTCGCGGCACGATGACGACGGATGCGCTCGACCAAGCTCGTGATAGGCGGCGCCGCGGCGGGCGCTATCGGCGTGCGCGTGGCGCGCTCGCTGTACGGACGCTGGCGCGTGCTTCCACCGCTAGACCGCGAGCGGATCGCGGCCTTTGCGGAGGACACCAAGGAGAAGGCGCTGTCGCTGCGCGGCGCAGGTGACCGAGCCCGGGCGGAGGAGGACCTCCGCGCTTCCAGCGAGACGCTCGCGGCCGCCCTGGTCGAAACCGCCGAGTGCGACCCCGAGCTCGGTGCCGAGGACGTTCAGCGGCTGCGGGAGGACCTGAGGCGCGAGCTGGAGCGGCTGGAGACGGCGGACATTAAGGCTTCGCGAACCGGGCAAGCCGGCAAGAGCCGTCCGAAGTAGGATCAGGGCCTCCCTCTCCCGGGACCCCTCGTTGTGAATTCTTCCGACTCCGCCCAACCCCCGGGGCCGTCAGCGTTCGATACGCAGGGCGCCGGCAATGGCCCGGCGCGGGTCGGCCACGACGCCGCGGTGCTCGCCTTCCAGGAGGCCACGAAGGTCTACCCCGGCCGCCGAACGCCCGCGGTGTCCAACCTGACGCTCGAGGTGCCGTCCGGCGAGATCTGCGTGCTGATCGGCCCGTCCGGGAGCGGCAAGACGACCGCCATGCAGATGGTGAACCGGCTGATCTCAATGACCTCCGGCGACATCACGATCGACGGAAGCAGCATCAAGAGCCTCGACGAGACCGAGCTGCGGCGCGGGATCGGGTACGTCTTCCAGCAGATCGGGCTGTTCCCGCACATGACCACCGAGGCCAACATCGGGACGGTCCCGAAGTTGCTCGGCTGGTCGAAGGAGCGCATCCGCGCGCGCGCGCAGGAACTGCTCGAGCTTGTCGGCCTCGACCCGGACGACGACCTGCGCCGCTACCCGGCCGAGTTCTCCGGCGGCCAGCGCCAGCGCATCGGCGTGGCGCGCGCCATGGCTGCCGACCAGCCGCTGATGCTGATGGACGAGCCCTTCGGCGCCGTCGACCCGATCGCGCGCGACAGGCTCCAGGACGACTTCCTGCGCCTGCACAAGGAGGTGCCGAAGACGGTCGTCTTCGTGACCCACGACATCGACGAGGCGATCAAGATGGGCCACCGCATCGCGATCCTCCGCGACGGCGAGCTCGTCCAGTACGACACCCCGGACAACATCCTCGCCGAGCCCGCCAACGACTTCGTCGCGGACTTCGTGGGCGCCGACCGAGGCCTCAAGCGGCTGAACGTCTGGCGGCTCGGCGACCTCGCGTTCGACCCGGCCCCAGAGGAGCCCGACGGCCCCATGGCCCCGAGGGACATGAGCCTGCGCGACGCGCTGTCGCTGATGCTGGTCGAGGGCCGCGAGCAGCTGACCGTGCTCGACGACGACGGCCGCCCGGCCGGCACGGTCTCGCTCCATTCGATCACCCGCCTGATCGGGCCCGACGAGAAGGCGGCCACGACGTGATGCTCGCGGGCGCACACGCCGTGGTGATCGCGCAGCAGCCCGTGATCCCGCACTTCGAGAAGGCCAGCAGCTGCATCCGAGAGAACCGCCAGTTCTGCTTCAGCTGGTTCGTCGACAACTTCGACCGCGTGTTCGTGCCGCGCTTGGTCGAGCACATCTGGCTCACCGCGATCGCGGTCGGGCTGGGCTTCGTGATCGCATTCACAGCGGCCCTCGTGGCCTACAGCGTTGGCAAATTCGAGACGCCCTTCGCGATCTTCGCGGCGTTCCTCTACACGATTCCCAGCCTCGCGTTCTTCCAGCTGTTGGTGCCGGTCACCGGGCTGACCGTCACGAGCGCCGAGATCGCCCTCGTCTCGTACACGATCCTGATCCTGTTCCGCAACACGCTCACGGGGCTGCGCGAGGTGCCGCAGGACGCGCGATTGGCTGCCCGGGCGATGGGCCTCACCAAGGGACAGATCCTGCGGCGCGTGGAGCTGCCGCTCGCGCTCCCGGCGATCATGGCCGGGATCCGGATCGCGACCGTCACGACGATCAGCCTCGCCACGGTCGCCGCCTTCATCGGCGTGGGCGGGCTCGGCCAGCCGATCTTCAACGCGATCCAGAGCGGCTTCAAGACGCAGTTCGTGGCGGCCGGCCTCCTGGCTGTCGCGCTCGCGCTGGTGGCCGACGGCCTGCTCGTCCTGCTCCAGCGGATGCTCGCCCCTTGGCTCAGAGCGCGGAGGGCGTGACGTGAACACCTTCGGCAACGCGATCGAGTTCCTCTTCGACAACCCCGGACTGATCTGGGAGAAGACGGTCGAGCACATCTGGCTGTCGCTGGCCTCGCTGGGCGTCGCCATGGTCATCGCCGTCCCGCTCGGCGTCTGGCTCGGGCACCTGCACCGCGGGTCGTTCGTGGCCATCAACGTCTCGAACATCGGGCGCGCGCTCCCCAGCCTGGCCGTGATCTCGATCGGCCTGGCCCTGCTCGGCGTCGGCTTCACCAACGTGATGGTCGCGCTCGTGATCCTGGCCGCGCCCGTAATGCTCACAAACGCCTACGTGGCCGTGGACCGGGTCGACCAGGACGCCGTCAGGGCGGCGGAGGCGATGGGCATGAAGCCGCTTCAGGTGCTGCTTCGAGTGGAGCTGCCGCTGGCGCTGCCGCTCATGTTCGCGGGCATCCGCACCGCGGCCGTGTACGTCGTCGCCACGGCGCCGCTTGCCGCGCTGGCCGGAGGCGGAGGCCTCGGCGACATCATCGTGAACCAGCCGACCTACCACATTGAGGGCGTCGTGGCCGGATCGCTCGCGATTGCCGCGCTCGCATTCGCAACGGAGGGCGTGTTCGCCCTCCTGCAGTACGCCGTCACACCGCGCCCGCTACGCCGGCGCGGGAAGGAGGCCCTGCTCGAGCCGACCGTGGAGACGGCGGCGGCGTAGGGAAATCGAACCCGGTGTCCCAACCAAGGAGTCCAATGAGACGACGCAAGATCCAAACCCCCGTACTCATGCTTCTGCTGCTCGCCGTGCTCGCGGTCTTCGGACTGTCCGCGTGTGGCGACGACGACGACAGCTCAGGCGGCGGCGGCGGGACGTCCACCTCGTCGAGCGACCAGCCCGGCAAGGGCAAGCCGGCGGTCACGCTGGGCACGAAGGACTTCACCGAGGAGTTCGTGCTGGGCGAGCTCTACAAGCAGGCGCTCGAGGCCAAGGGCTACAAGGTCAACCTGAAGAAGAACATCGGCTCGACCGAGATCATCGACAAGGCGCTCACGAGCGGCCAGATCGACGGCTATCCGGAGTATCTCGGCGTGTCCGTGGCCGTCGTCGCAGGCAAGGACGTCATCCCCAAGTCCGACACGCAGACCTACGACTTGGCCAAGAACTTCTACGAGGGGCGCGGTCAGGTGATCAGCCAGCAGAC
The DNA here is from genome assembly GCA_046735115.1 of Actinomycetota bacterium. Lineage (GTDB taxonomy): Bacteria > Actinomycetota > Thermoleophilia > Solirubrobacterales > Thermoleophilaceae > JACVRW01. The sequence goes on from JBKPSR010000073.1 coordinate 23,213, forward strand.
GCCGTTCTTCGACGTCGACGCGATCGCCACCACGAAGGACTTCGCGCAGAAGAACGGGCTCAAGACGGTGGCTGACCTGAAGAAGCTCGGCAGCTTCACGGTCGGCGCGCGCCCGGAGTTCAAGGACCGCTACCAGGGCCTGAAGGGCATGCAGAAGGTGTACGGGCTCAACAACGCGAAGTTCAAGCAGCTGGCGCTGGGGATCCAGTACCAGGCGCTCGACTCCGGCGACGTGGACAGCGCGAACGTGTTCTCGACGGACGCCCAGCTGGCCAGCGGCAAGTACACGGTGCTCCAGGACCCGAAGGGCGTCTTCGGCTACCAGCACGTCGCGATGGTCATGGACAAGAAGAAGAACGACGCCCTCGGGCCGGAGTTCTTCGCAACCATCGACGGCGTGTCGAAGCTGCTGACGAACGACGCGATGATCTCGATGAACAAGGCCGTCGCGATCGACAAGCAGCCTGAGGCCGACGTGGCCAAGAAGTTCCTGCAGGCGAACGGCGTGCTCTAGGACGAACCCTCATGGGTGAGGCGGCGGCAGCCGAGCGGGAGGCGCGCTTCCCGATCGGCGCCACCGCCACCCTCGAAGAGCTCGAGCGCGATCCCCACCCGCTCCTGGCTCGGCTGCGCGAGCGGGAGCCGGTCTCCTGGCTGCCCGCCCTCGATGGCTGGCTGGTCACGCGGCGCGACCTCGCGCTCGCGGCGATGCGGGACGCGGAGACGTTCACGGTCGACGACCCTCGCTTCTCCACCGGCCGCGTCGTGGGGCCGAGCATGCTGACACTGGACGGGGCCGAGCACGCCCGCCACCGCGATCCCTTCGCTCGCCCGTTCCGGCTGGCCGCCGTCCGGGAGCGCTTCAGCGAGCTCGTGGAGGCGGAGACCGAACGGCTGCTGGACGCCCTCGAGCCGGCCGGCCACGGCGAGCTGCGGCGGGGCCTGGCCGGACCGCTCGCGGCGACGGTCGTGACGTTCGCGCTCGGCCTGAGCGACACGGACACGGACGCGGTGCTCGCCTGGTACGACGGGATCGTCGCCGCGGTCACCGAGGTGACCGCCGGCAACCCTGTGACGCCGGCCGGGAGGGAGGCGTTCGCGGCGCTCCGCGCCAGCGTGGAGCCCGCGCTCGACCGCGACGCGAGCACGTCGCTGGTGGCGGCCGCCGGCGGGGAGGCCACCGGGCTCACCCGCGACGAGGTCGTCTCGAACGTCGCGGTGCTGATGTTCGGCGGGATCGAGACGACCGAGGGCACGATCGCCAACGCGATCCTGCACCTGCTCGAGCATCCCGAGCAGCGCGCGCTCGTCGACGAGGATCGATCGCTGCTCCCGAACGCCATCGAGGAGTCGCTGCGCATGGAGCCGGCCGCCGCGGTGATCGACCGCTATGCGACCCGCGACGTGACCTTGGCCGGCGCCTCGATAGCACGCGGCGAGCTCGTCACGATCTCGATCGCGGGTGCGAACCGGGACCCGCTGGTGTTTCCGGAGCCGGACCAGTTCGACGTTCGCCGCGAGAACGCTCGGCTTCAGATCGCATTCGCGCACGGGCCGCACGTCTGCATCGGGATGCACCTGGCGCGGCTGGAGGCGCACACGGCGGTCGGGCGGCTCCTCGAGCGGCTGCCCGAGCTGCGGCTGGACCCGGCGCGCCCGTCGGCGCCCCGCGGCCTGGTGTTCCGCAAGCCGCCCACGCTCCACGCGGTCTGGGATTAGTCTCGGCCGCGTGTCGAAGCAGCTGCGCCTGATCTCCCAGCCGTTCCACAACGGCCTCGAGGGCGTCGACATGGGCGCGGGGCCCGTCCGGCTGCTCTCCGATCCGGAGCTCTCGGCGGAGCTGAGGGCGCAGGGCTGGAATGTGCGGAGCGAGGTTGTCCCCGCGCCGGACGCGAGCGACCCGGAGATCGTCCGCATCGCCGAGGGAGACCGGAGGCTCGCCCGACGCGTGGGCGCCGCCGTCGCCGAGGGAGCCTTCCCGCTCGTGCTCGCCGGCAACTGCAACAGCTGCCTCGGAACCGTCGCCGGGCTGGGCCCGAGGGAGGCACCCCTCGGTGTCGTGTGGCTCGACGCGCACGCGGACTTCGACACGCCCGACCGCAGCCTCGGGTTCTTCGACGGGATGGGGCTCGCCATCCTCACGGGCCACGGCTGGGAGCTGCTGCGCGGGACGATCGACGGCCTGGCCCCGGTCGACGAGCGGGATGTGGTGCTGGCCGGCGTGCGCGACCTCGAGGAGCATCAGCGCGCGCCGCTGGACGGCTCGGCGCTGAGGCTCGTGCCGGGACGGACGGCCGCGGGCCCCGCGTTCGATGCCGCCCTCGACGCGTTGATCGAGCGCGCCGGCAGCGTCTACCTCCATGTCGACCTCGACGTGCTCGATCCCTCCGAGGGGCGAGCCAATCGCTTCGCCGCAGACGGCGGGCTGACCGTGGCGGAGCTGGCGCGCGCCATCGAGCTCGCCTTCGAGCGGCTGCGGGTGATCGCAGCCGCGATCACCGCATACGACCCAGCGCTCGACACGGACGGCCGCATGGCTCGCGCGGCCTCGGAGGCGATCAGGACGATCGGGCGGGAGGCGCTCAGGCAGTGAGCCGGAAGGGCGAGAGCGTGGCCCTCGACGGGCGCACCCTCACTGCGGCCGGCGTCGCGGCGGTCGCGCGCCGGGGAGCGGCGGTGGAGCTCCACCCCGAGGCGAGGGAGCGCAAC
>JBKPSR010000074.1:0-26103 GCA_046735115.1 Actinomycetota bacterium
CCGGCTGCTCGCAGTGGCAGCCGCGGCTTGTGTTGTGACGATCCTGGTCCTCCCGCGGCCCGCCGTTGCGCGCCCGTACACGGTTGTCTCGTGTAACGCCGCGGTCGGCTTCGGCTTCAACGCAGCCGCGTGGGCGCCCTACTCCACGGCCGGGAGCACGTACGAGTCGTGCCCCACCAATGGGGGTTTCACCGCCGGCGTGAGCAACCGGATGACAGGACGGACCTACTCGGGTTTCCAGTTCTCCGGTCACGCCTTCACCGCCCCACCGGGAACGACCATCACCGGCATCCGGTGGGGCGGCCGCCTGGCCCGTGCAAATTGCGACTGGGGCACGTTCATGCGCGCCCTACCCAGCGGCCTGACGGTGATCGGTACCCCAAACGGCAAGTACTGCGGTTCGAACGACTTCGACATCAGCAACTGGCCGATCTCCTATCCAGTCCCCGCCGGCACCACCCGCCTGGAGCAGCTAGTCATCTGCGGCGCGCTCTATTGCGCTCCCGGCGCGGCAATGCATTCGCACGTCCTCGAAGTAACGATCGACGACCCACAGCCGCCGTCGATCTCATTGAGCGGGCCGCTGGCGAGCGGCCAGTGGATGAGCGGAACATCGGGGAAGCCCAGTCACGTACACGTCTTCGCGGCGGATAGTGCTGGCATTCAGAGAATCGACTCAACTTTGGGCGCGCGGAGTCCCTCCCAGACATACGCGTGCAACTGGTCTCTCCCTGCACCGTGCCCAACCAACAGCACCATGACGTCAACCCCGGGTGTAGGCGATCTCCCTGACGGTCCGCACACTCTCTGGATTTCTGCAACCGATAGCGCCGGGAACACCCGGACAACGTCACGGATCGTTCTTGTAGACAACACTCCGCCCGATCCGATCGTGCCGGAGGTCGTCGGCGGTGATGGGTGGCGCCGGGCCAACGGCTTCACGGTCTCCTGGACCAACGCTCCCGACGCGGCAGCTCCGATCATTCGTGCACACTGGAAGTTGTGCCGGGCAGATGGGACCTGCACGAGAGGTTCACGAACCGAACCTCGTGTGCATGAGCTCTCGAAGCTGCTCGCCCCTGGACCGGGCGAGTACCGACTTCACGTTTGGCTCGAGGACGCCGCCGGCAACCAGCGCGAAGCGAACGCGCCGCTGTCTGTGCCCGTCCGTTTCGACCCCGACCCCCCGGAGGTCGTCTTCCTCCCCCTGGATCCCGCGGATCCACTTCGGGTGGCGGTGACTGCCGTGGACCGAACCTCAGGAGTCGCGACCGGTGAGATCGAGATGCGTGCAAGCGGTTCCCAGACGTGGCACGGCATCCCAACCGAGCGCCAAGCAACGAAGCTCGTGGGCTACGTGGATGACGAGCGGTTCAGGCGAGGGACCTACGAGTTCAGAGCCCGGGCGGAGGACTACGCCGGCAACGAGGCATCAACAGGAACGCGCATAGACGGCACGGCGGCGATGCTGCGCCTGCCGGCTCGGATCGCCACGCGACTCCGCGTCGGGCTTGCGAGGAAGTTGTCGCGCCGAGTTCAAAGCAGGCGTCGACGGCTCGACAGCGATGTCGTGGCGGGCTACGGACGTCGGCTGCGTCTGAGCGGACGCCTCAGCAACGCCGACGGTCAGCCAATAGACGCGGCCACTATCGAAGCGGCCGAGACGCGCTCGGACGGCACCAGCGTGCCGATCGGGCTGGCCACGACGGGGCGCGACGGACGTTTTCATTACGTTGTGCGCGCGAGCCGCAACCGCGCGCTGCTGTTCCACTATGTGGGCTCGCGCAGAATCGGCGCCGCACGCGCCGCGTTCCGGCTCCGCGTTCGAGCGCGTAGTTCGATCACCGTCAGCCGCGCCACGGTGCGCAACGGCGAGGCGGTTGTCTTCGCAGGACGGGTTGCTAGCCGTCCCTTGCCGCCAGGGGGCAAGCTCATGGAGATGCAGGCGCATTTCCGCGGCCGCTGGCGCACGTTCTCAACCGTGAGAAGTGACCACGCCGGTTTTTGGAGATTTCCTTATCACTTTGGCGCTACCCTCGGCCGCGTGACGTACCGCTTCCGTGCCAGGCTGCCCTCGGAGGGCGGGTATCCGTTTATTACGGGGCGCTCGCGAATGGTGAGGGTCGTGGTAATTGGGCCGTGACGGAGCGCCCTTCACCGAGGACTTTGCGCAAAGGCCGGCGCCACCGGTGATCGCCTATCTCCGGGCGCGTCTTTCGTACGCAAATGTTGTTCCAGGCTCGCGCTGTTCATTGCACTGGGCGGAAGCTCATATGCGGTGCTTCGGGTCGACATTGCCGACGTTGTAAACAACAGCCTTCGTAGCAAGGACATCACGGACGGCACCCTTCGCAGTCGGGATATCCGCCATCGAACTCTTCGCGCTCGTGATGTGAGACGGGACACCCTCGGTTCCAAGGTGGTCAGGGAATCGGCGCTGGGACCTGTCCCGCGTGCGGCCTCTGCAGATCGCTTGTCGGATGCCGCCGCACGAGAGCTGAAAGTGCGGTGCCCAGTGGACACGATCCTGAAAGCAGGAGTCTGCATAGAGACGGCTGTGCGTTCGCCAGACGGTTTCCTCGGAGCTATTGATCGCTGCAATCAGGTTGGCCGAGAGCTGGTCACCATGCCGCAACTTGACCAGTTCGCCCGGTCCAACGGCCCTTTGCCACAAGGCGAGTGGACATCAAGCGTTTATCGCAACCCAGGAAATGGACCCAATCCCTTTGACCAGCTCGAGGCCGTGGTACTCAGCAGCACTGGCAGCGTCGACTCTGACCGCGTGTACGTTGCCGTCCAGCACGCCTTTCGGTGCGTCGCCTTGCCGTCAAACTGAGCGGCCTTGGCGTCGCAGCCGGTTTTTTATTACGACCTTGGGTCGCCGTATTCGTATTTGAGCGCTGAGCGGCTTCAGCGGGTGCTGCCGGTTGTGCCGGTTTGGCAGCCCATCTTGCTTGGGGGGATTTGGAAGCAGTCGGGTGGGCGGTCTTGGGCCGTCACGAGTGAGCGGGAGGCTGGTCAGGCGGAGGTCGAGCGCAGGGCGGAGCAGTACGGGCTCATGCCGGTCAGGTGGCCGGAGGGGTGGCCCAACAACACGCTCAAGGCCATGCGGGCGGCCATCTTCGCTCAGTCGATCGGGCGCGCTGTTGCGTTCTCGCTCGCTGCTTTCCGCCAGGCATTTGCCGGCGGCAAGGATCTCTCGGACGTCGACAACGTTCTCATCGCTGCTGCGGCGTGCGAGCTTCATCCGAACGCTGTGCTCAAGGCGCTTGAGACTCAGTCGGTCAAGGATCGGCTGAGGCGAGCGACGCAGGAGGCCTATGACAGGGGTGTCCGGGGTGTTCCGACCATCGCCGTCGGTGACCAACTGTTTTGGGGTGACGATCGGCTCGAAGAAGCCGGTTCCGCCCTACGCGGCGCGTAACTTTCCGAGGCGTGGGGCGCCGTCTCGGGTCGCGAAGGTTCAAAGCCGAAGTCAAGGAGCATCGGCTCGCTGCCGGAGTGGGTGCTGCGCTGGCCGCGTGGCTGGCGACGCACGCTGCCACCGCTGTGGCGCACCGGTTCAGGGGCAGGTTCGGCGGCGAACCCGACGAGCCGGGTACCGGCTCCCCCCAAACGGGTGAATCCGCTATTGAACCCGGCGAGGGATGGGTACTCTCCGGGCCAATGGCTACCAGTGATGCCACCCAGTCCGGAGACGGAGCTCCGCAGGGAGGAAACGGCGAGGGCGGGAACGGTCCCGGCGATGTAGTCGGCCTCAAGGAGATCGGGTTCGGCGAGGTCAAGCACGGCCTGCCGGACAAGGAGACCTGCCTCGGGGTCCTCGAGAAGATGCTCCTCATCCGCCGCTTCGAGGAGCGCGCGGGTGAGATGTACGCGAAGGCCAAGATCGGCGGCTTCCTCCACCTCTGCATCGGCGAGGAGGCGACCATCGTCGGCGCGACCCAGGCGCTCCGCGACACCGACTACCTGATGTCGACCTACCGCGAGCACGGCCAGGCGCTCGCGCGTGGCACGCACGCCAACGCGGTGATGGCCGAGCTGTTCGGCCGCGTCGACGGCTGCTCGGGCGGCCGCGGCGGCTCGATGCACCTGTTCGACTGGGACAAGCGCTTCCTCGGCGGCTACGGCATCGTCGGCGGCTCGCTCCCGCTCTCGGCCGGCGTGGCGCTCGCGGCCGACTACACGGAGAGCGAGGACGTGATCCTCTCGATGATGGGCGACGGCGCCACGAACCAGGGCACGTTCGGCGAGACGATGAACCTCGCCGCGCTCTGGAGCCTCCCGGTCGTCTTCGTGATCATCAACAACCAGTTCGGGATGGGCACCGCGCTCCATCGCCACAGCGCGGTCACCGATCTCTCGCTGAAGGCGCAGGGCTTCGGCGTGCCGGGCACGCGCTGCGACGGCATGGACGTGCTCGACGTCCACGACGTCGTGACCAACGCGCTCCGCTCCGCGCGCGAGGACCGCAAGCCGCAGCTCGTGGAGGCCGTGACGTACCGCTTCCGGGGACACTCGATGGCCGACCCCGAGGAGTACCGCACAAAGGACGAGGTCGAGGAGTGGCGCGCTCGCGACCCGATCCAGGCCTTCGCGAAGCGCCTCCAGGACGAGGACGTCATCAAGCAGGAACAGTTCGAGGAGCTCGACCAGAAGGCGATCGAGACCGTCGACGAGGCCGTCCGCTTCGCCGACCAGTCGCCGTTCCCCGACCTCGACTCGCTCTACGACAACGTCTACGTCTTCGACAGCGACGTGCCCGCCTGGTGGACGGTCGACGAGCGCTCGCCCGAGGTGCACCGCGGCGAGCAGGAGCGCGAGGCCGGCGAGATCCCGCACCAGCTCGCCGAGGCCGGCGCCGCCTACGCGAACGTGGGCGACCGCGAGGCGCGCTCGCGCCGTCAGAAGGACGAGGAGGAGGGCGACGGCGAGGGCGAGACATCCGGTGACGAGCCCGAGGCCGAGGGAGGCGCCGACTAGTGCCGGTGATGCGCTACCGCGAGGCGCTGAACCAGGCGCTTCGCGAGGAGATGGAGGCCGACGAGAAGGTCTTCCTGATGGGCGAGGACATCGGGGTCTTCCAGGGCGCCTTCAAGGTGACCGCCGGCCTGCTCGAGGAGTTCGGCGAGAAGCGTGTACGCGACACGCCGATCTCCGAGAACACGATCGTCGGCATGGGCGTGGGCGCGGCGATGGTCGGCCTGCGCCCGGTCGTCGAGCTTATGACGATCAACTTCGCGCTGCTGGCGATGGACCAGATCGTCAACCACGCCGCCGCGGTCCACTACATGTTCGGGGGCCAGGTGAAGGTGCCGCTGGTGGTGCGGATGCCACAGGGCGCCGGGCACCAGCTCGGCCCCACGCACTCGCACTCCTGGGAGGCCTACTACCTGCACGTGCCGGGCCTGCTGGTGGCCGTGCCGAGCACGCCCGAGGACGCCAAGGGTCTCCTCAAGGCGGCCATCCGGGACGACAACCCCGTCATATTCATCGAGCACGAGACGCTCTACGGACAGCGCGGCGAGGTCCCAGAGAACGGCGGGCCGATGCGCTTCGGCGAGGCCGCCATCCGACGCGAGGGCGACGATGTGACCATCATCGGGATCTCGCGCATGGCAATCACCGCCGCGAAGGCGGCGGAGGTGCTCGAGGACGAGCACGACATCAGCGCTGAGGTGATCGACCCGCGCACCCTGCGCCCGCTCGATCTCGACACCATCCTCGAGTCGGTCAAGAAGACGAACCGCGCCGTGATCGTCGAAGAGGGCTGGCCGCACGGCGGCGTCGGCGCGAACCTCGCGGCGCTGATCCAGGAGCAGGCGTTCGACTGGCTCGACGCTCCCGTCCAGCGCGTTACCGGCGCGGACGTCCCGATGCCGTACTCCAAGCCACTCGAGCAGGCGGCGTTTCCGCATCCCGAACACGCGGTGCAGGCTGCGCTCGCCACCTTCCGGGACCTGTAAGGAGGAGCATGGCCAGCGACGTCACGATGCCCCGCCTCTCGGACTCGATGGAGGAGGGCACGGTGCTCAAGTGGCTCGTCGACGAGGGCGGCGAGGTGACGCGGGGCGAGCCGCTCGTCGAGATCGAGACCGACAAGGCCAACATGACCTACGACGCCGACACCGACGGCGTCCTGATCGAGATCGTGGCCCAGGAGGGCGACACCCTCGAGATCGGCGAGGTGATTGCCCGGATCGGTGACGCGAGCGAGGCCAAGGGCGACGGAGCCGGCGGCGCGGAGGGCGGCGAGGAGGCCGAGGCCGAGGCCGAGGACAGCACCGGCGAAGAGGCCGAGGGCAAGGATCAAGGCGAAGAGGAAACGGAAGTCGCGGAAGACGAGGAGCCCGAGGAGGCGGCCGCCGAGGCCGAGGGTGACGAGGCGAAGGTGGAGGCCGAGGAAGAGGGCGAAGCCGAGGAAGCAGGCGAAACCGAGGGAGAGGGCGAAGGCGCCGACGAGGACGAGACCGCGGCCGAGGCAGACGAGGGCAAGGGCGCCGAGGAGGGCAAGGCCGGAGACGCCGAGGAAGGCGGCGAGGAGGCCGCTGCGGCCGAGGGCGAGGAGGCGGCTGTCGCCGGCGCCGAGGGCGGTGGCGGCGAGACCCAGCCGGGCGCCGGGACCGCCACTCGGGAGAAGACTTCAGGCGGGAACGGCGACGGTCGCGTGAAGGCATCGCCGGTCGCGCGGCGCATGGCGCGCGACCTCGGGGTCGAGCTTGCACAGCTCGAGGGCACCGGGCCGGGCGGGCGGATCGTCAAGGCGGACGTGCAGGCCGCCGCCGAGAACGGCGGCGCCAAGGCGGAAGCGCCCGCGAAGGGCGAGGCCGAAGAACCCGCCGGCGACGGCGCCGCTGCGACGGCGGAAGCCGAGGCGCCCGAGAAGGCGAAGGGGAAGAAGGACGAGAAGGCCGAGGAGAAGGTGGCGAAGAAGGAGCCCGGGCGCGCCGAAGCCGGCGCCAAGGGCGAGGTCCAGGTCCAGGAGCTCACGCGCCTTCAGCAGACGGTCTCGCGCCGCATGGCCGAGTCGAAGGCCACGGCGCCCGACTTCTCGATCGCGCTCACCGTCGACATGACGGCCGCCGTCGAGCTGCGCGCGCGGCTCAAGCAGATCTCCGACCCGGTCCCGTCCTTCAACGACATGGTTGTGAAGGCATGCGCCAACGCGCTTCGCGAGCACCCGCGCGTGAACGGCGCCTACCGCGACGGCAAGTTCGAGCTGTACGACCGGGTGAACGTGGGCATCGCCGTGGCGGCGATGGACGCGCTGGTAGTGCCCACGATCTTCGACGCGGACCAGAAGTCGCTGGGCCAGATCGCCCGCGACGCCCGCGACGTGATCGGCAAGGTCAAGGACAAGACCGTCACGCCGCCCGAGCTCTCGGGAGGGACGTTCACCGTCTCGAACCTCGGCATGTTCGGCATCGAGCACTTCACCGCGATCATCAACCCGCCGCAGGCGGCGATCCTCACCGTCGGGAAGCTCGCGAAGCAGCCCGCCGTGGACGACAAGGGCAAGGTGGTCGCACGCGATCAGATGACGCTCACGCTCGTCTGCGACCACCGCATCCTCTACGGAGCGGACGGAGCCGAGTTCTTGGCGCGCGTCAAGGACCTGCTCGAGCAGCCGCTTTCGCTCGCTCTGTAGCGGCCTTTGTGCCAAAACGTCTAATCCAGACGTTGAGATTCTTCCTCTGTGACCCGCATCGCTTTCCTCCCCTGGGGGTAGTGCAAATTCGTACTTTCCTTCTGGGGGGAAGGGGGAACCTGGGTGGCCGGCGTCGAGAAGCGCCGGCCATCTAGTCTCGGTCCCCAATGCCCCGCGAGCCTCGCACCCTCGACGAAGAGATCATCGCCGCCCAGGAGGCGGCGGTTCGCTCCACCCTCACCGACGAGGCCCGGATCGAGCGGATCAGCGAAGAGCTCCGGATGGGCTTCGAGACGCTCGCGCCCGTCGGGGCGGCCGCCAGCTTCTTCGGCTCGGCGCGGACGGGGCCCGACGACCCGGACTACGAGCTCGCACGCGAGACGGCGCGCATCGTCGGCGGGAGCGGCATCGCGATCATCACGGGCGGCGGACCAGGACTCATGGAGGCGGCGAACCGGGGGGCGAAGGACGGCGGCGCGCTATCGGTCGGCCTCAGCATCGAGCTGCCGTTCGAGGAGGGCGGCAACCCGTACTGCGACATCTGCCTCGAGTTCCATTACTTCTTCGTCCGCAAGATCATGTTCGTTCGCTATGCCAGCGGCTTCGTCGTCTTCCCCGGCGGCTTCGGGACAATGGACGAGCTCTGGGAGGCGCTGACGCTCATCCAGACGGGCAAGATCCGGGAGTTCCCGGTCGTGCTCGTCGGGACGGACTACTGGCGCGACCTCCTCGACTGGGTCAACGGGCGCATGCTAGGCGAGGGGAACGTCTCGCCGGACGACCTCGACCTCTTCACGATGACTGACGATCCGGAGGAGGTGCGGGACGCTCTGATGGCGGCCGCGCACCGGCAGGCGCGGGCGTAGCCGAGTCGGGCGCCGGCATCGGCTCGTAGCGCTCCCGGATCTCGTCGATGAACCCGGCGAGCCGGTCGGCCAGCTCGGCGTCGCGCACCTCGACCACGTTCTCGGCGTTCAGCTCGCCCGAGCGCGACAGGTTGAACGAGCCGACGAAAACGGTGTCGTCGGCCACGGTGACCTTCGCGTGCATGAAGTCGTGGGGCGTGTCAGGCCCGTACTGCGTGGAGCGCTTGCCCTTGAAGTCCGCGTTCCCGAGCACGGATGCGAGGATCGGGATCTTCCACGCCGAGTGGCCGTTGGTCCGCCACTGGTACACGACCTGCTCCATCTGCGTGCGGTCGACGACCCCGCGCAGGTCCACGCGGCGCTCCGCCGCCACCTCCGCGAGGGTGCCCAGCACCGCTCCCGCCGTGATGACGGGCGACGCGATCCGAACGCGTCTGCGCGCGGTGGCGATCGCCTGCCCGATCCGGTGCGACAGCTCCTCGCCGTGGCCCGGGGTGAACCACGCTCGCGTCGGCCGCCCCGCCACCTCCAGCCGGCGTGGCTCCTGGTGCCCGCTCGCGTCGACATCGCGCCTGCTCCACAACTCCTCGAAGTTCTGAGCGAACTCGGCGGCGAGCTCGGCCGCGCCCTCGACCGTCAGGACCACGTTCTCCTGAAGCGTCCAGGAATCCGTCGTCCAGTTGGTCGAGCCGGTCCAGACCGACTCCGCGTCGCGCACCACGTACTTGTGGTGCATCAGGTCGGGGATGCCCGGGATGCCGCAGGTCGGGAACGGCATCGCCTCGAGCAGCTCGGGCCGCGTGCGCGGCGGTGGCGGGAAGAAGATCCGCTCGGGGTGGTCCGCGTTGTAGGCGATCCTGACGCGCACGCCGCGCTCGCTCGCCGCCCGCAGCGCGTCCGCCACCATGTCGCCCGGCTCGCCCGAGAGGCGCACGTCGTACAGCGCGAGGTCGAGCGACTCGTGCGCCTCGGCCAGGAAGGCCGCGACGCGGCGCGCCATCTGGAGCGGGTCGCCGCCCGGGTTGAGCGGCAGCGCCTCGATCACTGCCAGCGGAACCCGACGGGCGCGATGCGCGGCTCGAGCGGACTCGTCATGAGCCCGTCGGGAAGCTGCGGCTCGTTGTAGCCCGAGGGCGCCGTGTCGTTCGGCGTGTCGGGGTGGAAGAGCGAAGCCAGGTACTGGATGTGGCCGCGGCCCGGGCCGAGCTCGGTCTGGCCCCCGCCGTACGCCCGCACCCCCTCGCGCTCGCACCAGTCGTACATCTCGAACAGGTTGCTGAGCGGGCCGAAGCGGGACGGCTTGATGTTCACCATCTTCGGCCTCCAGGGACGCTCGAGCACGTCCGCCACCGAGTGGATCGGCGCGTCCCAGGTGATCCGGTCGGAGACTGACTCGAGGATCGGCCGCGTCTCGTCCGTCACGTCCGGGTCCTCGAGCCACGCGTCCGGGAATGCCTCGATCACCATCCGGTAGAGCTCCGGGTCGGTCTCCACGTCCACGGGCGTGTTCTTGTACTGACCCTTCAGGTCGAGCGAGTCGACGGCGCCGGTCCGGACGAGCACGTCGACGAGGTCGACGGTCCACTGGTTGGTCGGATCGAGCTTCAACTCGGTGCCGGGGTAGCGCTCAAGCAGCGCGAGCACGCGGTCCGGCTTCTCTGGCTCGTCCGTGGGAGGCCAGGACCCGAGCCGCATCGAGACGACGAACTTGACCGGCTGCGGCTCGCGCTCCAGCACGTCCGCCAGTGAGCGCCCCGCCTGGGCGAGCGCAAGGTCGAGCGCGGCCGACTCGAACGCCCAGCGGCGGTACAGCTCGGACACCTCCGCTCGCACCGGCGGCGCCGGGAACAGCTCCGTCTCGCCGAGCCGCTTCGAGAACGAGTCGAGTGTGTACGAGCCGGCCAGATCGATCCTGCTCGGGCCGTCCATCTGCAGATTCACATGGTCGATCTCGTCGTAGACCACGTCCTCGCCGACGCCGGTCTCGCCGCCCGGCCCGCGCAGCTCGATCAGCGTCGTCGCGCGCGTGAACTCCTCGGTGAACTTGAGCTCGCGACCCTCGAGGCGGAGCGACTCCACCTCGAGCGGCAGCTCCGCGATGCGCTCGTAGGAGCTCACGCTGCGAGCTCCGCGACGGCCGCCCCGAAGACCTCGGTGTGCCGGTCCACCTGCTCCTCGGTGGTCTCCGGGCACATGAGCGCCATGTTGTGGAACGGGGTGATGAGGACGCCGCGGTTCATCAGGTACAGGTGAAGGTACTCATCGAGCTCCGGATCCCCGGCGGCGGCCGACTCCGCCCCGGTGCGCGGCGGCCGGGGCGCGTAGCGGTACTCGCAGCGGGCGCCGAGCGAGACGATCGACCACGGCATCCCGTGCGCCGTGATCGCCGCCTCGACGCCCTCCACGAAGCGCTCGCGCAGCCGGATCATCCGCTCGAACGCCTCGTCCGTAAGCACCTCGCCGAGCGTGGCCCGCGTCGCGGCCAGCGACATGGCGTTGCCGGCGAGCGTGCCGCCCACGCCGCCGGTGTCCTCGTAGTCGGCGTCGTCCTGCCCGGCGATCCGCTCGGCCAGCTCCGCGCTCACGCCGTACGCCCCGATCGGAACGCCGCCGCCGATCGACTTGCCGAGCGTGACGGCGTCAGGACGCAGCTCCCACGCCGCCGTGCACCCGCCAGGACCCGCGCTCAGCGTGTGGGTCTCGTCGATGATCAGGAGAGTGCCGTGCTCGTCGCAGAGCTCGCGCACCGCATCGAGGAAGCCGGGCTCCGGGAGCACGATCCCGATGTTCGTGAGCGCCGGCTCCATCAGGAGGCAGGCGACGTCGCCGTGGGCGAGGGCCGCGCGAACCGACTCGATCTCGTTGAACTCCGCGACGCGCGTGGTCTCGGCGGGATCCACCGCCGGGCCCACGAGCCCCTCGCGGGCGCGCGCCATCCCCTGCTCGTCGAGCCTGACAAACGACTCGTCGACGGACCCGTGGTAGCACCAGCTGAACACGGCGACGCGGTTCCGCCCGGTCACGTGGCGGCACATCCGGAGCATCCAGCGGTTCGCGTCCGTCGCCGTCAGCGAGAACTGCCAGTACGGGACGCCGAAGCGGCGCGCCAGCTCGCCGCCGACCCAGGCTGCGTCCTCGGTCGGCAGCATCGTCGTCATCCCCGCCGCCTGCGCGACCACGCGCATCGTCGGCTCCGGCGAGTGCCCGGACATCGCGCCCGTGTCGCCGACGCAGAAGTCCGCGTACTCGTTGCCGTCGACGTCCGCGACCGCGGCGCCCTCGGCGCGCTCCAGGTAGAGCGGATAGCCGCCCGCCCACATGGTCATCCAGGACATCGGGACGCCGGCCAGCAGGCTCGCGCGTGCCTCCTCGTGAAGCGCGCGCGAGCGAGGATGCGTCTCGTCGAACAGCTCGTGCTCGCGAGCGAGCAGCTCGCGCAGGCTCACGCGGCCTGCTCGGCCAGCGCCGGGCTCGGCGGCGCCGGACCGGCCAGCTCCGTGTCATCCGGCCGCACGGCGGCCATCTTCTCGGCGCGGCGCTGCTGCCAGACGGTGAGGATCATCATCGCCACCGTGAACAGGAAGATCATCGTCGCTATGACGTAGATCTGCGGCTGGACCGCGACGCGCGCCGCGCCCCAGATGAACAGTGGGAACGTGATGGTCGAGCCGGAGTTGAAGTTCGTGATCACGAAGTCGTCGATCGACAGAGCGAACGCGAGCAGGGCGGCGGACACGACGCCGGGCATGATCAGCGGCAGGGTCACGAGCCGGAATGTCTCCCACGGCGTGGCGCCGAGGTCCTGCGCCGCCTCCTCGAGCGACCTGTCGAAGCCGATCAGCCTCGATCTGACCGTGATCACGACAAACGACAGGTTGAACATCACGTGGGCAATGAGGATCGTTGCGAAGCCCAGCTGCGGAGTGCCCCAGTTGAGGAACTGCGACAGGAGCGCGGCGCCGAGGACGACCTCGGGGGTCGCAAGCGGGATGAAGATGAAGAAGTTCACCGGTGCGCGGCCCTTGAACTCGTAGCGCACGAGCGCGAGCGCGGTCAGCGTGCCCAGTGCTGTGGCGATCACCGTCGACAGCGCCGCGATCTCGAGTGACGTCTTGAGCGCATCGCCGACGCCCTGCACCGCGAAGGGGTGCTTCCAGGCGTCGAGGCTGAACTGCTCCCAGACGAAGTTGAAGCGCCCGACCGGGTTGTTGAAGGAGAAGACGATGATGACCGTGATCGGGACGAGCAGGTAGATCAGGGCCAACCCGGCGTAGCCGTTCAGTAGCCAGTCGAGGCCCCGTCGCCTGACCGCCGTCACGCCCGCTCCTCCTCCGTGCCGAGCAGCGCCTCGGTTCCCGCGACCCGCGCCCAGACGATCACGATGATCAGCGAGAAGGCCATCAGGAGGAACGAGAGCGCCGCCGCGGTCGGATAGTCGGCGACCACCAGGTAGCGCGACTGGATGACGTTCCCGATCATGAACTGCTTCGGAGTCCCGAGCAGCTGGGCGTTGATGAAGTCGCCCGCCGCCGGGATGAACGTGAGCAGCACGCCCGCTACCACGCCGGGCATCGACAGCGGCAACGTCACGCGCAGGAACACGTCGCGGCGCCGCCCGTAGAGGTCATAGCCCGCTTCGAGGAGCCGCGGGTCGATCCGCTCGATGCTCGCGTACAGCGGCAGGATCATGAAAGGCAGGAAGTTGTAGGTGATGCCGGCGACCACGGAGATCGTGGTGTCGAGCAATCGCCCGTCTTCCGAGACGATCCCGAGCGACTTCAGCGTGCTCACCACGATCCCCGAGTCGGACAGGATCGTCTCCCACGACAGCGTGCGGATCAGGTACGTGACGAAGAACGGCACGATCACGAGGAGCAGCAACGCGTTCTTCCAGCGGCCGCCCCGGAACGCGATCACATATGCCAGCGGGTAGCCGATGAGGAGGGCGATCCCGGTGGCGATCCCGGCGTATTCGAACGAGCGGATGAACTGCTCGTCGTAGTTCTTGAGCGCGTTCGTGTAGTTCGAGAACTCCCAGGTGAGCTGGAAGCCCGTGTCGATGGTGCCCGTCTTGAGCGACTCGAGCGCCATGTAGACCAGGGGGACCGCGAAGAACAGGAGCAGCCACCCGAGTCCCGGGACGAGCAACAGGTAGGGCAGCGCCGCCTTTCGGAGCCGGACCGGCATCGTGCGAGTCCCCCGGGCCCCGCTCCTAAGCGCCGATGAGCTGCTGGAACGCGTCGTCCAGCTGGCGCTCCTCTTCGGGCTTCAGGTCCTGGAAGATGTACGTGTTGTCGAAGACGGCCTTGTCCGGGAAGATCAGCGGGTTCTCGGCGAGCGACTTGTCGGTCTTCTCGAGCACCTCCTTGGTGCCGTTCACCGGGCAGATGTAGTTGATGTATGCCTCGATGGGCGCCTGGACCTCGGGCTGGTAGACGTAGTCGATGAACTTCTCGGCCGTGTACGCATGCGGTGCGCCGACCGGGATCTGCATGTTGTCCGTCCACAGCATGCCGCCGCTCTCCGGCAGCAGGAAGTCGACGTTGGGGTTGTCGGCCTTGAGCTGCACGGCGTCGCCGGACCAGCCGAAGATCACCCAGGAGTCGCCCTTCGGGATGTCCTTGAGGTACTCGTTGCCGGTGAACCCGCGGATCTGACCGGAGTCGACCTGCTCCTGGACCGCATCGATCGCCTTCATGTACTGGTCGAGGCTGGCCGTCTCGGGGTCGTTGCCCTGGAAGGCCGTCATGAGGCCAACCGTGTCGCGCATCTCGGTCAGCATCGTGACCTTGCCCTTGTAGGCAGGGTCGAACAGGTCCTCGACGGACTTCGGCGTGCGCTTCACCTTGTCCTTGCGGTAGATGATCCCGGTCATGCCCGACTGCCAGGGCATGGAGAACTCGCGCTTCGGGTCGAACGGCGGGTGCTTCAGCCGGTCGATCAGGTTCGCGTCGGCATTCGGCATCGCGGACTTGTCGAACTTCTGCACGTAGCCGAGCCGCTTCATCCTCCCGGCCATCCAGTCGGTCACGACTTGGATGTCGCGTCCACCGGAGCTCCCCTGAGCGTACTGCTGGCGGACCTTGCCGAAGAACTGGTCGTTGTCGTTGATCTCTTCGACGTACTTGATCTTGGTGCCGTACTTCTCCTCGAACGACTTCAGCGCCGTCCGCTTCTCGTCGATGTACAGCGGCCAGTTGGCGAAGTACATGTCAGAGGCGATCTTGCCCTTGGGGATCGCCTCCAGCTTCTGGGCCTCGTCTCCGCTGCCCGAACCCTCGTCCGTACCGCACGCGGCGAGATAGGCGAGCGCCGAGACGCTGAGTGCGCCGGCGGCGCCGCGCTGGAGGATGCGCCTGCGCGTAATCGGGTTGCGCAGCAGACGTTCGAACTCGCGTTCCAGGTCTTCGTTACTCGGTGTCATCCTGCCCTATTCCTTCCCTCACGATGTGGATGTTCTCGTCGGACCAGCTCAGCCTGGCCCCATCGCCGGCCGCCGGGAGGTCCCGGCGCGCTTCGGCATCGGCATTCGGCACCAGGACGGTCATGCGCGTGCCGTCTCCCAGTCGCACGACCATCTGTGTGGCAGTGCCGAGATACAGCGAGCTCTCGACCTGCCCCTCCACGCTTGCGCGGCCGTCGGGGGCCGCCTCTCCCGCAGGTGTGAGCACCAGCTTCTCCGGGCGCACCACCGCGTGCGCGCGCTCGCCGGTCGCGGTGCCCGCGGCCTCCTGCGCGCGTACGGTGGGCCCGGCGTCCAGGCGCAGCTCGGCGCCGGCGCCGTTGGCCGAGACCACCTCGCCCGGCATCAGGTTCGAGACACCGATGAAGCCCGCGACGAACGTGGTCGCCGGGTGCTCGTACACGGTTTCCGGGTCCGAGACCTGCTCGACCACGCCGCGGTTCATGACCGCGATGCGGTCGGACATCGTCAGCGCCTCCTCCTGGTCGTGCGTCACGTAGATGAACGTGATGCCGACGTCGCGCTGGATGCGCTTCAGCTCCACCTGGAGCTGCTTGCGGAGCTTGAGGTCGAGCGCTCCGAGCGGCTCGTCGAGCAGCAGCACCGCGGGGCGGTTCACGAGCGCGCGCGCGAGCGCGACTCGCTGCTGCTGGCCGCCGGAGAGCTGGGCGGGCTTGCGCTTGGCCTCCGCCGTGAGCCCGACGCGCTCCAGCTCCTCGGCAACGCGCCGCTTGACCTCGGACTTCTCGACCTTCTGGCGCTGCAGCCCGAACGCGACGTTCTGCTCGACGCTCCTATGAGGGAAGAGGGCGTAGCTCTGGAAGACGGTGTTGGTCGGTCGCCTGAACGCGGGCAGGTCCGTCACGTCGTCGCCGTCGAGGAGCACGCGCCCCTCGCTCGGATCCTCGAAGCCAGCAACCATGCGGAGCGTCGTGGTCTTCCCGCAGCCGGACGGGCCCAGCATCGTGAAGAACTGGCCCCGTGGGATGTCGAGCTCCATCTCGCGGACGGCGGTGAAATCGCCGAACCGCTTGGTGACGTGCTCAAGCCGGACGCTCGGGTTCTCAGCGCCCGTTTGGACCTCATGGCTCATGCTCGACGGCAAAGTATGGCCGATACGTAGCGAAGGCAAGGGGCGGAATGCCGAAAAACCTACGCCTAACTTGGCCGGATTGGCGCATGCCCACCGTCCGTGTTTCGCCTGACGCGCCGTTGTGTTTCGCCATCGCCGACGATACCGTTGTCCACTGCGTCTAGTTGATGCACGTCGATACGAGGAGAAGACCAGTAGTGGCGACCACCGAGCAGACCGTCTACGAGCCCCATGCCGGCGCACCGAGTGCGCTTCAGGAGAAGGCGCGCCGCCATCTGTGGATGCACTTCACGCGGATGGGCGCGTACGACGACTCGCACGAAATCCCGATCATCGTGCGCGGCGAGGGCTCCTATGTCTACGACGAGCACGACAAGCGCTACCTCGACGGGCTGTCCGCGCTCTTCTGCGTGAACGCCGGCCACGGGCGCGCGGAGCTTGGCGACGCAGCGGCCGCGCAGGCCAAGAAGCTCGGCTTCTACACGAACTGGAGCTACGCGCACCCGACCGCCATCGAGCTGGCCGAGCGCGTGGCCAACCTCGCGCCGGGCGACCTCAACCGTGTGTTCTTCACCTCCGGCGGCTCCGAGGCCGTCGAGTCGGCATGGAAGCTGGCGCGCCAGTACCACAAGCTCACGGGCAACCCGACCAAGACGAAGATCATCGCGCGCGAGACGGCCTACCACGGCACCACCTTCGGCGCGATCTCGATCACCGGCATCACGCCGCTCCGCACGCCCTTCGAGCCGCTCGTGCCGGGCGCCTTCCACGTGCCGAACACGAACTCCTACCGCTGGCCCGAGGACCGTGACCCGCTCTGGGCCGCGAACCAGATCGAGCACGCGATCGAGTTCCAGGGCCCGGACACGGTGGCCGCCGTGATCCTCGAGCCCGTGCAGAACTCGGGAGGCTGCTTCGTGCCCCAGGACGGCTACTGGCAGCGGGTTCGCGAGATCTGCGACCGGCACAACGTGCTGCTGATCGCCGACGAGGTGATCTGCTCCTGGGGCCGCCTCGGCCACTACTTCGGCGTCGAGCGCTTCAACGTCGAGCCGGACGTGATCACCACGGCGAAGGGGCTGACCTCCTCGTACGCGCCGATGGGCGCGGTGATCACGTCGGACCGCGTGGCCGAGCCGTTCATGGAGGGCACGAACACGTTCACGCACGGCATCACCTTCGGTGGCCATCCGGTCTCCGCTGCGGTTGCGCTCGCGAACCTCGACATCTTCGAGCGCGAGGACCTCTGCGGGCACGTGCGCGCGAAGGAGAACGAGTTCCGCGGGATGATCGACAAGCTGCAGGAGGACCTCCCGATCGTGGGCGACGTACGGGGCGCCGGCTACTTCCACGCGCTCGAGCTCGTTAAGGACAAGGAGACTAAGGAGAGCTTCACGGACGAGGAGGGCGAGCAGCTGCTCCGCGGGTTTATGTCCGGCGAGCTCTTCAAGAATGGGCTGATCTGCCGCGCCGACGACCGCGGCGACCCCGTCATCCAGCTCTCCCCGCCGCTCATCGCCGACAGCGAGGAGTTCGAGATCATCGACCGAGTCCTGCGCCAGGTGCTGACCGAGGCCTGGGACAGGATCGTCCGCCACTGATCCGATGCTCACCGTAAGAGGGCTCGTGTCCGAGATGGGGCTCGAGCTCGCTACGGGCGAGGATGGAGCGGACGCGCCCGTTCGCTGGGTGCACATCTCGGAACTGCTCGACCCGACGCCCTGGCTGTCGGGCGGCGAGCTGCTCCTGACCACCGGCATCCAGCTCGACTCGGACAAGCGCCAGCGCGAGTTCGCGCGCCTCTTGTCCAGGCATCACCTGGCGGGGCTCGGGTTCGGCACCGGCTTCGATCACGACGGGCTGCCGGCGGCCCTGCTCGAGGAGGCCGCCGAGCTGGACTTCCCGGTGTTCGAGGTGCCGTACGAGCTGCCGTTCATCGCGCTGACGGAGAAGGCTTTCACCCGGCTGGTGAACGAGCAGTACGAGGTGCTCCAGCGCGGGATCGCGATCCATAAGCGGCTCGAGCGGCTCGTGCTCGAGGAGAGCGGCCTCGACGAGGTCGTGCGCGCGCTGGCGGCCGCCACCGGAGGCGCGGTCTGCGTGCTCTCCGGCCGCGGGGAGACGATCTCCTCGAAGGCATTCAGGCGCCAGATCCCCGAGGCCGCGATGGGGCAGGTGCGTGAGGAGGTCGTGCGGCGGAGCGAGGAGCTCACCGGCAGCGGCAGCCGGAGCGTCGAGAACTCCGAGTTCGCACCCGACCATCCGGATATCGCCGGGCGCTCGCTGGTGCTGCCTGTCTCGCTCCGCGGACGCGGCGCGCCGCAGGCGTGGCTCGTGGCGGCCCGGGACACGGGCGGGCTCGGCGACTTCGAGCGGCTAATCCTCCAGCAGGCCGTGACGGTCGTGGCGCTCGAGCTGATGCGTCAGCGCGCGATGCGTGACACGGAGCGCCGGCTGGCGGGCGACGTGCTGGCGGAGGCACTCACCGGCCGGCTCTCCGAGGAGGAGCTCGCGATGCGGCTGCGGCCGTTCGGCATCGGCCAGAGCGCGGCGGTGCTGGTGTTTGCCGGTGGCGACGGCTCCCCCGTTCCGCAGGCCGAGGCCGAGCTCGACCGCTTTCTGGCGGACACGAACATCGGCGCTCTCGTCGCGACGCGTGACCGCCTCCTGTGCGCGGTCGTCGACGCGCGCGACGGCGTCGACCCGATCGCACTCGCCGGCCGGGCGCGCGAGGCACTCGTCGACGACGGCGAGCCCGTCCGGGCGGCGGCGTCACGGGCTGCACCCGTGGGCGCGCTGCGGCGGACGTTCCACGAGGCGCGCTGCGCGCTCGAGGCTGCCGAGCTGGCCAACGGCTCGTCGCCGCCGGTGGCGTCCTACCGGGACCTGGGCGCCTTCCAGCTGCTGCTCTCGCTCCAGGACGACGACGCCCTGCGGCTCTACTGCGACAGCGTGCTCGGCCCGCTCGAAGACGCGAGCGGAGAGTACGGTGATGAGCTGATCCGCTCGCTAGAGGCGTTCATCGAGCAGAACGGCCAGTGGGAGCGCGCCGCGCGCGAGCTCTACTGCCACAGGCACACGCTGCGGTACCGCATCAGGCGAGTGGAGCAGCTGACCGGGCGCGACCTGTCGGTGGCGCGCGACCGGATCGAGTTCTGGCTGGCGCTGCGAGCTCGCGAGCTGGTCACGTAATGAGAGGGAGGACAGGCATCACATGAAGGTCGGGGTTCCGACGGAGATCAAGACGGACGAGTACCGCGTGGCCCTCACGCCCGCGGGCGTGAGGGAGCTGGTCGAGCACGGGCACGAGGTGCTGATCCAGTCGGGCGCGGGCGTAGGGAGCACGATCCCGGACGAGGAGTACACGGCTCAGGGCGCGCGCATCGCGCCGGACGCCGCCTCGGTCTTCGAGGAGGCCGAGATGATCCTCGGCGTCAAGGAGCCGCAGCCCCAGGAGGTCGAGATGCTGCGGCCGGGCCACCTCCTCTTCACGTACCTGCACCTTGCCCCCGCCCCCGATCTGACCAAGGGGCTCGTCGAGTCCGGCGCCACCTGCGTGGCCTACGAGACCGTCGTGGACGAGCACGGGCACCTGCCGCTGCTCGCGCCGATGAGCGAGGTGGCCGGCAAGATCGCCACGCAGGCCGGCGCGTACTACCTGGAGCGTCCGCTGGGCGGCCGCGGCGTGCTGCTCGGCGGCGTGCCGGGCGTCGCGGCCGCGACCGTGATGATCATCGGCGGCGGCGTGGTCGGTCAGAACGCGGCGTTCATCGCGATCGGCATGGAGGCCGACGTGTTCGTGTACGACCGCAACATCGACCGACTGCGCGAGCTCGACGTAGCGTTCGGCGGCCGCGCCTCCACCGTCTACTCGTCCACTCTCGCGGTCGAGGAGATGCTGCCGCGCGCCGACCTCGTGATCGGCGCGGTGCTGATCCACGGCGCGCGCGCCCCGTACGTCGTGAGGCGCAATCAGCTGGGCCTGATGAAGGAGCGCGCAGTGCTCGTGGACGTGTCGATCGACCAGGGCGGCTGCTTCGAGACCTCGCGCCCCACCACGCACTCGGACCCCGTCTACGAGGTAGACGGGGTGACCCACTACTGCGTCGCGAACATGCCGGGCGCCGTGCCCGTGACCTCGACGTTCGCGCTCACCAACGCCACGCTGCCCTACGTGCTCGCGCTCGCTGACCACGGCCTCGTGGGAGCGATCGAGAAGGTGCCCGGTCTGAAGCCGGGCGTCAACGTCGCGGATGGCAAGGTCACGCACGAGGCCGTGGCCGAGGGCACCGGAATGCCGTACACACACGTGGAAGACGTACTGGGCGTGACCGCCTAGCCCGAGGAGGAGACCCGAGATGGCAACGATCAGCAAGACCAAGCTCCGGAACTTCATCAATGGCGACTTCGTCGACGCCGCGAGCGGCGAGGCGGAGGAGGTGACGAATCCCGCCAACGGCGAGGTGATCGCCGACATGCCGCTGTCCAGCGAGGAGGACGTGAACCGCGCTGTGGGCGCGGCGAAGGCGGCCTTCCCCGCCTGGGCCACCACCACACCGTCCGAGCGGGCCGGCGCGATGCTGAAGCTCGCGGACCTGCTCGACGAGCATGCCGAGGAGCTCGCGGACCTCGAGGCGGCGGACGCCGGGAAGCCGCGCAACGCGTTCCTCGAGGACGAGATGCCGGCCGTGAGCGACACGCTCCGCTTCTTCGCGGGCGCCGCCCGCGTACCGGAGGGCCAGGCCTCAGGGGAGTACGTGAGTGGGCGCACCTCGCTGATCAGGCGCGAGCCGACGGGAGTGGTCGGCCAGATCACGCCCTGGAACTACCCGCTCATGATGGCCGCGTGGAAGATCGGCCCGGCGCTGGCGGCGGGATGCACCATCGTCCTGAAGCCGGCCGAGACGACCCCGATCACGACCGTGAAGCTCGCCGAGTACGCGGCCGAGGTGCTGCCGAAGGGCGTCTTCAACGTGATCACCGGGCACGGGCAGCCGGCCGGCTCGTCGCTCGTGACCCACCCGGACATCGACATGGTCTCGCTCACCGGCTCGCCGGAGACCGGCAAGTGGATCGCCAGGAGCGCGGCCGACACGCTGAAGCGTGTGCACCTCGAGCTCGGCGGCAAGGCTCCGGTGATCGTCTTCGACGACGTGGACATGAGCACGGCGCTCGAGACGATCGCGGGCACGGCGCTCTACAACGCCGGGCAGGACTGCACGGCGGCCACGCGCGTCCTCGCTTCGTCGAAGGTCTACGACGCCGTCGTGAACGGCCTCGCCGATGAGGCCAAGGGCTACAAGGTGGGCGACACGTTCGACCCCGAGACGACGCTCGGCCCGGTCAACTCACAGCGCCAGCGCGAGCGGGTCGAGGGGTTCTTCCAGCGCAAGCCCGAGCACGCCGAGATCGTCACGGGCGGCAAGGAGCCGGACCTGCCGGGCACGTTCATCGAGCCGACGGTGATCGCCGGGCTGCAGCAGGACGACGAGATGGTCCAGAGCGAGATCTTCGGCCCCGTCATGACCGTGCAGCAGTTCGACGACGAGGCCAAGGCGATCGAGTGGGCCAACGGCACGCGCTACGGCCTGGCGGCCTCGGTATGGACACGCGACATCGGCCGGGCGCACCGTGTGGCGAACGCGATCCGCTTCGGAACGGTCTGGATCAACGACCACATCACCATGGCGACGGAGATGCCGCACGGCGGGTTCAAGCAGTCCGGCTACGGCAAGGACATGTCGAAGTACTCGCTCGAGGACTACACCATCGTCAAGCACGTGATGGTGAACCTCGAGGCGTAGGGCACGAGGTCGCGGGCGGGGCCCGCGACGGAGTGATGTCGTCCACGTACAGATTCCTGACGGCCTGGCTGCTCGACGCCGAGCGCCGGGCCGTCTGGTGGGCGCTCCGCGACGCGGAGCGCTGGCCCGAGTGGTGGCGCGGCGTCCAGCGCGTCATCGTGCTGGAGCCGGACGAGCGCTACCGGATCGCGTGGCGGAGCCGCATCCCGTACGAGCTCGAGTTCGAGTTCACCGTCCGCGAGCTCAACGAGCCGCTCTCGATGAGCGGGGACGCGGCCGGCGGGCTCACCGGCACCGGCCACTGGCGGCTTTTCGAGCAGGGCGGCGTGACCGCGGTGACCTACGAGTGGAAAGTGCGGACCACCAAGTCCTGGATGAACCTGCTCGCGCCCGTCGCGCGCCCGGTCTTCGAGCACAACCACAACGTCGTGATGCGTTGGGGCGGCGAGGGGCTCGCCCGGCACCTTGATTGCAACTTGTTAGCAGCCGGCTGAGCTCAGCTGGCTAAATTGCGCTGGCGTGCGGGCCTTGGCGTTGACGCTGTTGGCGGGGATCTTGCTGTGCGGCTGCTCGGTCGCCGGCGAAGACGCGGCCGGCGCGGGCGCCCGCACGGCCAAGCCCAGCCGGCCGCACGTGGTCCTGATCGTCTTCGACGAGTTCGACGGCGACATCCTCCTCGGCCCGAACGGGAGGATCGACGCCGGCCGCTACCCGCACTTCGCGGCGCTGGCGCGCGACGGCACCTGGTTCCGAAACGCCCACACCTCGTACGACTCCACCACCAAAGCGGTGCCGCTGGTCCTGGACGGAGTCGCGCCGCGCAGGGGCACGGCGCCGACGGTGCAAGACCACCCGCGGTCGATCTTCACGGCGCTCGGCAGCCGCGGCTACCGGATCGTCACCTCGGAGGAAGCGACCGCGCTCTGCCCGCACCGCTACTGCCCGAGCGAACGCACGAGGCGGCCGGCGATCCTCCCGAAGCTGAAGGGAGAGCGCGCGCAGCGGTTCGAGCGCTTCATCCGCTCGATCCACGCGAGCTCGCGTCCCACCTTCTGGATGAAGCATGCCCTGCTGCCGCACGGCCCGTGGGTGTACCTGCCCGACGGGCGGATGACGCGCCCCGACGGCCCGGAGCTGCTGCCCGGCATGCAGACGATTCCCGGCTTCTACGACGACTTCCTGAGGCACCACAACGAGCAACGGCAGCTGCTTCAGCTCGGGTTCGCGGATCGGCTCCTTGGGCGCGTTGTCGCGCGCCTGAAGGACCAGGGCATGTACGACGACACGCTGATCGTCGTGACGGCCGACCACGGCTTCGCCTGGAAGGTTGGTGTGCCGACGAGGCGGCTCCTCGACCGCTCGAATGTGGACGAGATCGGACCGGTGCCGATGATCGTAAAGCGGCCCGGGCGCCCGGCCCGCCGGGTTAGCGACTCGCTCGCCCGGACGCTCGACGTGACGCCGACGATCGCGGACGTCCTGAACATCCCGCTCGGCTACCGCGCCGACGGCCGCTCCGCCTTCTCGCCCGCCGTGCGGGCACGGCGGACCGTGACGATCGTGAAACGCGACTTCAGCTCGATCGTGAGGATCTCGAAGCGCAGGTGGCTGGCCCGCCGCGCGGCGGTCGTGCGCCGCCGCCTACGAGAGCTCGGCTCGGGCGACTGGCCTAGCCTCTTCACGGCGTTCGGCCCGCACCGCGACCTGATCGGCCAGAGGGTAGGCGCCGCCCCCGCGGCGACGCGTGTGCAGGCGACACTCGCGCTCGCGAGCTCGTTCGAGCGCGTGCGCCGCTCCCGCGGAGTGGTGCCGTGCCAGGTGGCGGGCCGCATCGAGGGCTCCGGCCCCCGGCATGAGCGCGACCTCGCCGTCGCGGTGAATGGCCGGATCGAGGCGGTTGGGCGAAGCTTCCACCTGCGTGGCGAGAAGGTGGAGAGCTATTCCGTCATGGTTCCTGAGGACTCCCTGCGCGAGGGGCGCAACAGGATTGAGGTCCTCCAGGTTTCCGACGACGGCGCAACGGCGGTGCTGGCTCGCAGCTGAGCTGGCCGCGGCGCTGCTGCTCGCGGGTTGCAGCCTGCCGGGTGACGAGGACCCCGCCGAGTCGGCCGTGCGCCACCCGCCCGTCGTCTTCGTCGTGTTCGACGAGTTCCCGGCCGACGACCTGCTGCGCCCCGACGGCAGCATCGACGCCGAGCGCTTCCCCAACTTCGCCGAGCTCGCGTCGATCTCGACCTGGTTCCCGAACGCGCACACGGTCTACGACTCCACGTTCAAGGCGGTGCCGGCCATCCTGGACGGCCGCCGGCCGCGGGAGCGGACGGCCCCGGACGTGCGGAGCCACAAGCCGAGCATCTTCCACGTCATGGATCGGCTCGGCTACGAGGTCTTCAAGGTGGAGTCCGCATCCGCGGTGTGCCCGCCGGACATCTGCCCCGGCGCGCGCACGAGGCGCCCCGGCGTGCTTCCGCGCCTCTCCGGGGCCGGGCGGCCGGCGCGCTTCCACAAGTGGCTCGGGTCGATTCGACGACGGCCGGAACCGACCTTCTACTTCCACCACGCGCTGATGCCGCACGAGCCATGGCTCTACCTCCCCTCCGGCCATCAGAGCCGCCCGGCCGGCATCGAGCCGATTCCGACCATCAACCACCCACCTGGCTTCGACGACCCCGAGCTCTCCGCCCACAACCACCTCCGTCACCTGTTGCAGGTCGGCTACACGGACCGCCTCGTCGGCGAGCTGCTGAAGCGACTCCGGCGCACGGGCCTGCTCGAGCGTGCGCTGATCGTGGTGACGGCGGACCACGGCTACTCATTCAGGCTCGGCGTCCAGAGCCGGCGGCTGCTCAGCGACCGCAACGTCGAGGAGATCGCCCCGGTGCCGCTGTTCGTCAAGGCGCCCGGGCAGATGGAGGGCAAGGTCGACGATGCCCTCGCGAGCAACCTCGACCTGGTGGCCACGGTCGCGGACCTGCTCGGGACGAAGGTCTTCTACAAACAGGACGGCCGCTCGGCGTTCTCCGAGGAGGTGAAGCGGCGGACCGGAATCGCGGTGCGGACCCGGGACTTCGCGCACGTCGTGCGCATCGGCCTGCCCGCTCTCCTGGAGCGCCGCGCGCGCACCCGCCTGCGCTGGGCACGGCTCTTCGGCACCGGTGCCGAAAGCCTGCTCCTGTACGGCGACCCCTGGGCGCGGGCCTACCGGATCGGCCCGCACCGCGAGCTGCTCGACCGGCCGGTGTCCCGACTCCGCCTGGGCGAGCCCGCGCCCGCGGGCGCGGCTCTGGTGCACGGCTCGGTGTACGCGCGCGTCTCGAGGCACAGGCGCCTGGAGCCCACGCGCGTGATCGGAGCACTCCACGGGATTCCAATCGGCCGCCACGCCGATCTGGCCCTGGCCGTGAATGGGCGCATCGAGGCCACCGGCCGGAGCTTCGACCTGACCCGCAAGCGGCTCGAGTTCTTCTCGCTCATCTTTCCCGAGGCCGCGCTGCGTCCCGGACGCAACCGGCTCGAGCTGTTCGAGGTGCGAGCCGGCGGTGAGCTCGCGCCGGTGCCCGGCGTCTAGCGCACCTTGTAGACGGAGTTCGGCTCGGCGCTCCGGTCGACATCGACGTCGGCCGGATGCTTGCTCGTGTCTATGAACGCGCAGTAGTAGTGCCTCCGGTCGTCGCGCGCGACGCACGTGCGGAAGAAGTCCTCCCCGAGACGCACCGTGTTGGCCGTCTCGAGGTTGCGGATCAGCTCGGGGTCGCCGCCGTTCAGGATCAGCGAGCGGAAGGCCTCGGCGTTTCGCTGCGTGTCCTCGGTCTCGGACACGACGATGGGCCGCGCGGCCAGGCCGGCCGCGACCACCCCGAGGATCGTGGCGAGCAGGAGCCCGGTTCCGATCCGGTCCGCCAGCACCTCCAGCTGGGCGCGCGGCGGCGCGCCGGGCTCGGCCGCCGGCCGGCGGTTCCAGGTGCGCCGCGCCAGCCAGGGCGCGACGGCGCCGACCAGCACGAGATTGCCGAAGGTGGCGAGGAGGATCCCCGGGATCAGGTCCACGCCCGTCCCGACCGGCGGCAGCTTGTGGAGGATCAGGCCGTCGACCAGCGTGACGACGATGAAGGTGGGCCACATCCAAGCGCCGCGGAGACGCCAGCGGATGCGGGCGGGCCAAAAGCGCTCGTCTCGATCCACTGGGCCGGAGAGTAGCCTTCGGGTCGTGGCGGACCTCTGGGTGGCGC